>JBPYFB010000226.1:0-11722 GCA_051986465.1 Rugosimonospora sp.
GACGATGGAGCGGACCCGGATGTTCTCGGAGAGCCCCGGGACGCCGGGGCGCAGCGTACAGATGCTTCGCACCACCAGGTCGATCCGTACGCCCGCCTGGGACGCGCGGTACAGCGCGTCGATGACCTCCTCGTCGACGAGCGCGTTGAGCTTGAACTGGATGAGGGTAGGCTGCCCGTCCGCCGCCAGCTTGGCCTCCCGCTCGATGCGCTCGACGATTCCGCTGCGCACCCCGTGCGGTGCTACCAGCAGCCGCCGGTACGCGGTCTGGCGGCTGTATCCGGTCAACACGTTGAACAGGTCGGTGAGGTCGGCACCCACCTCGGGGTCGGCCGTCAGGAGCCCGAGGTCCTCGTAGAGGCGCGCGGTCTTCGGGTGGTAGTTGCCCGTGCCGATGTGCGCGTACCGGCGGATGTGGTTGCCTTCCTGGCGCACCACGAGCGCTGTCTTGCAGTGCGTCTTCAACCCGACGAGGCCGTAGACGACGTGGCAGCCGGCGCGCTCCAGCTTGCGCGCCCAGCCGATGTTCGCCACCTCGTCGAAGCGTGCCTTGATCTCCACGATCACCACCACCTGCTTGCCCGCCTCGGCGGCGTCGATGAGCGCGTCCACCACGGGCGAGTCGCCGGAGGTGCGGTACAGGGTCTGCTTGATGGCCAACACGTTCGGGTCGGCCGCCGCCTGCTCGATGAAGCGCTGCACGCTCGTTGAGAACGAGTGGTACGGGTGGTGCACCAGGATGTCGCCGTCCCGCAGGGTCGCGAAGACGCTGCGCGGCGTCTCACCCTCCGCGAAGCGCGGGTGGGTGGCGGGTACGAAAGGGCGGTCCTTCAGGTCCGGCCGGTCCACTTCCTCGTAGACCTGCCACAGCGCCGAGAGGTCGAGCACGCCCGGAACCCGCAGTACGTCGTGGCTGTCCATGTCGAGTTCGCGGACGAGCAGTTCGAGTACGTGGTCGGAGACGGAGGAGGCGACCTCCAGCCGTACCGGCGGACCGAACCGGCGCCGCGCCAGTTCCCGTTCCAGCGCCTGGAGCAGATCCTCGTCGCGGTCCTCCTCCACCTCGACTTCCGCGTTGCGGGTCACCCGGAACAGGTGCTGCTCCACGATCTGCATGCCGGAGAAGAGCTGGCCCAGGTGCGCCGCGATGAGTTCCTCTAGCGGCAGGAAGCGGGTGGTGCGCCCGGAGACCGTGACGCGTACCAGCCGTGGCACGTTGTTGGGCACCTTGACGCGGGCGAACAGCTCCGGCCCGCCGTCGGGATCGCGTACCAGCACGGCGAGGTTGAGCGAGAGCCCCGAGATGTACGGGAACGGGTGCGCGGGGTCTACCGCCAGCGGGGTGAGTACCGGGAAGACCTGGTCGCGGAAGTAGTCCCGCAGCCGGTCCCGCTCGGCCGGGTCGAGGTCGGCCCAGCGCACGATCTGGACGCCCTCCGCCGCCAGCGCCGGCTGCACGTCGTGGATGAAGCAGTGCGCGTGCCGGGCCACCAGTTCGGCACTGCGCTCCGCGATCAGCTCCAGCTGTTCCCGCGCGGACAGGCCGTCGGCGCTGCGCACCGGTATACCCATCTGCAGGCGGCGCTTCAGGCCGGCGACCCGCACCATGTAGAACTCGTCCAGGTTGCTCGCGAAGATGGCGAGGAACTTGGCGCGCTCCAGCAGCGGCGTCTCCGGGTTCTCCGCGAGGCTGAGTACCCGCGCGTTGAAGTCGAGCCAGGACAGCTCCCGGTTGAGGTACCGGTCCTCGGGCAGCGCCTGCTCCACGCTGGGGAGCGGGTGCGAGGGCGGCGGTGAGTCGGCGGCGCTGTCGCTGTCCGGCGGCTGCGGTGAGCCCTCAGACGCCGTCGGCTTGGCGCCCGGAGCGGGCGCGCGGCCAGGTTTGCCGCCACCGTTGCCTGATGCCGATACGGGTATGAGTTCGGCGGCGGGTTGCTCGTGGGCGTGGGCGTGGGTGGCGCGGCGCTGGCGAGGCGGGTTGCGGCGCGGCGATTCGGTACTCACCCGCCCATAATGGCGGGTGAACGGCGAACGTGAAATGGCCTTCGTGAAAAGTGTGCGACTTGCGCCGGTCGCTACATAGTGACGAGCTTGAGTATATTGATGCGCCCGTCCCGTTGCTCCAGGCGCACCCGCTGCCCGAGTCGCAGCAGCCGCAATCCAGATGCGTCGAAGGCGTCGGCGTCAAACTCGAGCGGAGTGCCATCGTCGAGCAGCACGCTGCCGCAGCGCCGCTCGGCGTCGAAATTCGCCACGGTGCCCTGCATGCCCATCAGCTTACTTTCAGCAAGGCCGCGGTATGCGCTCCAACGCCCAGCCGGATCGCGGCACTCAGGTCCTCCGGCACGTCAACGTCCTGGCGCAGCGTGGGCCACCCACCGGTGAGCGCGAGCGCACCCGAGGCGGCGTGCGCGGCCGCCGAGCCCGGACCGAAGCGGGGATCCAGCGGTACGCCCGGCGGCGCGGCCAGCAGCGTGGTGCCCGTACCCGCCGCGTCTGGAACGAAGCCCCGCACGGCCGCGAGCGGCGCCGCGGACAGCGCCGCCCCCAACTCCTGCGCGCACAGCGCCGGCAGGTCACCGGCGAGCGCCACCACGGCCCGCCCGGCCGCCATCGCGGCGCCGTGCCGGAAGGCCGGATTGAGGCCGCCGCCCGGGGCGTCCGGAATCACCTTCGCGCCGAGCGCGACCGCGGGCTCGCGCACCGCCGGGTCGTCGGTCACGACGAGCACCGCCTCAACGGCGGGGCAATCCACCGCCGCGGCGACCGTGTCCAGCACCAGCGCGAGTGCGAGGTCTTCATGGGGTACCGCCGGCAGCGCGCCGCGCAACCGGCTCTTCCCGCCCGCGAGCCGCTTGACGGGTACCACCACAGTCCAGGCCCGCACACCGCATTTTCTCCCACGTCAACGCTGGCCCCGCGCCCGGCCTGGCGCCGCCTGCGCAACCACCCCGGCCTGGCGCCGGCGGCCTCTGGACCGAGGAGCGTCCCGAGCGAAGCGATGGGCGGCGACGAGGGAAGAGGTCGCGTCGCAGGCGCCAGGCCCGCGCGAGCGGAGCGAGCGCAGGCGTTATGGCGCCGACGCCTTGGTACGGCAGTATGGTCACGAAGCAGCGCCGCCAGCGGGAGCGGCGGCAACGGCAGGTGGGAGTGGACGTGGCGCGGCGAAGGCTCGGTTTCTGGCGACGATTCGCCGTCTTCGCCATCAAGCCGACGATGCTGGTGCTGACGAAGCGGACGTGGCGAGGCGCGGAGAACATTCCGCGCGAGGGCGCGGTGATCCTCGCGGCCAACCACCTCTCCGAGTTCGATCCGCTGGTCATCGCGCACTACGTGTACGAGGCGGGGCGGTGGCCCCAGTACCTCGCGAAGGCCAGCCTGTTCCGGATTCCGCTGCTCGGCTCGTTCCTCCGCTGGGTGGGCCAGATCCCGGTGTACCGGGGAACCGCCGACGCGTCCAAGGCGCTCGACGCGGCGGCGGCTGCGCTGAAGGCGGGCGACGGCGTCATCATCTACCCGGAAGGCACCACGCCCAAGGAAGGCGACCTGTGGCCCGGGCGGGGCAAGACCGGCGTGGCCCGGCTGTACCTGTCCACCGGCGCGCCCGTGGTGCCGCTGGTGACGTGGGGTTCGCAGCGCCTGTTCGACCCGCGTACCCGCAAGATGCGCGTGCTGCCGGGCACCCCGGTGACGGTGCTCGCCGGGCCCCCGGTCGACCTGTCGAAGTGGGCCGACGCGCAGGCCACCGCGGCCAACCTGCAAGCGATCACCGAGGAGATCATGGCGGCGGTACGCGACCTGCTCAGCGAGGCCCGGGGCGAGCCGGTACCGGCGGGGGATGAGCTGCCGTGAGGCGGGCCGCGGTACTGGGTGCCGGAACCTGGGGTACCACGTTCGCGAAGGTGCTCGGCGACGCCGGTACGGACGTGGTGCTGCTCGCCCGCCGACCCGAGGTGGTCGCCGGGATCCGGGAACGCCGCCACAACCCGGACTACCTCACGGGTACCCGGCTACCCGAGCGCGTCGACGCGACCCTCGATCCCGAGGTGGCGCTCGCCGACGTGGACCTCGTCGTGCTGGCCGTACCCTCGCAGACGCTGCGCGCCAACCTCATCGAGTGGGCGCCGCTCATCGCCCGCGACGCCACCCTGGTCAGCCTGATGAAGGGCATCGAACTGGGTACCGGCAAGCGGATGAGCGAGGTGATCATGGAGATCTCCGGTGTGCAGCCGGACCAGGTCACCGTGCTGACCGGCCCCAACCTGGCGCCGGAGATCGCGGCGGAGCAGCCGACCGCTTCGGTGGTGGCCTGCGTCGACGAGGCGCGCGCCGCGCTGGTGCAGAAGGCGGCCGCCACCCCGTACTTCCGCCCGTACACGAATGACGACGTGGTCGGCTGCGAGTTGGGTGGCGCGGTGAAGAACGTGATCGCGCTCGCGTACGGGATGGCCGACGCGCTGGGCTTCGGCGACAACACCAAGGCCACGCTCATCACGCGCGGGCTGGCCGAGATCGCGCGGCTGGGCGTACGGCTGGGCGCCGACCCGCTCACCTTCGCCGGCCTGGCCGGCCTCGGCGATCTGGTCGCCACGTGCTCGTCGCCGCTGTCGCGCAACCACACGTTCGGCGAGCACCTGGGGCGGGGCGAGACGCTGGAGCAGGCGCAGGCGGCCACGAGATACACGGCCGAGGGCGTGAAGAGCTGCCTCGCGATCCGGGACCTGGGCGCGGCGCACGGGGTGGAGATGCCGATCACCGAGCAGGTGGTGCGGGTCTGCCACGAGGGCGCCGACCCGCGCGTCGCGGTCACCGCGCTGATGAGCCGGGAACCCAAGACGGAGGCGCTGTAGATGGCCGGGGAGTACGGCGACGGGACGAGGTGCGTACACGCGGGCCTTCCCGCGCCCGTACCCGGCGACCCGATGCTGCCCGGCCCGGTGTTCGCCGCCCCGTACCACCTCGACCCGCGGCGGGGTCCCGCGGCCGCGGCCAACGGGTACGGGCGGACCGACAACCCGACGTGGCGCGCCCTGGAGGCGGCGATCGGCGAGTTGGAGGGCGGGGAGTGCGTGGTCTTCTCCTCGGGCATGGCCGCCGTCACCGCGGTCCTGTTCGCGCTGCTGCGCTCCGGGGACACCGTGCTGCTGCCCGCCGACGGGTACTACAACACGCGGGCCTTCGCCCAGGCGACCCTCGCCGACTTCGGGGTAGCGGTCCGGGAGGTACCGACGGCCGGCCCGTACCCGTCGATGGCCGGGGTACGGCTGGTACTGCTGGAGACGCCGGCCAATCCGGGGCTGGACGTCTGCGACCTGGCGGCCCTGTCCGCCGCGGCCCGGGAGGCGGGTGCCCTGGTCGCGGTCGACAACACCACGGCGACCCCGCTCGGGCAGCGGCCGCTCGCGCTCGGCGCCGACCTCTCCGTGGCCTCGGGCACCAAGGCACTGACCGGCCACTCAGACCTGTTCCTCGGGTACGTGGTGACCACGCCCGATCTGGCCGCCCGGATCCGTACCTGGCGCAACCGTACCGGCGCCATCCCAGGCCCCTTCGAGGCGTGGCTCGCGCACCGCTCTCTGTCCACATTGGACCTCAGGCTGGCCCGGCAGTCGGCAAGCGCGGCAGCGGTCGCGACCGCGCTCGCCGCCCGGCCCGAGGTGAGCCGGGTGCGCTGGCCCGGGCTGCCCGGCGACCCGGGCTTCGAGGTCGCCGCCCGGCAGATGCACCGCATCCCCGGCGTGGTGACGTTCACGCTGCCCGACGCCGAGCACGCCGTACGGTTTCTCACCGCTACCCGGCTGGTCACGGCGGCAACCTCCTTCGGCGGTACCCACACCAGCGCGGACCGGCGTGAGCAGTGGGGCGACCCGGTCGCACCGGGCCTGGTGCGGCTGTCCTGCGGCATCGAGGACACCGACGACGTGGTGGCCGACATCACCCAGGCACTGGACAAGGCGCGCGGCTAGCCAGACGAGGTGCGCGGCTGGTCAGGGCGAGCAGCTAGCCGCGCAGCGCCGCGGCGAAGTCGTACAGCCACTGCTCCTGGCGGGCGTTGTCCGGCACGGCGAGCCCGCGCGCGGCGCGGATGCGTTGCCACGCCTCGCGTGGGCTGTGGCCCAGCCGGATCAGGGTCGCTCCGGCCAGCATCGAGCAGCGCCCGATCCCGGCCCGGCAGTGCGTGACGACGAAGCGGCCGGCGCCCACCTCGTCGGCGAGCGCGGCGGTCAGGTCGAGGGCGGCGGGCATCGCGTCGGGGTCCGGGATCTCGGCGTCCAGGATCGGGAACTGGAGGAAGCGCAGGCCGGCCTCGCGGGCCGCGGCCGGCTCGCCGACCAGGTCCAGTTCCTGGTACTCGTCCTCGGTCAGCGCCGATACCAGCACGTCGACGCCGGCCTCGCGCAACCCGGCCAGGTCGTCGTCGAGCCGGCCACCGCCGTACGGGCGGGCCATCGTGGCCAGCTTGCCGTCGTTACCGGTGTCGATCACGTACAGTGTGGAGCGCATCGGTGCCCGTAGTTCCCTTCCGGCCGCCACGCGGACATGTGCTACCCAGGGTAAGGTCCGTGAGGTGACAAGCCCACGGAAGATTCGCGTCGCCATCGTCTTCGGCGGGCGCAGCACCGAGCACGGCATCTCCTGCCTGAGTGCCGGCAGCGTGCTGTCCGCCCTGGACCCGGACGAGTTCGAGGCGGTGCCGGTCGGCATCACGCGCGACGGCCGGTGGGTGCTGACCGACGGTGACCCCGGGGCCCTGGCGCTCGATGGCCGGCGGCTGCCGGAGATCACCGCGGGCTCGGGCGAGGCGGTACTCCTCTCCGGCGATCCGGGTGCCCGCGGGCTGGTGGTCCTCGAACCGGCCGATGGCGCCCGCGCGCTCGGCGACGTGGACGTGGTCTTCCCCGCGCTGCACGGCGCGTACGGCGAGGACGGGACGATCCAGGGACTGCTGGAGATGGCCGGCATCCCGTACGTGGGTGCCAACGTCTTCGCCTCCGCCGCGTCCATGGACAAGGAGTTCACCAAGAAGCTCGCGGCGGCCGAGGGTATTCCGGTCGGCCCGTACGCGGTGCTGCGCGCGGGCGCGACGCTCAGCGAGGCGGACAAGGAGCGGCTGGGCCTGCCGGTCTTCGTCAAGCCGGCCCGGGCCGGTTCGTCGTACGGGATCAGCAAGGTGACCGACTGGGAGCGGCTCGACGAGGCGATCGCCGCGGCCCGAGCGGTGGACCCGAAGGTACTGGTCGAGGCGGCGATCATCGGCCGTGAGCTGGAGTGCGGGGTACTGGAGGGCGAGTACGGCGGTGCGCCCGAGGCCTCGCTGCTCGCCGAGGTACGGGTACGCGAGGGCCACGAGTTCTACGACTTCGAGGCGAAGTACCTCGACAACTCGTGCGAGTACGACATCCCGGCCGGCCTGCCCGACCGGGTCACCCGGCAGGTCCAGGAGTACGCCTGCCGTACCTTCTCCGCCGTGGACTGCGCCGGCCTCGCCCGGGTCGACTTCTTCGTCACGCCCGAACTCGACGTGTACCTGAACGAGATCAACACGATGCCCGGCTTCACCGCGACGTCGATGTTCCCGCGGATGTGGGCCGCCACCGGCCTGGAGTACCCGAAGCTGGTCTCGCGCCTGATCCGCACCGCCCTGCGCCGCGGCACCGGCCTGCACTAATACGCTGGCGCTCGCTCCGCTCGCGCTGCTCGCGCACCCGGAAGGCCGCCCTGTAGACGGCCCTGCGCTCGGTCGCTGCGCTCCCTCGACTCCGGGCCGTCTGTGAGGACCGTTGGCTGGAGCCGCTCCGCAAGCTGCGCGGCTGCGGGCGGCGGTGCGAGAGCATTAACGCTGGCGAGGGCGGGTCAGTGGGGGGACCAGTAGTCCCGGCGCAGCGCGTCCCACTCCTCGCGGCGCTCGACGACCTCCCGGAACGCGAACCCGACCGACCGGATGATCGTCCACTGCTCCGGCGTCCAGGGCCGCGGCTCCGGTTTCGGGCCGGGATCCATCGCGATCCCGGAGTTGTCGAAGCGTTGGAGCGCGTGGTCCAGGCGCCGCACCGCCGAGATGTATGCCATGCGAGCGCCGCGGAGTTGCCGGTCCTGACTGCGCTCGCTCACCCCTCGACGCTATCGAACACCAGTACGAATCGGCAAGTGTTTCCGCTGGTCAGGGAAACGGTCAGACGGTACGCAACGCGTCATGAAGGTGCGGTAGAGGGCGCCGGGCACTGGGCCGGCGGGTGCGCGAGTGACGGGATCCACGCCCTGATCGGGTCACTGAACTCCTGTACCCAGTCGCCCTGCCCCTGATAGCTGTCGGGCACCGTGACCGCGATCGGTATCCGCCGGTCCAGCGTGATCCACGTCCTGCTGCCGGCCTGGCTCTCGCCCGCGTACCAACAGATCTCGGAGAGTGTCCACAGTGTCGTGCCGGGCGCCACGGACGGCAGCGGCCACCCACCGCAGCCGACCGTTATCGGCGGCTGGCCGTAGGCCGCGTTCTGCTCCGGGCCGGCGGTGACGTGGCGCTCGGGCAGGCCGCGGAGGTCGTCGGGCAGGTGCGCGATGAAGGCCAGGCACGCCGTCGCGTCGTCGGTGGACAGCGAGCGCTCCGGCATCGCCACCGGGGCGCTGGGCATCGGCGAGGGCGCGGGAGCCGCGGCGGAGAACCCGCCCAGCCGCCAGAACGCGAGCAACCCGGCGAGCAGGGCAAGAGGGAGCGCGGCCAGCAGAGCGAGTCGGGCCGCCGACCGGGTGACGGGATCGGCCACCTACAGTCGCACCACCGAACAGGTGAGGGTGCGCGTGATGCCGGGTACGAGCTGGACCTTGCTGACGATCATCTTCCCCAGCTCGTCGACGTTGTGCGCCTCGGTCAGCACGACGACATCGTACGGGCCGGTCACCGCGTCGACCCGGACGACCCCGGAGATGTCTCCGATCGCGGTGGCCACGTCACGCGCCTTGCCGACCTCAGTCTGGATGAGGATGTACGCCTGGACCACAGCACGACCCCCTATGCGCCTGAGCTGGTGGGCTGACGTGAAACTACCCCATGTTCAGTTCTCACCAATGACGACGTCGCGGAATGTTATCCCAGGAGCACATGATGAGCATGGCCGGTAACGGGGAATTCGGCTTGATCGCCGCTGTCACCTCTCGGCTCCGCGGCGGCCCGGCCTGCCTGCTCGGCCCGGGCGATGACGCGGCGATCGTCGCGGCGCCCGACTGCCGGGTCGTCGCATCGACAGACGTCCTGGTGGAGGGGCGGCACTTCCGCCGCGACTGGTCGGCAGCGAAGGACGTCGGCCACCGCGCCGCGGCGGCCAACCTGGCCGACATCGCGGCCATGGGTGCGGTGCCGACCGCGCTGCTGGTCGGCTTCTGCGCGCCGCCCGACCTGGAACTGCGCTGGGCCGAGGAGTTGACCGACGGAATCTCGGCGGAGGCGGCCACGGTCGGTGCGGCCGTGGTCGGCGGCGACATGTCCGCGTCCCCGCTGATCACCATCGCCGTCACCGCCCTCGGCGACCTGGCCGGGCGGGACCCCGTGCTGCGCAGCGGCGCGCACCCCGGCGACGTCGTCGCGATCAGCGGCCGGATCGGGTACGCCGCGGCCGGCTACGCCGTGCTCTCGCGCGGCTTCCGGTCACCGAAGCTGCTGGTGGAGGCGCACCGGCGACCGCAGGTGCCATATCCGGCCGGGCCGGCCGCGGCCGACCTCGGCGCCACCGCCATGATCGATGTTTCCGACGGCCTCCTCGCCGACCTGGGCCACGTGGCGAAGGCCAGCGCCGTCGCCATCGACGTCCATACAGAGGCTTTCGAGGTATCGACGCAGATGCGCGACGCCGCCGGTGCGCTCGGCGCCGACCCGTACACGTGGATCCTGACCGGTGGCGACGATCACGCGCTGGCCGCGACGTTCCCCGCCGGTACCCGCCTTCCCGACGAGTGGATGGTGATCGGTACCGTCGGCGAAGGCGAAGGGGTGACCGTCGACGGGGCGCCCTACACCGACGCACCGGCGGGATGGGATCACTTCAGATGAGCGACCTCGAGTTCCAGCGCGTGCCGTACGGTTCGGCCGTGGCGCGGCGCCTCATCAGCGAGGTACTGGCCGATCTGGCGCGGCGCTACGGCGGCAACGGCGATGACACTCCGGTAGCGCCGGAGCAGTTCGAGCCACCGCTGGGCGCGTTTCTCGTCGCGTACCGGGACGGCGAGCCGGTCGGCTGCGGCGGCTGGCGTACCGGCCCGGGCGGCGCCGCGGAGATCAAGCGCATGTACGTCGTACCCGCCGCCCGCGGGCAGGGGATCGCCCTTGCGCTGCTGCGGGCGCTCGAAGACTCGGCCCGGGAGGCGGGACTCACCCGCGCGATCCTGGAGACGGGCGTGCTGCAACCCGAGGCGATCGCGCTGTACGGGAAGGCCGGGTACGAGCGGATCCCCGACTTCGGCCACTACCGGGACGAGCCGGGGGTGCGCTCCTTCGGCCGGGAGCTCTGAGCGCAAGCGAAGCAGCCAGCGCAGCAGCTAGCCGCGTACGACCTTGCCGGCCTTGATGCACGAGGTGCACACGTTCAGCCGCTTCGTCGTGCCGCCACCGGCCGGTACGCGCACGGTCTGGATGTTGGGGTTCCAGCGGCGGTTGGTCCGCCGGTGCGAGTGGGACACGTTGTGGCCGAAGCCCGGCCCTTTGCCACAGACGTCACACACGCTAGCCACGGGTATCTCCTGGATCTGATCGCTGAGGGTCGCCCGCTCGCCTGGTCGGGGCAACCGGACAAGGTTACCCGATGGGGCGCGCCGGAGTCGAACGGAGTCGGCGACGCCGCCCAGAGCGCACCGCCGGACGAGTCGACAGGTGGGTGTCGGTACCCACAAGTAGGCTGCAAACCGTGCTGGACAGCTTGGACGCGGCGGCTGTGCACCACTGGTGCGCGGCCGGTCTCGACGCCCTGCGCCGGCACCAGCGGGAGATCGACGAGCTCAACGTGTATCCCGTACCCGACGGCGATACCGGCACGAATCTCCTGCTCACGGTGGCCTCCGCGCACGAGGCGCTGGCCGGCGGCGAGCCGGACGAGGCGGCCGGGGCGGCGCTGCGCCGGATGGCACGCGGCGCCCTGCTCGGGGCGCGCGGCAACTCCGGGGTGATCTTGTCCCAGCTCCTCACCGGCATGGCCGACGCGCTCGCGCAGCCGGGCGAGGCGGGTGGCCGGGCGCTCGCGCGGGCGCTGGGCGAGGCGGCCTCCGCCGCGTACGCCGCCGTCGCCGAGCCGGTCGAGGGCACCCTGCTCTCCGTCGCGCGCGCCGCTGCCGAGGCCGCCGCCGAGGTCGGTTCGGACGACCTCGCGACCGTGGCGCGGGCCGCCGCGCTTGGCGCGGCGCGGGCGCTGGCCCGCACCCCCGAGCAGTTGCCGGCGCTGGCCCGGGCGGGCGTGGTCGACGCGGGCGGCCGCGGCCTGGTCGTCCTGCTCGACGCGCTGCTGGAGGTGGTGACCGGAGCCGCCGCCCGGCAGGCGCCCATCCCGGTCGACCTGCGCCCCCTTGTGGTCACGCGCGAATCCGGCTCGGGCGACTTCGCATACGAGGTGCAGTACCTGCTCGACGCGGCGGCACCGGAAGTGGAGCGGCTGCGGGAGCGGCTGGCGGCGCTCGGCGATTCGCTCGTCGTGGTCGGTGCCGGCGCCGGACCTGGCGGCGTGCACACCTGGAACGTGCA
>JBPYFB010000227.1:0-7099 GCA_051986465.1 Rugosimonospora sp.
CGCCGCGGACAGCGGGGCGAGGCGGTGCCCGGTCTCCCGCGCGGTGGCGACGTCGCCCGCGTGCCAGGCGCGGATCAGCTCGGCGAAGCGCGCGGTGGCGACGTGGGCGGAGGCGAGGATGCCGCCGTGCGCGCCGAGCGCGAGCAGGGGCGAGATGAACGCGTCGTCGCCGCCGAGAATCGCGAAGCCGGCCGGGTGGTCGCCGCACAAAGCGACGCTGTCGGCGTTGATTCCGCCGCCCGAATACTTCACACCCACCACTCCGGGTATGCCGGCCAGCTCGCGCAGGGCGTCCACGGAGAGGTACTGCCCGGTACGGTACGGGACGTCGTATACGACCAGCGGTACCGGGCTGTCCGCGGCGAGCGCCCGGAAATGGGCCACGACACCGGCTTCGCCGGGGCGCACGAACGACGGTACGGTGCACAGCGCGGCGCTGACCCACGGACGCTCGCCGAGCGCGCGCAGTGCCTCGCGCGTGCTGGCACCGACGAGCAGTTGCGCCGAGTGCTCCCGGCAGGCCCGGGCGGCGACGTCCACCACCGAGCGCTGCTCGGCCGCGTCGAGCGAGACCGGCTCCCCCGTGGTACCCAGAGCCACGATCCCGGTCGCGCCCTCGGCCAGTACCTGGTGCGCCAGGGCCTCTAGCGCGTCGAGCGCGACGGCGCCGGAGGCGTCGAACGGGGTGATGAGCGGTACGTACAGGCCGGTGAGCGTCATGCCCTCAGCCTGGACCAACCGGCCGCCAAGGACCAGTTAGCTTTTCTCAACGGACACGGTTCGGTTTCGTAAAGGTCACCGACGGCACCGCAGCCGCCCGGCGCG
Organism: Rugosimonospora sp.; assembly: GCA_051986465.1. Lineage (GTDB taxonomy): Bacteria > Actinomycetota > Actinomycetes > Mycobacteriales > Micromonosporaceae > DATEJJ01. Next base: position 826 of record JBPYFB010000227.1, read on the forward strand.
CATCTGACCCACATGACATCCAAAACCGGCATGACCTTGAAGACCTTCGCGCAAGTTGCCATCGTGGTGCTTTTGGCAGCCGGCTGCTCGAGTACCGGCAATAGTCCGAGCGCGGGCGGAGCGCACGCCAAGCCCGCGGCGCCGCAGGGCAATCCGGCGCCCCAGGTGAACGGTGGGGCGAACGGGGCAGCCCCGAACGGCGCGGCCGCCCCGGACAGCAGGACCAAGAGACTCAACAGTGGCTTCGCCCTTGAGACCGACCCGCGGGAGTATCCACAGTCGACGTTCGCGATGGACGTGGATACCGCCTCGTACGGGTACGCCGCGAACCTGATCCGGCAGGGGCAGCGCCCCGCACCGCAGGACGTACGCCCCGAGGAGTTCATCAACGCGTTCCACGAGGACTACCCGCAGCCGTCGGGCGACGGCTTTTCCATGTCGGTCGACGGCACCCGGCTGCCGGACACGCAGCGCGTCGAGCCCACCGGGGATGTCCGGTTGATGCGCGTCGGCCTGCAGACCCGCGCCGACAGCCGGGGCGACCGGCCCGACGTCGCGCTCACCTTCGTCATCGATGTCTCCGGTTCGATGGGCGACCCGGGCAAGCTCGACATGGTCAAGCAGGCTCTGCATACGCTCGTCGACCAGTTGCGCCCGACCGACTCGGTCGCGATCGTCACCTTCGCCAGCAGGGCCCGGGTGGTGCGCCCGATGACGCCGGTCAATCACCGGTCCGACCTGCACGCCGCGATCGATGGACTCTCCACACAGGACAGTACGAATCTGGAGGCCGGCCTGGTGAAGGGGTACGAGGTGGCCCGCGCCGGGTTCCGGCCCGGCATCACGAACCGGGTCGTGCTGCTCTCCGACGGTCTCGCGAACACGGGCGACACCCAGGCGGCGCCGATCCTCAGCCGGGTACGGGAGGAGGCGGCCAAGCAGATCACGCTGCTCGGCGTCGGCGTCGGTAGCGACTACGGCGACACGCTGATGGAGCAGCTCGCCGACCACGGCGACGGGTACGTCATCTACGTCAGCGGGCTGGACCAGACCCGGCGCGCGTTCGTCGAGCAACTGCCCGCGACCCAGTCGATCCGCGCGCTGGACGCGAAGGTACAGGTGACGTTCAGCCCGGATACGGTCGCCGGGTACCGGCTGATCGGGTACGACGACCGGGCGCTGTCGGCCTCGGCGTTCCGCAACGACCACGTGGACGGCGGCGAGGTGGCCGCCGGGTACTCGGTCACCGCGCTGTACACGGTGCGGCTGCGGGAGGGTGCGTCGGGCCCGGTGGCGCTGGCGGAGATCCGGTGGCAGGACCCGGCCAACCGGGAGGCGCACGAGACCGGCGCCACGGTCGAGGTGACCGACCTCAGTCAGTCCTTTGTGGACGCTTCGCCCCGGCTGCAGGTCTGCTACGCGGCCGCGTACTTCGCCGAGGCGCTGCGGCACAGCCCGTACGGCGGGCAGGTGAGCATGGCCGATCTCGCCCGGATCGCGTCCGGCGCGGCGGACCGTACCGACGACCCGGCCGTCGCGGACTTGGCCAGCCTCATCCGCCGGGTTGAAGGGTGATCCGATCCAGGTCCGGCCCGTACTGCTGAACGGGGTCGCCCAGGCGCAGCCAGTTGATACCGGCGGCCAGCTGTACCGTCGTGTGCGACGCTCCGATCCCGCCCGCTGTCCCGACGGGCGGGAACTGGAGCGTCGCCTGCGTCTGCCCGTTCACCATCACCGACAGGGTGCGCGGCTGCGAGTCGGGGCTGGCGTAGTAGACCGTGAGCGTGTATGGGCCGGAGCTGGGGGCGTTGACCGCGGTGAACGTTACGTCCCCGGCCGGCGAGCCGTTCCCGACGCTGGCGACGACGAGCCCGCCGGAGGCACCCTGCACCCGCCGTTGCTTCGTGGCACCGCCCCGCGTCGCGGTCTCCGCCTCGTATGCGAGCGTCGGGTTCCCGGCCGACGGCCGGGCGGTGGCGTGCGACGCGGGTGCCGGCGCGGTCGCCTCGGCCTCGCTCGGCGTGTACGGGGGCAGCGCCGAGAAGCCGACAACCATCAGCACGACGAACAGCGGCACCCCCGCGATGAGCCCGTAGAACGGCCACACCTTCTCGGCGTAGTGCTTGGCCCGGTACCGCCTCCTGCGGCGGTGGGTCACGGGTGCGGCCCCGGCCGGCAGGCGCCGTTCGGGAGGTTCGCCGCCGGTTGGGCTCATCGATCACCACCTGTATCTGTCTCGATCACGGTAGCATCCGATGGCCCGCTACGCCCTTACCCATTTTCAGTTTGTACCGGCTCCCCGCACCTTGTATAAGCTCCCCGCACAGCCGCCAGGAACTCCATGGACACGCAGGAGACCAGGCAGCGCTCCTTGGCGTCGCCCATGAGGCGGGCCGTCCACTCGGTGAAGCCGCCGTCGCCGACCTCGACCTCCGCGCCGTCCCGATTCGCGGTCATCCGCAGCGCCATGTCGACGTAGTAGCCCCGGCCACGTTCCCGCTCTGGCTCCTCAACAAGGGGAACGGGCAGGGGTATGGCGGGCAGGGGTATGGCGGGTAGGGGTATGGGTAGGGCGCTGCCGTCGAAGACGGTGTACCGCAGGCGCGGCTGCGCGTTCGGCGCCAGCTCGGCCAGCACCCGCTGCCAGTACCCGACGTGCAGCCCGAGCAGCCTCGCCTGCGTGGTGCCGGAGCCGGTGTCGCGGGCGCTGGAGACCAGCGCGAAGAGCCGGAAGTGCGCGGCGTATCCCGGGCCGAAACGTTGCGCGCGCAGCAGCCGGTGGCCGGCGGCCAGGTGCACGGTACCGTCGCGGGGCTGTCGCCGGCGCCGGTCCGCGGCCTCCACGGCGAGCGCGTTGGTCGAGTCGCTCAGCACCTCCGCCGAGCGCATCGTCGTGACGATCCGGTTCTGGCTCACCGGCCCCAGCGCCGAGCAGGTACCCAGTGGTACGACAGGCGACAGCTCGACCGCGTCGACGCCGGCGGGCAGCAGCTGCCACATGCGTACCTCCAGCGCCGCCAGCGCCTGCGGATCGTGGCTGGCCGGGCGCACGAAGCGGTCCTCGCGCCAGCGCCGCAGCACGTCCGCCGGGCGCACCCGGGCCGCCCGCTCGCGCGCCACCGACAGCAGCAGGGTCTGCAGGTCGGTCGCGGGCAACCGGCTCAGCGCCTCGCGGGTACCGTCGGGCAACCGGGCCCATACCCGGCGCTCGGCGTCCGACAAGACATCCACACCGGCAGGCTCGTCCATACCGGCATGCTAGGGCTGACCGCTCCCCCGGCGCTCCGCGTTTTTTCCCGCGAGATCACTGCCGGAGCAAGGGAAATCCGGCCACGAGCTGCCGCAGATGCATGACTTGCCGGGGAATGAACTCGGCGATGGTGAGCCCGACGACATCGGTGGATGCGTCGACGTCGTCAACGATGCGCCGTACCTGCGCGCTGGTCAGCCCGTCCGGTTCAGCGCCGAGGCCGAGCACGATCTCGTTGCTGTCGACCGTGTCCACGTCGAAGTGCAGCGCCACGTGGGAACAGCCGGTCGCGGCGAGCCAGTCCAGCAGCGGCCGCGTCGTCGTACGCAGGTCGTCCGGGCTGAAGGACTGGATACCCCAGCGACCCACGTTGAGGATGTCGTCCTCGGTCCAGGCGTGCAGCCCGACCAGCGCGACCCGCTCAGGAGGGACGGTGGCCGGCAGCAGCTCTTGTACGTCGGGATGCCCGTGACCGGTCAACGCCGCGACCGCCATCGCGTGGAACCCGGGGTACTGGCTGGCGGGGGTACCCGCGTCGGGGTGCGAGTCGATCCAGACGATGGCGAGGTCGTCACGGTAGCGGCGGGCCAGCTCCGAGAAGGGCGCCACACTGACCGCGCACTCGCCGCCCAGGGTGACGATCCGAGCCGGATCGTGTTCCCGGATGACCTCCAGTGCCCGTGCGAGCTGGGTGAGGATGATCTCCTTGGCCTCGATCCCCTCGCCCAGCTCCAGCCCCGTGTCGTCCATGGCAACCGGTACGGCCGCGGTCGGACCGTCGCCCGGGGGCAGCACCGCGGCCAGGACGGCCGAGCCGACGGCGTACCCACGGCGGGCGACGTCGAACGGGAACTCCGCAGCGAGCTCCCGCACGCTGGAGGTACCCGCGCCCTGCCACTGCGGCCACAGCAGGCGCAGCGTCCTGAACATATGGCCTCCCGAACTTGTCGCGGTTGGAGAAACGATAGTCCGGCGGGTGGCAGGCTGACCGACCTGACCCGCCACTCAGGCACGTGGTCAGTCGTCGATTGCCTGGTAGACGGTGGTCCAGAAGTCGTGCATGACCCACATGGGATCCGGTACGGACGCGCCGACCTGGGTGAGCAGGATTCCGGTGAGTTGGTTGTCGGGGTCGGCGTAGGTTGAGGTACCGCTTCCGCCGTCCCAGCCGAACTGGCCGATGGGCGCGTAGTCGCCGCGGTAGGTGCGTACCGCCATCCCGAAGCCCCAGCCGCCATGCTGCCCCTGGCCGAACGAAATATGGACGTTGTCGCGCGCCAGGGCGGTTCGGGCGGCCTGCTGCTCAGGCGTGAGGCGGTTGGTGGTCATCAGCTCGACCGCGGGCCGGGACAGGATCCGTTCGCTGCCGTGCGTACCGCCGTTGAGCAGCATCCGGAAGTAGGCGTGGTAGTCATCGGCGGTGGAGACCAGCCCACCGCCGCCGCCCTGGAACGCCGGAGGCTTGCTGTGGCGTCCCCCCTCGGCCGCGTCCCACACGTGGAACTCTCCGGTCGCTGGGTCCGGGGCGTACAGCGGCGGCAACCGGTCCATCTTGTCGGCGGGTACGTCGAACCCGGTGTCCTTCATGCCCAGCGGGTCGAAGATGCGCTCCCGCAGGAACGTCTCAAACGACTGGCCCGCGACCCTGGCCACGAGCACGCCGAGCAGGTCACTGCTGATCTGGTACTGCCAGCGCTCGCCGGGCTGGTGCATCAGCGGAAGCGTGCCCAGGCGGCGCATCCACTCGTCCGGCTCGGGCATCGGCTCCGGCAGATTCGGGGTGAGCCCCTGCTCGAAGACCTTGTTCATGATCGGAGTGCCCAGCGACGTCATGTCCATGCCGAGCCCGAACGTGGAGGTCAGCACGTCCCGTACGGTGATCGGCCGGCGCGCCGGCACGGTGTCGTCCAGCGGGCTGTCGATCTGCTTGAGCACCTGCCGGTTGGCCAGCTCCGGCAGCCACGGGTCCACGGCGTCGTCCAGCCGCAGCCGGCACTCGTCGAGCAGGACCATCGCCGCCGCCACCGTGACCGGCTTGGACGTCGAGGCCATCCGGAAGATCGTGTCCCGGCGCATCGGCGGCCCACCGCCATGACGCATCGTTCCGATCGTTTCGACATGCGTCTGGTCGCCCCGGCTGACCAGAGCGACCAGCCCCGGAATCTTCCCGGACTCGACATGGCCCGCCAGCACCTCGCGCAGCCTGCGCAGCCCCGCTTCGGTGAAGCCGCCGTTGCCGTTCCCCATCATGGATCTCCTTAGGTACACCACTCGACCGTCAAGGGCCGCCGCCAACAGCGTGCGGTGAGCTCGCCTTGTGGATCAACGACGACTTCGGTATCGACCAATAACGCACCGGTTATCGCCGGTTGGCAGAGTGGACGTCCGCAGGGCCAGAGCTCCTCCGCGAGCTCACGAAGATCTCGATGCGAGCCGGCGCACGGGGATCCCAGAAACAGCGAAAGAGCCATATCTGTCAATGGGATATGGCTCCGAGCTGCGTGGGCGATACTGGGATCGAACCAGTGACCTCTTCGGTGTGAAGTACGTTAGGTCACGCTTGGGACGTGGATCATTCTCAATATCGGCTGCTCAGAGTGTAAGTCCCCGTTGGCACGCGTCGGTCCGCACGCGACCGTCACGCAAGATCGTCTCCCAAATTTCTCCCAGATTACTCCGGGCCTGGGGCTCTGCGTCTTCGCTGTCATCGGTCGGTAGAGAGATAGCCCGTGTCGTCGCTTCGAAGTTCACGCCATACTTGATCTCGAAGCCGGTTCCCGGCAGCGAGTGCCTTGTGGAAGAACCCCTCAAACTGTGCCCGCGAGTTGTCGGCCGCTTGTTCCGGTGTCTGAACCGGGTCGCCCGAGATCGTTTTGATCTTCTCGTGAGTCTCGCGTCGAGGTCCTATTCGGACTGCAAGGGAATGAGCTGCACCTGCGGCGTCGGCCCACTCAGTGACAAGCTGTGCGACTCTTGGGCTCCAGATGGCTGTCAACGAGCTTCGGCCACGCCCACGGTGATGGT
>JBPYFB010000228.1:0-6810 GCA_051986465.1 Rugosimonospora sp.
GGCACTGGGCACGGCTGCGCCCGCCGGCGGATTGTTACCCCCACGACCCGGTACCGCCGATACCCGGCCACCCGGGGCGCCCGCGCCGGCGGTGAGGTCCACACGTCACCTCCTCGCCAAATCCGTCGCGCGTCTCGTACTTTCTCCTACCCTAATAACGAACTCGCTGGCCGATCGGCCATTAGCAGGTGTTCGTACGGTTGAGTCGCAGTTTGTTCCATCTTCGCCAACAGATTGTGATACCGAGCCGCCCCGTTGGCGGGCAGCGCCCAGCCCTCGCTCGACTGTACGAGCCGGGTGTCGGCGCGCTCCAGCCAGGCCAGCAGTCGCTCGGTCTCGGCGGCGCTGGCGCACGGCGTCGGTCCCGGCCCGGGGCGAACCGTCTCGGCAGTGGCCAGCATGAGATCGATGGTGGGGCGCGGGTGCTGCCGGGGCGGCGAACTGGCCGCGGCGGCGAGCCGGCCGTGCCTCATCACCGCGAGCTGCCAGCCGCCGGCCGGGTGCGGCCGCGCCGCGATGAGCTCGGCGATCACGGTGAGTGAGCGCAGTCGCTGCATCCGGATGGCGGCGCGCAGCAGTGCGGCGAAGCGTGCCCGTACCGCCGCGGCCTGCTCATAGCGCTGCGCCGCGGCCAGCCGGCGGATGCGCGCGAGCAGCGGCTCCACCAGCGGCGTGACATCGTCCACAGTGGCCGCCCGGAACGGCTGGGCGGCGGTGGCCAGGTAGTCCTCGGGTGAGATGCGGTGCTCGCACGGCGCCGGGCAGCGGCCCAGCTCGGCCAGCACGCAGGCGGCCGTGGTGGTCTTCGTGGACAGTCGCGGTGTGCACTGGCGCATCGGGAGGGCGTCGTGCACGGCGGCGGCGGCCTGCTCGGCGACCCGGGTGGAGGAGAACGGGCCGAGGTAGGCGGCGCCGTCCGCGACGATCTGGCGGACCAGGGACAGGCGGGGGTACGGCTCGACGGTGAGCTTGAGCCAGTGCACCCGTTCCGGGAACTTGGCGCGCCGGTTGTACGGCGGCTTGTGCGCGGCGATCAGGCGCAGCTCGCGTACCTCCGCCTCCAGCGCGTGCGCGCACTCGATCGCCTCGACCCGGGTGGCCGCGGCGAGCATTTCGGAGATCCGGGCGCGCTTCTCGGCGGCGGTGAAGTACGACTTGACCCGTGTTGCGATCGATCCGCTGGTGCCGACGTAGAGCGGCCGGTCGTCGGCGGCCCGGAACACGTACACCCCGGGCACGTCGGGCAGCCCCTCGGCGAGGTGGCGCTGGCGCCGCTGGGTGGGCGTGACCGCCTTCGCGAACTCGATCGCCTCACCGAGCGTGAACACATGGAAGCCGCCCAGCCGGGCGAACAGGCCGTGCAGCACGTCGACCGTGGCCTGGGCGTCGGCCAGTGCCCGGTGGCAGGGCGTACGCGCGCCGAAGTGCGCGGCGAGGGTAGCCAGGCGCCGGTTGGGTACCTCGTCGCCGGTCAGCGCCCGGCGGGCCAGCGCCGCAGTGTCCAGCACCTTCGGGTTGGGCCACGGGTAGCCGTAGCGCGCGCACGCCGCCTTGAGGAAGCCGACGTCGTACGGCGCGTTGTGCGCCACCCAGACCGTGCCCCGGGCGAACTCGAGGAACGCCGGGAGTACCTCGGTCAGCGCCGGGGCTGGAGTGATCATCGCTTGGGTGATGCCTGTCAGTACGGTGATGAAGGGCGGGACCGGTTCGCCCGGATTGACCAGAGTCGCGAACTCGCCGAGCTCCTCGCCACCCCGGATCTTGACCGCTCCGATCTCGGTGATCCCGCAGCCCGAGGGTGCGCCACCGGTCGTCTCAAGGTCCACGACCACGAACGTGGTCTCCCGCAGCGACAGCGCGATTGGGTCATCGAGCAGCTGGTCAAACGTCTGTTGGACGAAACGGTCAGCCACGCGCGCACGGTACGGGCGGGGTACGACAAGTTCTTTCTACCGCGCCGACTGGGGCCCCTCGGTGCGACACTTGGCACATGCACGCGCAGGTACCCGACGCCGAGAACCCATCCGGGGTGCCTGCCGTCACACCGACCGAGCCCGAACCGGCGCTTCCGGAGCCGGTACGCCAGCGGGTGATCCTCCTGGCTGCGGGGGCCATGGGCGGCCTGCCCCAGGACGAGCTGCCCGCGCCGCTGCGCCGGGTTGCCAAGTTCGCACCCAACCGCCGTCACCGCCTCGGTGGCGCGCAGATCGCCACCCAGCTCTCGGTCGACCCGCTGTTCCGCCAGCGGATCGCCAGCCGGGTGATGGCCGACGCGGCCGCCCTGGGCGCCGCGGTGGAGGCCGGCGCGCCGCCGGCCGCCGCCGACCCGGTCGAGGTCGCCTCGCTCGCCTACCTGTCCCGCCCGGCCGGCTGGCTGGAGCTGGTCGAGGCGGCCGGCGAGGCGGTACGTGCCGACGCGGGCAGCGCCGCCGTCGCGGAGCTGGTACGCGACGCCGAGCAGCGGGTGGCCCGGGCCGAGCACGACCGGGCGGTGGCCCGGGTCGAGGCGGAGAAGCTGCGCGACGAGCTGGCCCGGCTGCGCGAGGAGGCGGCCGGGCTGCGCGAGGAGAACCGGGCGCTCGGCCGTGGCCTGCGCGAGCTGCAGGCCCGCGAGAAGCGGGCGACCGAGCTTCTGGCGACCGAGCGGGGCAGGCTGAACCGGGCCAACGCCGATCACGAGGCGGAGCTGCGGCGGCTGCGCGGCCGGCTGTCCGCCGCCGAGGCCGCCGCCGGCGCCACCCGCCAGACGGCCAAGGAGGCCAGGCAGGTCGATGACGCGCGGCTGTGGCTGCTGCTGGAGACGATCGGGCAGGCCGCCGTCGGCCTGCGCCGGGAGCTCGCGCTGGAGCCGACGTCGGTGCTGCCCGCGGACGTCGTCGGGGCCGAGGCGGCGGAGCGCCCAGAGGGGGGTACGCGGCGCGCCCGCGCGCTGGACGCCGACGACCCCGCGCACCTGGACCAGCTGCTCAGCCTGCCCAAGGCGCACCTGATCGTCGACGGGTACAACGTGACCAAGACCGGCTTCGGGGAGATCTCGCTGGAGCAGCAGCGCGGCCGGCTGGTCAGCGGGTTGGGTGGGCTGGCGGCGCAGACCCGCGCCGAGGTGACGGTGGTCTTCGACGGCGCCGACCGGCTGGTCGGGCTGCCACCGGCACCCCGCGGGGTACGTGTGCTCTTCTCGCGCAAGGGGGAGACCGCCGACGAGCTGATCAGGCGGCTGGTACGGGCCGAGCCGGCGGGTCGGCCGATCGTGGTGATCTCGTCCGACCGCGAGGTGGCGGACGGGGTACGCCGGCACGGTGCGTACCCGCTGAGCTCCGGTACCCTGCTGCGCCGCCTGGCACGCGTGTGATTTTGTCGTACCCCGAACCTACGGTACGTGCATGCTTGTTGACTGTGACACGTGCGCGGTCCGCGGCACGGCGTGCGGCGGCTGCGTCATCAGCGTCATGCTGGGCGCGCCGCCGGCCGGGGTCGAGCTGACCGCGGACGAGCACCGGGCACTGGACGTGCTCGCCGCCGCCGGCATGGTGCCGGAGCTGCGGTTGGTCACGCCCGACTCGACCGATCCCGACGAGGAGCACCGCAGCCGGGGCCGGCCCGGCAGGCGACGTCGCCCCGCCGCCTAGAAACCCATCGCGGTCGGCGCCGCCTAGGATCGTCGCATCGGTGGGCGGCAGAGGAGTGCGAGCGATGACCCCACGCGGGTGGGCGGTGCTGACCCTGGCGGTGTGCGCGGTGGCGGCGCTGGCGACCGCGTGGGCGCGGGTACCGTGGCACACCCTGGCGGCTCCCCGCACCGACCAACTGGCCGCCCTGCACGAGCTGCCCGCCGACGCCGTCGCCAAGGGGCGCGCGTTCCACCGCGACCTGCGCCCGGCGACGTACGGATCGATGCTGGTCGCGCTGGCGATCGCGGTGGTGTTCGGCCTGACCCCGGTGGGCGCCCGGCTGGTCGCGCTGTGCGGCCGCCCGTTCGGTGACAACTGGGTGGCCCGCGCGGTGCTCGGCGGGCTGGCGGTCGTCTTCGCGAGCGCGCTGGTCACTGTGCCGTTCGCGGCGTGGCGGCGCACGATCATGGTGCGGTACGGGCTGTCCACCCAGGGCTGGGGCGGCTGGACGGTGGATCTGCTGAAGGGCTTCGCGGTCAGCGCGGTGCTCGGCGCCGTGGCGCTGCTCGGCTTCTACGCGATCACCCGGTACGCGCCGCGCTGGTGGTGGGCGTTCGGCGCCGCGGGTGCCGCCGCCCTGGTCGTGCTGATGTCGTTCGTGTTCCCGGTACTGGTCGAGCCGATCTTCAACAAGTTCACTCCGATGCCCGAGAGCGACCTGCGCAGCACCCTCATGGCGATGGCGGCGCGGGACGGGGTACCGGTACGGGACGTGCTCGTCGCCGACGCGTCCCGGCGTACCCGCGCGGTGAACGCGTACGTGTCCGGCTTCGGTGCCACCCGGCGCATCGTGGTGTACGACACGCTGCTGGAGAAGGCGACCCCGACCGAGGTGGAGAGCGTCGTCGCCCACGAACTGGGGCACGCCAAGGACCGCGACGTGATCACCGGCACCGTGCTGGGCGCGCTGGGCGCCGCGGGTTCGGTGATCGTGGTGTACCTGCTCGGCTACTGGAGTGGGCTGCTGCGCCGGGCCGGCATCGACTCGATCGCCGAGCCGCGCTCCATCGCGCTGCTGCTCGCCGTCGCCGCGGTGGCCGGCGTCTTCGCCGGCCCCCTGCAGAACGCGGTCTCGCGCCGCATCGAGTCGCGGGCCGATGCGCACGCCCTCGCGCTGACCGGCGACCCCCGTTCCTTCGAGGCGATGCAGGCCCGGCTCTCCATGCTCAACCTCGGTGACCCCGATCCCAACCCCGTCGAACGCGTCCTGTTCGGGAGCCATCCGTCCACTGTGGAGCGGATGGCCGCGGCGAGGGCGTACGCCCGGAGCCACCCATGACCAGCACGCTTCTCGTGACCAACGATTTCCCGCCGCGCCCGGGCGGCATCCAGTCGTTCGTACACAACCTCGCACTGCGCCAGCCCTCCGGCTCGCTCGTCGTGTACGCGTCGACCTGGCCCCGCGGCGACCGGCGGCAGGCCGCGAAGTTCGACGCCGACCAGCCCTTCGAGGTGGTTCGGGAGGACACCGGCATGCTGCTGCCCACGCCGGGCGTGGCGCGCCGGGCGGCGGAGCTGGCTCGCGCGCACGGCTGCGACACCGTCTGGTTCGGCGCCGCGGCACCCCTCGGCCTGCTCGCGGCCGGCCTGCGGCGGCGCGCCGGGATCGTTCGGGCGGTCGCCCAGACGCACGGGCACGAGGCGGGCTGGGCCGCCCTGCCCGGCGCCCGCGGCCTGCTGCGGCGCATCGCCGACGGCGTCGACGTCGTCACCTACCTCGGCGAGTACTTCCGGTCGCGCCTCGCTCCGGTGCTGGGCGGGCGTACCGACCTGCACCGGCTCGCCCCCGGCGTGGACACCGAGGCGTACCACCCGGGCGTTGACGGGAGCGAGGTGCGGCGCCGGTACGGGCTGTCCGACCGGCCGGTGATCGTATGCGTGTCGCGGCTGGTACCGCGCAAGGGCCAGGACATGCTCATCCGTGCCCTGCCCGCGATCCGCCGGCGGGTACCCGACGCCGCGCTGCTGATCGTCAGCGGCGGCCCGTACCGGTCGACCCTGCAGAAGCTCGCCGCCGGGCAGGACGTCGTCTTCACCGGCTCCGTACCGTGGGCCGAGCTCCCCGCGCACTTCGCCGCCGGCGATGTCTTCGCGATGCCCTGCCGCACCCGCAACCGGGGTCTGGACGTGGAGGGGCTGGGCATCGTCTATCTGGAGGCATCCGCTACCGGGCTACCGGTGGTCGCCGGCGACTCCGGCGGCGCGCCCGACGCGGTACGCGAGGGCGAGACCGGCTTCGTGGTCGACGGCCGGGACCCGGGCGCGATCGCCGACCGGGTCGCCGCCCTGCTCGCCGACCGGGATCTGGCCCGCCGCCTGGGCAGCGCCGGCCGGGCCTGGGTGGAGACCGAGTGGCGGTGGGACACCCAGGCGGACCGGATGCGCGCCCTGCTCGCGGGGTGACCCACAACTCCCGCGGCGTCGCTCGCTGCGCCCGACTCCGGCGCGCGCTTAGCAGCCGGGCCAGCTGGAGCGCAGCGCCTGCTCGGGCGGGCCCGGCCGGCCCAGGTGCCAGCCCTGGCCCGCGTCGCATCCGATCGCGCGCAGCCGCTCGGCCTGCCCGGCGGTCTCCACGCCCTCGGCGGTCAGCCGCAATCCGAGCACGTGGGCCAGCTCCACGACGGTCGCGAGGATCCGCGCGTCGACGCAGTCCTCCGCATCCGGCAGGCGCAGACCCTCGACGAACGAGCCGGCCACCTTCAGCTCGTGTACCGGCAGGGTGCGCAGGTACGCAAGGTTCGAGTACCCGGTGCCGAAGTCGTCGATCGCGATCCGTACCCCCATCGCGGCCAGGTCGCGCAGGGCCTTGACGGTCTCGTCGTCGGTCGCCATCACGGCGCCCTCGGTGATCTCCAGCTGGAGCTTGTGCGCGGGCAGGCCGGTACGGCGCAGGGTATCGGTGACCCACTCGACCAGGCCCGAGTCGCGTACCTGGCGCACCGCGAGGTTCACGCTGACGTACGGCGAGTCGGGATCCGCGTCGTACCAGCGCCGCGCCTGCGCGCACGCCTGCTCCAGCACGTACGCGCCGAGCTTGACGATCAGGCCGGTCTCCTCGGCGAGGTCGACGAACTCGCCTGGCGACAGTACGCCGAGCGCCGGGTGCCGCCAGCGCAGCAGGGCCTCCACGCCGTACACG
>JBPYFB010000229.1:0-5867 GCA_051986465.1 Rugosimonospora sp.
CCACGCCGAACAGCGCGGCGGCCGCCGGCGGATCCAGGCGTACCTGAACACCGAACTGCTCACCCCGGTAGCCGCGGTAGCCCAGCACCGCGCCGGTCAGCGGTGGGGCCGGCGCGCCCTCAACCCGCACTCCAGTCAGCGGAGCGTCGCGCACCCCGAGCAACATGCCCCGATGCTACTGGCGCCCTCCACAGTTTGCCGCCGCATTCGCACACAGATCGAGGTGCGTAATTCTCCCGGCTGCCGTACTGCCTCGTCAAGTCAGTGTAAAGGGCACGTTAAAGGCGATCTTCGAAACGACGAGTTGACACTCCTCTGACGTACCTCTTACACAAACCTGTTGTTGAAGTTCTTGAGCGGCCGGGCGGGACGGCGGGAAACTTGCCCCACCACCGTCAGAAACACCAGAAGGAGCCGGTAGCGGCATGAGTCTTCTCCTTGTCGGCGCCTGACTATGTCCATACATGAACAGCTCTATTATCCGGTCAGCGATACCCGGGTTGTTCGCGGCGAGGGTGTGTACCTGTACGACGAGCAGGGTAAGCAATACATCGACTGTGCGTCGGGTACGTTCAACCTCAGCCTCGGATATTCTCATCCGGGCGTTGTCGAGGCGATTCAGAAACAAGCGGAAATGCTCATCCACGCCACCTCGACGTTTCAGACCGACCCGGTCAACGACCTTGTCGCGCGGTTGGTCGCGGCGGCACCGGCCGGCCTCGTCAAGGCACATCTCAAGGTGAGCGGCGGGTCCGAGGCGAACGAGGGTGCCGTCAAGATGGCGCAGGTCGCGACCGGGCGGCGGGAGGTCATCACGCTGTTCCGCAGCCACCACGGCCAGACCATGATGATGACGTCCTTCTCCGGAAACGCGTTCCGCAAGGCGCCGTTCCCGGTCCTTTACCCGGGCTCGCTGCAGGTGCCGGATCCGTACTGCTTCCGCTGTTTCTATGGGCAACGGCGGGAGACCTGCGGGCTGATGTGCGTGACGCGCCTCGACGACTTCCTGGAGTACGCGAGCGGCGGGCAGGTGGCGGCGATTATCGTCGAGCCGATCTCCGGTAATGGTGGGAACATCGTGGCGCCCGACGGTTACCTCCCGCGGTTGCGAGAATTCTGCGACGCGCACGACATCGTACTGATTCTGGACGAGATACAGACCGGGATTGGGCGTACCGGCCAGATGTTCGCCGCGCAGCATTTCGGCGTCGAACCGGACGCCATTACCGTCGGAAAGGGCCTCGGCGGCAGCGGCGCGCAGATCGCCGCGATTCTCACCAACGACCGCCTCACCGGCCTGCCGGCCCACCACCACTCGTTTACCTTCGGCGGCAACTCGCTGGCCGCGGCCGCCGCGGTCGCGACGGTGGAAATCGTGGCCGAGCCGGAATTCCTGGCCAATGTCCGGGCCACCGGCGCGCATATCCTCGCCCGGCTGCGCGACATGCAGCGCCGGCACCGCGCGATGGGCGACGTTCGGGGTGTCGGTCTGATGATCGGCATCGAGCTGGTGGAGCCGGACATGGCGCCCGCGGTGGCGCTGACCAACGAGCTCGCGCGGCGCGGCATGGACCACGGCCTGGTGCTCAAGACGTCGCGGTACGGCTACGGCAACGTCCTGAAGGTGAGGCCCCCGCTCATCCTCACCGCCAGCCAGGCGGACGAGATCTGCGACCGGCTCGACGCCCTGCTGCGCGAGGTCGCCGCATGAGATCACTGATCCTGGACACGGCACAGGCGGTGCGCCAAGCGGTGCTGGCGGTCGGGGCGCTGGACGAGCGGCGGCGCGCACGTGGTGACGCCCCCGGCGGGGACGCGCAGTTCCAGATCGACAAGGTCGCCGAGGGCGCCGTGTGGGAGCACCTGTCCCGCAACGCCCCGGGTCCGGTCGCGGTCTACACGGAGGACGAGGGCCTGCGCTGTACCGGCGACCGGCCCGAACACGTCTTTGTGATCGACCCGATCGACGGCACCAGACCGGCCGCCGCCGGGTTGGAGATGGCGACCGTGTCGATCGCCGTGGCGCCCATGCGCGACGGCACTCCCACCCTCGGCGAGGTATGCGCGGCACACGTCCTTGAACTGAAGTCCGGCGCCTGGCTCTACGCCGACGACAGCGGCCCGGCGATCGAGTCGTCCGGGTACCCGTGGACGCTCCCGGCCCTGAGCCCCAACACCGATCTGCAGCGGATGTTCTGGTCGCTGGAGCTCAACGGGCATCCGATGCGCCTGATGGAATCGGCGTACGGGCACCTTGTGGACGTCTCCGCCAACGCCGGCGGGGTGTTCGTCTTCAACAGCGCCTCGTACTCGATCACCCGTATCCTCACCGGCCAGCTCGACGCGTACGTCGACATCGGCAACCGGCTGCTGCGCGACCATCCGCATACCGAGGAGTGGTTCCGGTACGCGGGGCGCGGCAACATCCTGCACCTGTTCGGGTACGACATCGCGGCGAGCGTGTACCTGGCGCGCCGGGCCGGCGTGACCATCACCGACGGGTACGGGAAGTCGCTGGACCCGATGCCGCTGCTCGCCGTCGATCCCGCCAGTCAACAGTCCTGCGTCGCGGCCGCCACGCCGCGGCTGCACGAGTCCCTGCTTTCGGCCATCCGCTGGGACGCGCCGGCACAACTGACGAGCGGAGGTCCATCGTGAAAGCGTTGGTACTGCAAGAGGACAGGTCCCTTCGGTTGGTCGACCGGCCCCGGCCGCACGCTACCGCCGCCGACGACGTGGTCGTGCGGGTCACGCAGACCGGTGTCTGCGGCACCGATCGGGGCGTCCTGCTCGGCAAGTTTCCGGCCCAGCCGGGCGTGGTGATGGGCCACGAAGCGGTGGGCGAGGTCGTCGAGGCGGGTGACGGCGTGACCACGCTGAAGCCCGGCGACCGGGTGGTGGTCAACCCGACGTTCTACTGTGGACTCTGCGACTGGTGCCGCCGCGGCGCGCTGAACTTCTGCCTCAACAAGACCGGCAACGAGCTGGGTATCGACCGGGATGGCGCGTTCGCGCCGTACCTGCGGATCGCGGAGCGCTTCCTGCACGCCATACCGGACGGCATGCCCGACGACACGGCGGTACTGATCGAGCCGATCGCCTGCGTGCTGAACAACCTGGAGGCGGCCCGGTTGCAGCCGGGCGACGACGTACTGGTGCTGGGCGCGGGTCCGATCGGCGTACTCGCCGCGCTGGTCGCGGACCACCTGGCGGCCCGGGTCGGCCTGGTGGAGCGCGACCCGTACCGGCGCGAAGCCGCGGCCAAGTACTTCGCCGGGATTCCCGGCTGCGCGGTGCGGCTGTGCGAGCCCGGCGAACCGGCTCCGGGCAGCGCCTCGCTGGTGGTGGACACGGTCGGGCAGTTGCTGGAAGAGGCGTGCACGCTGGTGCGGAACATGGGCCGGGTGGTCGTGATGGGCTTCGACGGCCGGGCGCGCAGCGAGGTGCGCCCGCTGGATCTACTCCAACGTGGACTGTCCATTGTAGGCGCGGGCGACTACAACGGGCTGGTCTTCCCGCGGGCGATCGAGCTGGCCCAGCGCCTGCCGCTGGCGGGCGTCGTGACGCAGCACGTACCGATCGAGGACTTCACCGGCGCGCTCGCCGCGCTGGGGCTGACCGCCACGGTTGGCGCCGGCTACTCCGGGATGAAGGTCGTCATCCAGCCCGGGGAGGCCGCATGCTAGCCGGCGCTCGCTCCGCTCGCGCGGGTCATGCGGCCGGAAGGCCACCCTGTAGCCGACCCTCCGACTCAGTCGCTTCGCTCCCTCGCTCCGGGCCGGCTGTGAGGACCGCTGGCTGGAGCCGCTCCGCAAGCTGCGCGGCTGCGGGTGGCGCCGCATGACCGGGCATTTCGGCTTCGGCAGGCCGGTGGTGTACGGCGAGTACCCGTATTACCGCGCCGAACCCGACCGGTGGAGCGCCAACCTCGCGGCACTCGCCGGCGCCGGGGTGGACATCGTCACCTGCTACGTGCCGTGGCGCTTCCACGAGGTCAGCCCGCACCGGTACGACTTCACCGGCGACACGGACCGGCAGCGCGACCTGGTTCGCCTGCTGGATCTGGCTACCGCACACGGTTTGCGGGTGCTGCTCAAGCCGGGACCGTTCGTACACGGTGAGGTCCAGCTCGGCGGGCTGCCGGACCGGGTGAGTCCGGCCGTTGACGCGCGGTACGCCGCCGTGCTCGACGCGTGGGGCAAGCCGGTTGTCTCGCAAGGGCTTGCCCTGCCGAGTCTGTACGACGACGGGTACCGCGCGGAGGTCGGGCACTGGCTGTCCGCCGTCGGGACTCAGGTGCTGCGGCGGTATCTCGCACCGCACGGGCCGGTTGTGGCCGTACAACTCGGCAACGAAGGCATCTACAGCGACGCCAACCGGCCGGCCTCCGCGCACGACTTCTGCGCACCGGCGGTCGCGGCGTTCCAGGACCTGCTCGCCGAGGCGGGTTCGCCCCATGCCGGCGCCGTACCAAAGGGTGCCGCGGCGAACTGGCCGGCGGAGCTGAAGGCGGCTTGGGCGGAGCACAGCGGCGCGATGCTGCGCGACCAGTACCTGTCGCTGGCGGCGAAGCTGGCGCCGGAGGTACGGCGGGCGACCATCATCAACCTGCCGCTGCCCGTTCTCGCGCCACCGGCCGGCGCGGCGGCGTCGTGGCTGCTGCGTACCGGCCGGCTCGCGGAGACCGGGCTGGCCGAGGGCTATACGGCGTGGGTGGGCAACGCGTCCCGGTCGCGTACCGCATTCTCCGCGCACTGGTTCGGGGTACGCGCCCGCAGGTCCGACAACGTCGAGGAGAACTGGGGATTCACCTGGACGGACCCGTCGTTCGCGCGGCCGGAGAACGCCTTCTTCCACGCCATGCTCGCGCTCGCGCTCGGCTCCTCCAGTTGCAGCGTGTACACCGCCTGCGCGACGGAGCACTGGGGCCGGTTGATCGACCTCGATCCGGAGGGGGTACGCGCGGACGGCGGCGATCCGCTGGACTTCGCCCCGCCGTACTGTCCGGGCGCGCCGCTGCGCGAGGACGGCAGCACGGGCGCGAACCTCGCGGCCCTGCACGCCCTGCGGGATCTGGTACGAGGCCCCAACCCGTGGGCAGGTACCCGGTTCGCGCCGGACGCGGCCCTGCTGGTACCGGATGCACTGGCCCGCGCCGAGGCGTGGTCGGACGACGCTCCGCCGGCCGGGCCGGGGTTGCCCGCCACCGTACAGACGGTCATGGAGCTTATTGAAGACCACCAATACCAGGTCGACGTGCTGACCGAAGTCACCGCTCGCGGCGCCGATCCCCGGCTGCCGTGGATCGTCCCGGATCCCGGTCAGGAACCGGACGAGCGGTTCGCGGCCCTGCTCGCCGGGCACCGCCGGGCCGGCGGGACGGTCGTGGTACTCACCGCGGAAACGGACGCCGTCTCGCTCGCTCGCCTGCTGCCCGCACCGCGGTACGCCCACCCGGAGTCGGGACCGGCCGTGGTCTTCGTCCACGAGGACGGGCAGGGCCAACCGGTCGCGGTGTTCGCCTTCAACCTGACCGCCGAGGCGCAGGCGGTCAGCCGGGTGGTACGGGGCCGCGAGGTACGCGCCGAACTGCCGCCGCACGCGGCCACCTACCTCTGCTGGGTCGACGGCGAGTTCGTGGCGGCAGCCAGTACCGCCCGGCTCGCCCCGGCGCACGCCTTCCCCGTACCGCCCGACCGGCTCTGAGGAGACCCCATGGACCTGACCGGAATCACGTTCGACCAGACCGTGCCACGCGCGCTCGTCGACCGCGGCGATACCACCACGGTTCTGATAACGAGCTGGCAGACCACCGACCGCGGATTGCTGGCCGGCGCGGTATGGCCGCGGCTGGGCGGCTACTACCA
>JBPYFB010000230.1:0-8985 GCA_051986465.1 Rugosimonospora sp.
CACGCTGACGTGGCTGCCGGCGGCGGGGGCGGTGATCGGCCGGGGCCAGCCGGTGTACAAAGTGGACGCCCAGCCGGTGGTGCTGCTGTACGGGACGGCGCCGCTGTACCGGACGCTGAGCACCGGCGTGAAGGGCGCCGACGTGAAGCTGCTGGAGCAGAACCTGTACGCGCTCGGCTACCGCGGGTTCAATGTGGACAGTGAGTACAGCGGCGCGACGGCGGACGCGGTACGCAAGTGGCAGAAGGACCTCGGCCTCACCAAGACCGGGACGGTCGGGGTGGACCAGGTGGTGGTGGTATCCGGTCCGGTCCGGGTGACCGACCGCAAGCTGGCGCTGGGCGACCCGGCCAGCGGCGCGGTGCTGACGTACACCGGGACGACCCGGATCGTCACCGTCCACCTCGACGTGGCCAAGCAGCACCTGGTCCGTACCGGCATCGCGGCCACCGTACAGCTGCCAGACGGTACGAAGGTGGCGGGCCGGGTCGCGGCCGTCGGTACGGTCGCCACCACCGAGCCTTCGCCGGGCAGCGGAAGCTCGACGACCACCATCGACGTGACCGTGTCGCTCGACGACCAGCGGGCGCTCGGCTCGCTCGACGCGGCGCCGGTCGGGGTCGTGCTGCAGGCCGAGCAGCGCCGCGACGTGCTGACCGTACCGGTCGGCGCGCTGGTCGCGCTGGCCGAGGGCGGGTACGGCGTGCAGGTCGTGGAGGGCTCGATGACCCGGTACGTGGCCGTGCAGACCGGCATGTTCGCGGACGGCCGGGTCGAGGTCACCGGCGGCGGCCTGGCCGAGGGCATGACGGTAGGGGTACCGGCATGACAGACGTCGTGGAGCTGGTCGACGTGTCCAAGGTGTACCCCGGCGGCGTGGCCGCGCTGCACGGCGCGTCCCTGACCGTCCGACGCGGCGAGCTGGCCGCGATCGTCGGCCCGTCCGGTTCGGGCAAGTCCACCCTGCTGCACCTCGTCGGTACCCTCGACCGGCCCTCCGCCGGTCAGGTCCGGATCGACGGGTACGACGTCGCCACGCTCTCCGACCGGCAACTGTCCGCGCTGCGGGCCCGCACGATCGGGTTCGTCTTCCAGCAGTTCCACCTCGCCGGCGGGGTCAGCGCCCTGGACAACGTCGCCGATGGCCTGCTGTACACGGGGGTCGGGCTGCGCGAGCGGCGCCGGTATGCGGAGGCGGCGCTGCACCGGGTCGGCCTGGCGCACCGGCTGGACCACGAGCCGCACGAGCTGTCCGGCGGCGAGCGGCAGCGTGTCGCCGTGGCCCGCGCGATCCTCGGCGACCCGGCGCTGCTGCTCGCCGACGAGCCCACCGGGAACCTCGACTCGGCCGCCGGGCAGGGCGTGGTGCGGTTGCTGCGCGAGCTCAACGCCGCCGGTACCACCGTATTGATCATCACCCACGACCGCGACATCGCCGCGGGCCTGCCCCGCCGCGTGGAGATGCGCGACGGCCGGGTGATCCACGACTCGGCCGGCGCGGCCGCGGCGCTGGAGGTGGGCGCGTGGCGAGCCTGAATCCGCGGCTGGTCCCGGCCCGGCTGCGCCCGCGCGACGTGGTCCGGCTCGGCGGCGCGGGGCTGCGCGCCCGGCCGGCCCGGGCGTTCCTCTCCGCGCTGGGCATCGCCATCGGCATCGCCGCGATGCTGGCCGTGGTCGGCATCTCGGCGTCCAGCCGGGAGGACCTCAACCGGCGGCTGGCCGCGCTCGGCACGAACCTGCTGACCGTGAGCCCGGGCAAGACGTTCTTCGGCGAGCAGGCGCACCTGCCGGCCGAGGCGGTCGCCATGATCGGCCGGATCGGCCCGGTGACGTCGGTGAGCGCGACCGGGTCCGTTGGCGTCCACGTGTACCCGAACGACCGAGTCCCCAGCACCGAGTCCGGCGGGATCGCGGTGCTGGCCGCCCGGATCGACCTGCCCGGCACCGTGGGCGCGGAGGTGGCCAGCGGCAGCTGGCTCAACGACGCCACCGCGCGGTACCCGGCCGTGGTGCTGGGCGCGGCGGCGGCCGACCGGCTGGGCGTCACGCTGGCCGGTCCGGAGGCCCGGGTGTACCTGGGCGGGCAGTGGTTCACCGTCGTGGGCGTGCTGGACCCGGTGCCGCTGGCCCCGGAACTCGACACGGCCGCGCTGGTCGGCTGGCCGGTGGCGCAGCAGGAGCTGGGCTTCGACGGGTACGCCACGACCGTGTACACGCGCAGCCGGGAGGACGCGGTGACCGACGTGCGGGCCGTGCTCGCCGCCACGGCCAACCCGGAGAACCCCAACGAGGTCAACGTGTCCCGCCCGTCCGACGTGCTCGCCGCCAAGCAGGCCACCGACCAGACGCTGGAGGCCCTGCTGGTCGGCCTGGGCGCGGTGGCCCTGCTGGTCGGCGGGGTGGGCATCGCCAACACGATGATCATCTCGGTGCTGGAGCGGCGGGCCGAGATCGGGCTGCGGCGGTCGCTGGGCGCCACCCGCGGCCATGTCCGGACCCAGTTCCTCGCCGAGTCCCTGCTGCTGTCGGCGCTCGGCGGCGCCGGCGGGGTGCTGCTCGGCATCGCCGTCACCACCATCTACGCGGCCAGCCGGTCCTGGCCGACCGTGATCCCCGCGTGGGCCACCGTGGGCGAGGTCGGCGCCACCCTGGTCATCGGCGGGCTGGCCGGCCTGTACCCGGCCGTGCGGGCGGGCAGGCTCGCCCCGACCGAGGCGCTGGCGGCACCGTGACCCGTCACACGTCCCGGCGCCGCAGCACGGTCGCGGCCGCTACCAGCGCGGCCACCACGTACGCGGCCAGCGCCAGCAGCGCCACGGGCGGCGCCAGAGTGTGGTCGGTACCGGCGAGCTCCTTGGGGAGGTTCGGCAGCATGACGGTACCGGCCCAGGTACCGAGCGGTCCGGGCAGGGCCTGGGCCAGGCCGGGGACCACGAACAGCAGGCCGGCGACCGCGACGATCGCGGCGACGGTGGACCTCGTGACGGTACCGAGGCCGAGCCCGAGCAGCGCGACCACGGTCACCGACAGGCCAAGGCTGGCCAGCAATGGAGCCTCGTGGTGCAACGGCGCGGTGTGGCCAGGGATCGGCCGGTGGCCGACGATCGCCCGGGTGGCGGCGAACGTCGCGAACATGAACGCCTGCCCGGCGGCGAGCGCCACGATCCCCACGACGAACGCCTTGGCCCCGAGGACCACGCGCCGCCGCGGCACCGCGGTGAGGCTGGTCCGGATCATGCCGGTCGCGTACTCGGAGGTGATCGCGAGTACCCCCAACGTACCGAGGCACAGCTGGACCACGGGCAGCATGACCTGCTCGGCCGGCGGCGGGATCTGGACGTTGGCCCGTTGCTGCGCGGTGAGGTGGTCCCAGCTCTGCATCCCGTTCCACGTGAGGAACGCGCCGAGCAGCACCACCCCGGCGACCGCGCCGAGAACCACGTAGGTCGACCGGACCGACCGGACCTTCACCCACTCCGCGACCAGCACATCGACCATCAGCACACCAATCTACCGGGCATCCCGTCCCGGACACCCAGGACCGCGGTCCCGGTACGGTCCCGGCCCGCCGGAACGCGGGACGCGGACAGGCCGCCATCCCCACGAACCCGGGACGACGGGCCGCATACGGTCGGGCACACGATGTGGTACTCCGACGGCCGACGGTGTAGATCACCACTCGCGCAAGATCAACGCCCGAGACAGGAGAAGGAAATGGCGACGGACATCTATGAAGCCCCCGCGATGGTGGAGCTCGGCGACTTCGACGAGCTGACCAGCGGCGTCTGGACCAACTGCTACTACGACTGGGTATGGCGGGCCTACTGGGTCGGCTGCTGACGCACCGCCCCACCCCACCGGTGCGGGCCGGCACGGCCGGCTGATTGATCCGGCGGTGGAGGAGACCCACGGGTCCATGCCCCTGGCTCCTCCACCGCCGTCCGTGTGACGGATATGTGACGGGGGCGATCAAGCGATGGAGTTCTTTCTGGTTCTACCGGACTGTGCCGCCGCCGACCGGCTCACCCAGCGGATCGGCGTCGAACCCGGTACCCGGGTGATCCGGTATCCCTCGGGGCGGCCGTGGTTGGTCGGGCGGTGGTCCGACGAGGAGATGGCGGTGGTGGCCGGCGCCCGCGGGCGCCGGCTTGTCGTATGGGGAAACCGGCGGCCCGACCTCGACGGCGCGGCCCGCGCCCTGGACCGGGCCGGCACGCTGGCCGATCTCGACGGGTTCGCCGGGAGCCTGGCCGGCAGCGTCCACCTGTGCGCGACCATCGACGGGCGGACCCGGGCCCAGGGCAGCGTCTGCACCGCGCGGCAGATCCTGTCCGCCACGGTCGCCGGCGTCACCGTCGCGGCCAGCCAGCCGCACCCGCTGGTGGCGCTCACCGGCGCCGGCGTCGACGAGGACGCGCTGGCCCTGCGCCTGCTGGCGCCTGGCGTGCCGTGGCCGCTGTCCCAGCGGCCGGTGTGGTCCGGGCTGGCCGAGCTGCCCGCCGGGTGCTGGCTGGAGCTCGACCCGGACGGCGGGTCGCGGACGGTCCGCTGGTGGCATGCGCCTGCGGCGGAGACCCCGCTCGCACAGGCCCGGGACACCCTGCGGGACGCCCTGGCCGAAGCGGTCGCGGTACGGGCCCGGGGCCGCGGCACGATCAGCAGCGACCTGTCCGGCGGCCTCGACTCGACCAGCCTCGCCTTCCTGGCCGCCGGAACCGGCGCGCAGCTGGTCACCAGCCACTGGCGGCCGTTGGACCAGGCGAACGACGACTGGGACTGGGCCCAGCGGGCCGCGGTCGACCTGCCGGACGCGATCCACCAGGTGGTCGCGGCCGAGGACGGGCCGACCTGGTTCGAGGCCGACCCGAACGGGGACGGTCCGGAGGCCGGCGCGGAAGGCCCGTTGCTGTGGAGCCGCAACCGGGCCCGGATGGAACACATCACCCGGGCGGTCGCCGAACTGGGGTCGACGCTGCACCTCTGCGGCGTCGGCGGGGACGAGCTGTTCTCACCGATCCCCGCGTACCTGTGGTCGCTGACCCGCCGGCACCCCGTCCGGAACATCGGGCGGGTACGCCGCTGGCGGGCGCTGAACCGGTGGCGGCTGGCTCCCCTGCTGCGCGGCCTGGCCGACGGCGGCACGTTCGCGGCCTCGCTGGGCCGGGACGCCGACCTCGTGACCGCGCCGCCGTTGCTGCCCTCGGAGGTGCATCTCGGCTGGAGCGCGCAGCCGCGGATGCCACCCTGGGCGTCCCGGGCGGCGGTCGACGCGGTGCGCCGGCAGTTGCGCGCGGCGTCTGCGACGCAACCGCGGCCCTTGCATCCCGACCGGGCCCAGCATCTGGTACTGGAGAGCGCGGTCCACAGTGGAGCCGCGGTCCGCCAGCTCAACGCGCTGCTGTCCCGCTTCGGCGTCCGGTGGGAGATCCCGTACCTGGACGACCGGGTGGTCGAGGCCGCGCTGTCGGTACGGATCGAGGACCGCATCGCGCCGGGCCGGTACAAGCCGGTCCTCACGGCGGCCCTGCGCGACCTGGTTCCGGAGCCCATCCTGGGCCGCCGGAGCAAAGGCGAGTACAGCGCCGAGGTGTACGCCGGCCTGCAGCGCAACCAGCGCCACCTGCTGGCGCTGTGCGACGACCTGCGGCTGGCGGAGCTGGGCCTGGTGGACGCGGCCGCGCTGCGGGACGCGCTGATCGGCCCGAAGCCCGAGGCCCGGCACCTGACGCCGTTCGAGAACACCCTGGCCTGTGAGGCCTGGCTGCGTACCCCCCGGGTCAGCGCGTCCCGGGACGCCCTGCTGTCTGGAGGCCCACGATGATCTTCGTCTTACCGCCCGATGTCACCGCCACCGACATCGAGGACGGCCTGGTGCTGCTCGACCAGCGCACCGGCCGGTACTGGCAGCTCAACCGGTCCGCGGCGACCACACTGCGGCTGCTGCTGTCGGCCCGCTCCCCCGCCGAGGTCGCGGCCGAGCTGACCCGCGGCTGCCCGGAGCACCGCATCCGGGCGCTCGCCGACGTCGAGGCCCTGCTGACCAAGCTGCGGGCGGCCCGGCTGGTGCAAGCGGAGGGACCGGCATGACTCTTTTCGGTACCGAGGCGCCGGTCCAACTGACGTGGCGCCGGCATGTGCTGGCCCGGTGCTGCGTGGCCGCCGCCCGGCTGCTGACCCCGCTGCCGCCCCGGCGGCTGCGCCAGGTGCTGCGGGTGCTCTCGCGCGGCACCCGGCCGGCCACCCCGGCCGAGGCGCTGCGGGCCCGGCAGGCCGTGGTGACGGTCAGCGCGCGGTGCGCCAGCGCCGAGGGCTGCCTGCAACGGTCGCTGGCCACCGTTCTGCTGTGCCGCATGCGCGGCCGGTGGGCCGACTGGTGCACGGGCATCCGCAGCCGCCCGTTCCGGGCGCACGCCTGGGTGGAGGCCGGCGGCAGCGCGGTCGGCGAGCAAGGTGACATGAACCTCTACCGCACGATGCTCAGCGTGCGGCATTCCGCGGAGGTGAACCGATGATCGTTGCCGAAGGGCTCGGCAAGTCGTACGGCGACCGGGCCGCCGTCACCGACCTGGACCTCACCGTGGAAGCCGGGGAGATCTTCGGCTTCCTCGGCCCCAACGGCGCCGGCAAGACCACCACGGTCAGTCTGCTCTGCACGCTGCTGCGGCCGAGCACCGGTTGGGCCGAGGTGGCCGGGTACGACGTGCGGCGCCAGCCCGACGAGGTACGCCGCCGGATCGGCCTGGTCTTCCAGGAGCCGACGCTGGACATGGACCTGACCGCCGAGCAGAACCTCCGGTTCCAGGCCGAGCTGTACGACCTGCCGCGGCGGGCCGCCCGGCCGCGGATCGCCGAGATGCTCGCGCTGGTGGACCTGACGGCGCGCCGCAACTCGCCGGTCGGCTCGTTCTCCACCGGCATGCGCCGGCGCCTGGAGATCGCGCGCGGGCTGCTGCACACCCCGCGCGTGCTGTTCCTGGACGCGCCCACCACCGGCCTGGACCCGCAGACCCGGGTGGCCATATGGGAGCACCTGCACCAGATGCGCGAGGAACAGGAGACCACCGTCTTCCTGACCACCCACCACCTGGAGGAGGCGGAGAACTGCGACCAGATCGCCATCATCGACGACGGCCGGCTGGTCGTGAAGGGTGCGCCCGCCGAACTCAAGGCGGTGGTCGGCGCCGACCTGGTGGTGCTGCGCACCGGGGACGACGAGGCCGCCGCGGCGGCGATCGAGGACCGGTTCGGCATCGAGTCGGAGGCCGGGCCGGACGGGGTACGCATGCGGGTCGCGGACGGCGCCTCGTTCGTCCCCAAGCTGTGCTCGGAGCTGGCCGTGCCGGTGCACTCGGTGACCGTCACACCGCCCACTTTGGACGATGTGTTCCTCCACTACACCGGCCGGTCCATCCGGGAAGCCGACAACGGACCCGGACCGCTCGCCGTGTTCTCGGGAAGGAGATGACCGTGGCCTCCGACGTGCGTACCGTCCGGGTGCTCTGGCAGCGCGAGGTGATCCGGTTCCTGCGCAACAAGCTTCAGGTGGCCATGGGCCTGCTGACCCCGCTCATGTTCCTGCTGATCCTCGGTACCGGCCTGGGCGCCGCCGCCGCGGACATGCGGGGCTTCCGCACCTTCCTGTTCCCGGGCGTCCTGCTGATGGCGGTGCAGGCGCCGGCGCTCGCCGTCGGTACCTCCATCGTCTGGGACCGGCAGGTCGGCTTCCTGCGCCAGGTGCTGGTCGCGCCGGTGCGCCGGGGTTCGCTGCTGCTCGGCATCTGCCTCGGCGGCGCCACCACCGGCGCCTTGTACGGCGCGCTGGTACTCGCGTTCGCCGGAGCGGCCGGCGTCCCGTACCATCCGCAGCTTCTGCTCGTCCTGCTGGAGCTGGCGCTGATTTCCGCGGCCTTCACCGCCATCGGGGTCCTCGCCGCGGTGTGGATCAAACGGATCCAGACCTTCCAGATCGCGGTCGGCCTGGCCATGATGCCGTTGCTGTTCCTGTCCGGCGCCGTGTTCCCGGCCCGCGGGCTGCCGGGCTGGCTCGGCGCGGCAGTGATGGTCAACCCGCTCACCTACGCGGTCGACGCCTTGCGCCGCACCATTCCTGGCGGCAACCTCGACCTGGCCGGCTTGTCGGTCGGTCCACTGTGGTGGGGCCACACCCCGCCGGTCCTCGTGGAGCTGGCCATCGTCGCGCTGCTCGCCCAGGTGTCGGTCGCCTTCGCCACCTGGCGGTTCACCCGCGCCGAGTGAACCGCACAGACGAGGAAGCCGGCCGCCCCACAAGGGCGGCCGGCTTCTTTAGCCCTACCCCGCTATTGCGGGGAACCGCGCAGCAGTTGCGGGGTCGGCATCGGCGGCGGGTTGTACGGGAACGTCTGGAAGTCGGTGTCCAACTGCTCCACCGAGCGCCGCAGCCAGGTCCGGGCCAGGCCGCGCAGCGTCTCGCGGGGCAGCGGCGGGTTCACCGCCAGATGGTTCGGCTTGGCCACCCCCTGCACCTGCCAGGCGAATGCCACCCGCGGCGCCATCTCCTGCCACCGCAGGGTGTCGACGCCGACGAGCATCATGGAGCGCAGGAAGACCCACCAGAAGAGGTACCCGACGTCGTTCGGCGGGTCGCCGAAGCCAGTGTGCACCGGCTCGGCGCCGGGCAACCGGCGCGGGTCGTACAGGACGCCCTGGCCGAAGTCGGCGAACGCCTGGACCAGCCGCGGGTCGTGCCGGCAGTAGTACGCGTCGAACATGCCCAACTGCAGGCGCGACAGGGTCGCCAGCGGCTCGGCGATCGGCCGCGACCATTCCGCGTAGGTGCCGGGGTAGCCCGGTGCCTTCATCCGCTGGAGCCAGGCGAACGCGATGCCCTCGTTCACCGACGCGCAGTACACGTCGATGGCGGTGAAGGCGTCGGCCACCTCCTGCGTCATGGCGTACATGAAAAGCTGGTCGAACTGGTACCAGAACTCGTTCGCGAGCCGGTCG
>JBPYFB010000231.1:0-13727 GCA_051986465.1 Rugosimonospora sp.
GTACCGGCTGCACACCGACGACGGGCACCGGTTCACCGGCGCGCTGACCGTACAGAACACCAGTACGGTGGCGGCACCCGCGAGCGCGTTGACCTTCGCCTTGTCCGGTGGACAGCGCATCGCCGGACTTCCGTTCACACAGAACGGCATGACGGTCACGGTGCCGATGGGCATCCTGCGGCCGGGCGATACGGGCAGCTTCCCGTTCGCCGGCAGCTACCAGGGGATCAACCCGATGCCGACCAGCTTCGCGCTGGGCCGGACCGCCTGCCAGGCCAGTACCGTCGGCGCGACCGTCGTCACGTCGACCCAGGCGGCGGTACCGGCGGCCGACGGCAACAACGGCGCAAACGGCGGCAAGGCCGCACCGCAGAACAACAACCCTAAGCGGAGCAAGAACCATAAAAAAAGTGACGACTAGTACCGGAGCGCCTCGTGCAGGCGCCCGGCCAGAAAGGCCCGTACGACGTCGTCATCGCTGAGGGCTCACCGCCTCCTCAGCCGTGATCGACGACGGGCCGGATCTCCGCCCAGCTGTGGCCGGCGGAGACCTCGTACAGCCGGCCGGCGAGCCCGATCATTTCGTCAAGATCGGCGGCTTCGACGAGGTAGTAACCGCCCACGACCTCTTTCGTCTCCAAAAACGGACCATCCGTGATGAGGAGCCGGCCACGGGCGTCGGTCCGCAGCGTGGTCGCGACGGACGCCGGTTCCAGCTCCTGGCTGTCCAGGACCTTCGGCCCGGCGGCCGCGGCGAAGGCGCGGTGCGCCTCGTCGAGCTTCTGGCGCTCCTCCGCGGACATCGCGGCCCACTGCTGGTCGTCGCCGTAGATAAGGATCATGTACTTCGCCATGGCGTCCATCCCATCGCCTGGAGCCCGGTCGGGCCCATCTGCCTGTACGACGAACCGCGCGCACGCAGATCGACGCTGCCACCGAGGCACTCTTCACGGTCCAGGTCCACAAACATCGAGCGGCGGCACCCTGCTGGGTGCCGCCGCTGATACTTCCGGTGGAGGTGCCGGGAATCGAACCCGGGTCCTTCGTCGCCTTGCCAGGGCTTCTCCGAGCGCAGCTCGCTATGCCTCTACTCGGCCCCACCGATCACGCGAGCGAGTCGGTGTGACGGGCCCAGCCGCAATTAATCTCGCCGTACGGACCCCGCGACCGGGTCCGGTTGGCCAGCCTTCTAGCTGACGCCGGTTACTGGAACGAAGGCATTTCCAGACCGACGGCCCCTACTCGCCTCAGGCGGCGAGGGTGAGGGCAGCGCGACTGTTAGTCTTGGCGCTTATTGGTTTCCGACGACGATTCACGAGACGACGTCGGCTTCCTCGGCTCGCTTCCCCTGCCTCAACGTACGAAGTCGAAACCTGTCACCCCCTGGACGTGCCCGTGCCGCTGTTGGCACAGACGTTGAGCATAACGCCGCCCGCCCCGGGATTCATTCCGATACCGTGCGGGTCACATCGGGCCCAAGCCCCTACTCCATGCCCTTGCTCCGCCGGCCCGCGACCCGGCTGATCTCCCGCTCCGCGTCCCGCTTCGCCAGGTCCTGCCGCTTGTCGTACGAGCGCTTACCGCGGGCCAGCGCCAATTCGACCTTGGCCCAGCCGTCGGCGAAGTACAGCGACAGCGGCACCAGGGTCAGCCCGCTCTCGCGTACCTTGCCGAGCAGCCGGTCGATCTCGCCCCGGTGCAGCAGCAGCTTGCGGGTACGGCGCGGCTCGTGGTTGGTCCAGGTCCCCTGCGCGTACTCGGGAATATGTACCGCGTGCAGGTAGATCTCCCCGTTGTCCACCTGTGCGAACGCGTCCACGAGCGAGGCCCGCCCGGCGCGCAGCGACTTCACCTCGGTACCCGTCAGGGCTATGCCGGCCTCGAACGTGTCGAGAATGGCGTAGTCGTGCCGCGCCTTCCGGTTCGAGGCGACCACCTTGCGCCCCTTCTCCCTGGGCACGACCGATCACCTCCTCCCGCACGGATTGGCAATCCTAGCGCAGGCAGGGCGGGTGAGGTCAGCATAGGCACGCGGGCAGCCAGTTCAGCGGGTTGACTGGCGTGCCGTCCAGGCGCACCTCGAAGTGCAGGTGGTACCCGGTCGACGCGCCGGTCGTACCGACGAGCCCGATGAGTTGGCCGCGGGAGACCGTCTGTCCAGTGTGGACGAGAATGCGCGACTGGTGACCGTAGCAGGTGGACAGGCCGCGCCCCTGGTACAGCCCGTGGTAGATGCAGGTGTAGTTGCCGTACCCGCCGTCCCAGCCGGTCCGTACCACGCGCCCGGCGGCGGCCGCGTAGATCGGGGTACCGCCGGGTGCCGCCAGGTCGACGCCGGCGTGCAGCTGCCAGACGTGGTAGTAGGGGTCGTACCGCATGCCGAAGTTACTGGTCTTCCTGCCGTGCACGGGCACGAGGAAGAACGCCCCCGGGCGCAGCGGGCTGGGTCCCGTACCGCCATGCGCGCGGTCCTGGTTGGCCAGCGCGCGCAGCTGCGCGGCGATCCGGTCGCTCTCGGCCTGCAGCGCCCGGTACTGCGCGAGCACCGAGGCGCGCTGCGAGTTCGCGGCGCTCACCGCGGCGGCCCGCTGCTTGACCAACGCGGTCAGCGCGGCCTGCGCCTGCTCGGCCTCGGCCTGTGCCGCCTGGGCGGCGCGCAGCGCCCGCGCGGCCACCTGGTCGGCGGCGTCGGCCCTTCGCTTCGCGGCGGTCGCCGCGTCGAAGTCCACCTTCGCCAGAGTGCGGGCCGCCATGAACTGGGACAGCGCGCTGCGCTGGCTCTGCGCGACGAGGTCCACGTAGAGGATGCGATCGGCGAGCTCCACCGGCGAGCGGGATTCGAAGATCGAGGCGAAGGCGACCAGGCTGCTGCCCTTGTACGCCGAGGCGATGAAGGCGCCGACGACGGTACGGGCCTGGTCGACCTGGCCCGTGGCCGCCCCGTACCGCTCGTTCGCCTGGTCGTACGCGCCCCGCGCGGCGAGCGCGGCGCGGTGCGCCTGATCGGCGACGGCCTGCCGGGCGAGGACGACACCCTTCGCGTCGGCGAGGCGGCTCTGCGCGCCGGGCAGCTGAGCGTTCGCCGCCGTGTACGCCTGCATGGCGGCCTGTACCGCCGCACTCGCGTCGTCGTACAGTGCTCGGGTCTGGGCCAACTGCGCGTCCACCCGCTGCTGGTCGCTGTGCGGGTCGGCGGCGACGGGCTGACCGGCGAGTACTCCAACCACACCGCCGAGCAGTGCGACCAGAGCCAGGCCTAGGTACCGATATGCACCTTTCACGCCTTTCACCACGTACCTCCTCGTGCGTCCTGATATCACACGATATGGGGGTACGGTACGCCGCGGACATTCCGGCTACATCGACGATTCGGCAAAATCACTCATAAAAACCCGAAACCGGGCGCGAGAACGCGCCCGGTTTCCCGGCTTGATCTAGAACCGTCTCGCTACTTCTTGATGTAGAACCTCAGGGTGAACCAGCCAGTCACGCCGCTGACCACGGCGCCAACGGCGATGAGGATCGGCGCCATCAGCGTGATCCGGGACCAGGGCACCGGCGTCAACAGATTGATCAACGACTTGAGCGAACCGTCGATCAACCAGATCTTCCCCGCCACGAGCACGAGCGACGCGAGGATCGCGCCGATCACGCCGGCGAACATCGCCTCCAGGACGAACGGCGACTGGATGAACCAGTTCGACGCACCGACGAGCTTCATCACCGCGACCTCACGGCGACGGCTGTACGCGGCGACCTGGATCGTGTTGCCGACCAGCAGCAACGCCGCGATGCCCTGGATGACGGCCACCACCAGCGAGAGCGTCTGCGCCGAGCCGAGTACTCCGAACACCCGGCTGAGCAGCTGTCTCTGGTCGATGATGTCGTTGACACCATCCATCTGGACGTACCTGTCGTGCAGTTCCTGGTACTGGCCCGGGTTCCGGAGCTTGATCCGGAACGACTCGGGGAGCGAGTTCGGGCTGGTCGCGGCGACCAGGTCGGGCGCGTCCTTGAACTCGTCCTTGAACTTGGTGTACGCCTGCTCCTTGGTCTCATGGAGGACCGGCTGGCGGACCATCGAGTCGCCCTGCAGCGCTTGCTGGATGGCGTTGCGCTGTTCGTCGGTGACGTCGGCCTTCAGGAAGATCGACACTTCGACCTGATCGTTGTAGTACGTCTTCATGCTGTTGATCTGCTGGTAGAGCACAAGGCTGGCACCCAGCATCGCCAATGACACGGCCATGGTGATGATCATCGCGACGGTCATCGTGACGTTGCGCCACAGTCCGACCATCACCTCGGACAGGATGTACTTCGCGCGCATCGAGTTGGTGCTTCCTTCCGGTCAGCCAGCCAGTGGGCTCGAGAATCTCACCCGTACACACCGCGCGGCTGGTCCCGCACGATCTTGCCACTTTCAATCTCAACGACCCGGCGGCGCATCTGGTTAACGATGTTGGAGTCGTGCGTGACCATCACGACCGTGGTGCCGGTGCGGTTGATCCGGTCGAGCAACCGCATGATCTCGATGGACGTGTCCGGGTCCAGGTTTCCGGTCGGCTCGTCGGCGAGCAGGATCAGTGGCCGGTTCACGAAGGCCCGTGCCACGGCCACCCGCTGCTGCTCACCACCGGAGAGCTCGTGCGGGTACCGGTGCTCCTTGCCGCCCAGGCCGACCAGCTCCAGCACCTCGGGTACGACGCGCCGGGCCACGCCCTGCGACTTGCCGATGACCTCCGGCGCGAACGCCACGTTCTCGTACGCGGTCCGGTTCGGCAGCAGCCGGAAGTCCTGGAACACGCACCCGATCGACCGGCGGAAACTCGAGATGCGCCACGACCTCATCTGCGTGACGTCCTTGCCGTTGACGATCACCTTGCCCTTGGTGGGCGTGATCTCGTGCAACAGCAACTTGATGAATGTCGACTTGCCGGATCCCGAGGGCCCGATGAAGAAGACGAAGTCGCCCTTCTCGATCGAGACCGACACGTCGTCCAGCGACGGGCGCGAAGCCTTCGGATAGGTCTTGGTGACATGCTCGAGCCGAATCACGGGTCGTGAGTCTACGCGGTGTAACTGAGGAGCCAAGCCCAGGGGGCACCATTCGCGGCATTTGAATGCTTCTGGCCAAGAAGAATCTTCTTCTTGTACCGCCGGACGGCCCTTCTGTGACCGTCATCAGCACCCAGCGTCAGCGCGGCTGCCAGGCCTCCTGGTCCGCAATCAATCGACGAACGTGAGCGGGCAGCCGGCCCCGCGCGACCTCCGCGAGGCTCACCTCGTCGAGCACCCGGCGCACCGCCGCCCGTACCGCGACCCACAGTTCCTGCAGGTGGACGGCGGTACCGTCATAGGCCGTCTCCTCCGGCCGCATGCCTCGCACGCCCGCCAGCGGGCCGTCGGCCGCGCGCAGCACCTCCGCCACGGCGATCTCGCCCGGTGGCCGCGCCAGCGTGTAGCCACCGTCCACACCGCGCGTGCTGTGCACAACCCCGGCCCGGCGCAGGTCCGCGAGGATCGTCTCGAGGAACTTGCGGGGCAGGTTCTGCTCGGCGGCCAGCGTCTGCGCCGATACCGTCTGCGGATGCGCCGCGGCCAGAGCTACGGCGGCCCGTACCGCGTAGTCGCCGCGCGCCGAGATCTGCATCTACTCTCCAACCAGTTCGCGCTGCTTGCGCCAGCGGATACCGGCCTCGATGAACGGGTCGATGTCGCCGTCGAAGACCGCCGTCGGATTGCCCGTCTCGTACTCGGTACGCAGATCCTTGACCATTTGGTACGGATGCAGCACGTACGAGCGCATCTGGTCGCCCCAGGAGCCGGCCACGTCGCCCCGGATCGCGTCCATCTTGGCCTGCTCCTCCGCCCGCTTGACCGCCAGGAGCTTGGCCTTCAGGACGCCCATCGCGGTCGCCTTGTTCTGCAGCTGCGACCGCTCGTTCTGGCAGGAGACGACGATCCCGGTGGGGAGGTGGGTGATCCGCACCGCCGAGTCGGTCGTGTTGACGCCCTGGCCGCCGGGGCCGGAGGAGCGGTAGACGTCCACCCGGATGTCGTCGTCGGGGATCTCGATGTCGTCGGTCTGCTCGACGACGGGCACCACTTCGATGGCGGCGAACGAGGTCTGCCGGCGGCCCTGGTTGTCGAAGGGGCTGATGCGCACGAGGCGGTGGGTACCGGACTCGACCGACAGGGTGCCGTACGCATACGGCGCCTTCACGGCGAAGGTCGCCGACTTGAGCCCGGCCTCTTCCGCGTACGAGGTGTCGTAGACCTCGGTCGGGTACCCGTGCCGCTCGGCCCAGCGCAGGTACATCCGCATGAGCATCTCGGCGAAGTCGGCCGCGTCGACGCCCCCGGCCCCTGAGCGGATGGTGACCAGTGCCTCACGCGAGTCGTACTCGCCCGAGAGCAGGGTCCGCACCTCCAGCTCCTCGATCGCCTTGCTCAGTGCCGCGATCTCGCTGCCGACCTCGGCGAGCGAGGCGTCGTCCTCCTCGGCCTGGGCGAGTTCGAGCAGCACCATGGCGTCGTCGAGCCGGCCGCGCAGCCGCTCCAGCCGGTTCAGTTCGCCCTGGACGTACGACAGCCTGGACGTGACCTGCTGCGCCTTGGCCTGGTCGTCCCAGAGGTTCGGGACGGAGGCGGCGTCCTCCAGATCGGCCTTTTCCCGGCGCAACCGGTCAAGGTCGAGTACGGCCTCGATGTTGCGCATGGTCGCGTCGAGAGCCTTGAGTTGTTCGGCGAAGTCGGCAGGGGTCACGAAAGTCAAGAGTACGCGGAGTCACCCCCGTCCCGGCCGGGGACGGGGGCGCGCCGACCGCTTGCTATCTCGCGGGTGCGGACTTCAGCCAGGCGAGCGCGGCCCGGTGGTACCCGACCGCGAACTCGAGAGCTGCGGCGGCGTACTCGTCGCCGTCCTTCTTCAGCTCCTTCGCCGCCTCGCGAGCCTCGTTGAGCGCAAAGTTGTGGTACGAGGTGGCCTGGTCGTAGGCGACCTTCAGCGCACCGCCACTCTGGTGCTTGCCGAACGCGGTGCGCAGGGCGACGGGGTTGCGAACCGTGTCCCGACCCGGCTCCTGTCCCAGCCAGCGGGCGAAGGCGCGCTTGCCCGCCGGAGTGATCGAGTACGGCTGACTGGACCGGGGCCCAGGCTTGCCGAGTTTCACATAGCCCGCTTCCGCGAGCGCGGGGAGTTCCCGGTAGACCTGGCTACGAGTCATCGACCAGTACGCGCCCAGCCGGCGCTCGGCCGCGGCCATCAACTGGCCCCCCGTCATCGGTCCGTCATGCAGCAAGCCCAGCAATGCCGCCGCAGTTGCGTTGACTCCAGAATCAGCCATAGTCACTACGCTGCCACCTCATCGCCGCTGAGTCCAGGATTTCCAGTAAACCGCTCCATTGTGCACTGTCGTGGCTGGACAGTACACAGTGGAGCGAGATGCCAAGGGCCCGGGCCGGTACCTGTCGATCTTGCCACAGGCGCCGCCACCGGGTCCGAGGTGCGGGCGGATATATACCCTTTGTGGCGACTCTCACGCGGTACCGGAGCAGAAACGTGAGACGGATGGTCAGTAAGCCTACCTAACAGGTGACTGAAGGCGGGGGCCTCGATTCGCCGTGCTCGGCGTGTCGGCGCTGGCCGCGCCCGGCTAGCCGGCAGTGTCCACCGTGGTCGAGGCCGCCGGGTCCACAGTGCCCGAGCCGGTAGCGTCCACGATGGCCGGCTCGACCGCGGCCGAAGCCGGCACGTCCACCGCGGCCGTAGCCGGCGTATCGGCCGTGGCCGAGCCAGCTGTGTCCGCCGTGGCCGAGCCGGCCGTGTCCGACGTGGCCGAGCCAGCCGTGGTCGAGCCGGCCGGCGTGTCGGTGCTGGTGGCATCCGGCGTCGGGCCCTGCGTCGCCGGCAGCTGTCCGCTGCCGGTCGCGGGGTCCGCCGCGCCTGCGGCAGTCGAACTCGGTGGAGCGTCGGTCGTAGCGGGGTCCTGCGGCGCCGCAGTGGTCGGGTCGGCGACCGGGTTTGTCGCGGAATCGGTCGTGGGCGCCGAGGTCGCCGGGTCGGTTGTCGGCGTCGTAGCGGCCGGGTCGGGCGCCAGCGGGTCGCTAGTGGACGGCGCGGCGCTCGGCTCGGTCACCATGCCACCGGTACCCGGCGCCGACATGATGGGCCCGGGCGCCACGCCCGACCCGCCACCGCTGCCCGCGCCTTGGATGCCGCCCGGGTTACCGAGGATGACCGTACCGCCACCGCCGCCGTTTCCGACCGGTATGTAGGCGCCGCCACCCACGGGCGGCGCCGCGTTGCCCGGCGCACCGCCGCCCGAGGCGGGCGTGGGCGTGGTACCCGTCGGGTCGGGCCTGGCCGGATTCGCGTGCGGGGCCGGTATCGCGAAGATCGTGCCTGGCGTGCGCTCGATCGAGGGGTCCGGTCTCGGGTTGACCCGGGTCGGCATGAAGATCGCATAACCCAGAACACCGACGAGCATGGTGCCGGACACCGCGACGAGTCCGGCGGCGAGCGGGGTGTTCGCCGGCGGGATCGGCTCCCGTACCCGCTTCTTGGGCTCGGGGCTGGGCTTGGATTCGATCTCCAGTTCGATCAGTCGCTCGGCGCTGGGTATCGCGGCCCGGCCGACCACCACGGGGTACCCGTTGACGAACGGGCGCAGGGGCACGACGGGATGCTCGGTGGTCGGCGAATCGACGTAATCGCCCTCCGGCGGAACTGCCGGGTCGCCCGATCCGAGCTCGTTCTCCGGTGCCCCAGAAGCATCCATGGTCGGCACAGTCTACGCTGGCCAGAGCACATTTCTGAGCCCCGTTCGCCCGATGGCCGGCCAACTGTCAAGGGCCCGACAGACCGGGTCGGCTACTTGACAGACGGCAGCGTCGGCATTGGGTCCCCGATCCCCGGCAGCCCCGGGCCCGTGGACGGGTCGGGGTAGCCGCGAGACGAGGTGTGCGCGCCGGACGGGTGATGCGAAGAGCCGGTTCCGCCGGGCGACGTGTCGGTACCCGAGGGTGCCGACGCGCTGGCCGCCGCCGAGGGCGGCGCCGACGCGGGCCGGGCGGCGGGCGAACTGGCAGCCGGCGGACTGGCGGCGGGTGTGAAGTCAGCCGCTGGCTGAGTGGCGCGCACGTGGCGCGGCTGCGCGAGCGCCAGCAGTACCCCCAGGCCGAGTACGACCGCGAGCACCGTGACGAGCCCGGCCAGCAGCGGTACCCGGGACCGGCGCCGTACGGGTCTGGCGGGCGCGGCGACCACGCGAGTGCGCGGTACCGGTACCTGGGCCCGCGCCGGTACCGCCGGTACCGCGACCAGGTACCCGCTCGCCGGCGACACCGGGGCATCGCTCGCGGGTATCCAGGTCACCCGGCGACGGGCCGCCGGTACCGGAGCGGTCTCCTCGACCGACCGCGGCCACCAGGTCACCACGTCCGGACCGAGCGCAGTCGCCGCCGGGAGCCCGTCGAGGCTCGGCAGCGCGGCGCGCATCCGGCGGGCCACGGTCGAGGCGCTCGGCCGCTGGTCCGGGTCGGGACTCATGCACTCCTGGATCGCCGGCCACACCTGTTCGGGCAGGCCCGGCGGGCGCAGCGGAACGCAGGTGGCGTGCCGGCGCAGCACCTCGCTCGCGGTGCCGCCCCGGTACGGGCTGCGACCGCAGAGCAGTTCAAACAGGACGATGCCCAGGGCGTACACGTCGGCGGCGGGCATCGGTGGCTCGCCCTCGACCACCTCGGGCGCGACGTACTCGGGCGTGGCGTGGGTGGCGCGCTCCGCCTCGCCGCCGGGGGCGGCCCACGGTACCCGCCGGGCGACGCCGAAGTCGGCGAGGCGTACCGGGCTGCCATCCACCGGTACCAGAATGTTTCCGGGTTTGACGTCGCAGTGCACGACGCCGCGCTGGTGCACGTGGGCGAGGGCGTCGGCGACCTGGGCGATCACGTCGGCCGCCACCGCCGGCGGCAGCGGGCCGTCGGCCAACAGGCGGCGGCGCAGGTCCAGGCCGTTGACGAGGTCGAGCACCAGGGCGTACTGCCCGCCGGTGCGCACCAGGTCGCGGGCGCGCACCACGGACGGGTGATCGAGTTCGCGCAGGATGCGCGCCTCCGCGAGGAACCCGTCGATCAGGTCCTGTTCGCGGGCGGACTCGGGGCGCAACTGCTTGATCGCGACCCGCTCGCCCGTCGCCGTATCCAGGGCGCGCCACACCGAGCCGATCGCGCCCTTGGCGATCTCGGCCTCCAGTTCGTACCGGCCCACACCGACCGTACGCATCGCTGCCTCCGCTGCCCTACCGACCGGTGTCACACCAGCGACGCTACGAGCCGAATCGATGCGTGCTGGCCGGTGATTACTTGGATGGCACGAACCCGGGACCTGATACATCCACTGCCGGCCCGGCGGGTCTGCGGCGCGGTCGATGGCCGCGCGACTATCGTTGACCACCGTGGCGTCGAGTCTCACCCAGTGGCTCGCGAGCTTGCCGGCCGAACGGCTGGCGAAGCTGCTCGCGAGGCGTCCGGAGGCGCTCGCCCCGCCCGTACCGCTCAATCTGTCCGAAGTGGCGCACCGGCTGCAGTCCCGGGTCGGCGTGGCCGGCGCGCTCCAGGCGGCGCCGCTGCCCGCGGTCCAGGTGCTGGAGGCCGTGCGGGCCTTCGACTGCGCCGACCGGGCGAGCCTCGCGCAGGTATTGGGGCTCCCGCTCGACGACCTGGACGCCCCGATGGCCGTGCTCGCCGAGGCCGCGCTGGCCTGGGAGGTGGACGGCCGGATCGAGTTGCCCGGCCCGCTGCGCGACGGGCTGCGCCACCCGCTGGGACTGGGTCCGCCGGTCCGGCTGCTGCTCGAGCCGCTCGCCGCCACCGAACTGCGCGCGATCGCCGGCGCACTCGGCCTGCCGAACAAGCCCCGCAAGCAGGAGGTGCTGCAGGCCATCTGCGCCGTACTCGAGGACGGCGCCGCCGTGCGGGCCCTGGTCGCGGGTGCCCCGGCCGCGACCCGCAAGCTGCTCGGGAACGCCGCCTGGCACGGCCCGGTGATCACCGTTCGGGTCGTGCCCCGCAGCCCCGAACTCGACTGGGCGGTGCACCGCGGCCTGCTGCTCTCCGACGGCTGGCAGCACGCGGCCATGCCGCGGGAGGTGGGGCTCGCGCTGCGCGGTCCGGACTGGCGACCGCCGTTCACGCCGCGGCCGCCGCGGCTGCGCCAGGTCGAGGTCGACCCGGACGCCGTCGAGCACGAGGCGAGTGCGGCGGTGGTCGCGGCGGTCGACGCGGTCAGCGCTCTGCTGGCCGCGATCGGGCAAACCCCTGTCGCGGTACGCAAGGCAGGCGGGATCGGTACCCGGGAGCAGCGCCGGCTGGCCAAGGCGATCGGCGCGCAGGAGTCGACGGTACGGCTGTGGCTGGAGCTGGCGTACACGGCCGGGCTGATCGCACCCTCGGGTGACTCCGTTCTGCTCACGCAGGCGTACGACGAGTGGCTCGGCGGCGAGCCCGGCGACCGGCTGGTACCGCTGCTCGCCGCGTGGTGGCTGATGCCGGCGGTACCGCTGCAGGAGGGCTCGGTGCCCCTGGTGCGGGAGATGACCGGGCGGCTGGGCGGGGAGCTGCGCCAGAAGCTGCTCCAGTCGGTCACGGACCTGCCCGCCGGCCAGCGCCTCGTGGACGAGACCGAGTTGGGCGCGGTACTGCACTGGCGCCTGCCGTTGCTCATCCAGGCGTTCGCTGAGCCCGACGAGTACATCCGTCCACTATGGACAGAAGCGGGACTGCTCGGTGTGGTGGCGCACAATGCGCCGACCGAGCTGGCCGCGGCGCTGGTGGCCGGGGACCCGGAGGCGCTACGGGCCGCCGCACACAAGCTGCTGGCCGACGCGGTACCGGAGGCCATCTTCCAGGCCGACCTCACCGCCGTGGTACCGGGCATCCCGGCCGGAGCCCTGGCCGACCTGCTCGACTCGGTCGCCGATCGCGAGTCCCGCGGCACCGCCTCCACCTGGCGCTTCTGCGCCGCCTCGGTGCGCCGCGCCCTCGATCGCGGGCACCGGGCCGGCGAGCTGACCGAGCGGCTGCGCGCGGTCGCGGTCGGCGGCGCCCTGCCCCAGGCACTCGAGTACCTGCTCACCGACGTCGCGCGCGGGCACGGCCGGGTACGGGTACGGCAGGTCAGCTGCGTCGTACGCGCCGACGACCCGGCCCTGCTCGCCGAGATCGCGGCGACCCGCGCGCTGTCCCGGCTGGGCCTGTCGGTGCTCGCGCCCACCGTGCTGGGCAGCGCCTCCCCGGTCGACGAGACGCTCGCCGCGCTGCGGGCGGCCGGGTACGCGCCGGTGGGCGAGGACAGCGACGGCGCACCGAAACTGGAGCGGGTCACGGGTCACCGCGCGGGGCGCCCGTCCCCCGCGCCCCGCCGCCCGGCGCTGGTACCGCCGACCGAGCCGGCCGACCCGCTCGCGCTCGCGACCGCCCTGCTGGCCGCTCCGGTACCCGACTCGTCCGCGCCCCGCGAGCCTTCGCCCGATTCAGAGCCGCCCGGGACGCTGGCGACGGTCGAGGCGTACGCACCACAGCTCAACCCCGCCGAACAGCGGCTGCTCGCGTACGCCATCGACGCGCGTGAGCCCATTGAGATCCACTACATAAACGGGCAAGGCGGCCAGAGCGTACGGGTGATCGAGGAGATCGAGCTGCTCGGCGGCGCCGTCGAGGCGTGGTGCCGGCTACGCGAGGACGAGCGGATGTTCATGCTCAACCGGATCGAAGCGGTGGCCCCGGCATAATCCTCCTCGTGGCACGCGCGTTGTACCTCACGAGCCTGGAGGCGGGCGGCGGCAAGTCGACCGTGGCGCTGGGCGTCATGGAGCTGCTGTCCCGGCGGGTACGCCGGCTGGGCGCCTTCCGTACCCTCGTCCGCACCTCGGACCCGATCGTCGAGCTGCTGCGCGACCAGTACCAGCTCGACCTGACCGGGTACGGCGCGACCTATGCCGAGGCCGCCGCCGCGATCGCGGAGGGGCGGCTGGACGAACTGGTCGCGCAGGTCGTCGAGGCGTACCGCAGCCTCGACGAGCAGGCCGACGCGGTGCTCGTCATCGGCAGCGACTTCGGCCGGTACGGCGGTGAGGCGCACGAGGTGGCGAGCCTCCCCGACGAGCTGGCGCTCAACGTACGGATCGCGAACGAGCTGCGGGCCGCCGTACTGTCCGTTGTGGAGGGTCGCGGGCGGGACGCGGAGGACCTCGCGGGTGCGCTGCACCGCGCGTACCACACGCTCGCGGACCTGCGCGCGACCCAGGTGGCGGTGGTGGCGAACCGGGTCGCACCGGGAGTACGCGAGAAGGCCCTCTCGCTCGTGGGCGACCTGCCCGTACCGGCCTACGCGATCCCGGACGTACCGGCGGTCTCCGCGCCGACCGTGGCC
This sequence comes from Rugosimonospora sp., assembly GCA_051986465.1. Taxonomy (GTDB): domain Bacteria; phylum Actinomycetota; class Actinomycetes; order Mycobacteriales; family Micromonosporaceae; genus DATEJJ01. The sequence goes on from JBPYFB010000231.1 coordinate 13,433, forward strand.
GAGGTGGCCGAGGCGCTGGGCGCCACCCGGCTGCTCGGCGGCACCGAGGCGTACGCCCGCGACGTGGTCGACGTGGTGGTCGGCGCGGCGACCGTACCCAACCTGCTGGACCACCTGCGCGACGGCGGCCTGGTCATCACGCCCGGGGACCGCGCCGATCTGATCCTCCTCGCCTACGCCGCGAACGCTTCCGGCAAGGTGGCGCTCGCCGGCATCGTGCTCACCCTCGGCCTCACCCCCGACCCGCGCGTGGTCGACCTCGTCCGGCTGCTCGGCGACGGGCTGCCGATGATGC
>JBPYFB010000232.1:0-7495 GCA_051986465.1 Rugosimonospora sp.
TCAACCCGTCGCAGACCCGGCGGTCGTACCCGTTGCCCCCGCTCGGTACCGCCGGATCGTCGATGTCGTTCGGCAGTACACAGTGGACGGTCTTCACCTCGAGCGCCGTCATCGCGGGCGCCGTCACAGCGCCCGTTCGTAGCTCGCCCAGGCGACGTGCGACTCGTGCAGGGTCACGGCGATGCCGGCCAGTTCGCGCGCGCCCTCGCCCAACGCGCCCGCATGTACCCGCTCGGCGAGGCGGTCCGCGATCACCTGGGCGAGCGCCTCGGTCGAGGTGTTGACCCCGGCGAAGTCCGCCTCGTCGTCGAGGTTGCGGTAGTTGAGCCCGGCGAGGACCGCGTGCAGTTCCTCGGTGGCCCGGCCGATGTCGACGACGATGTTGTCGGCGTCAAGCGCCGCCCGGCGGAACGTCGCGTCGACCACGAACGTCGCGCCGTGCAGGCGCTGCGCCGGGCCGAAGACCTCGCCGTGGAAGCTGTGGGCGATCATGATGTGATCGCGAACGGTGACGCTGAACATCTATTCTCCGTATCTCAGTCGGTGCTGTATCTGATTCGGTGGCAGAGCCCGGGCAGCTCGCCCACGGCGATACGGGCGAGCACGTCGGGTAGTTCGTCGAAGCGCGACTCGCCGGTGACCAGCGCGTCGAACGCCGGGTCGCGCAGCAGCTCCAGGGCGAGCGCGAGCCGGTCGGCGTGGCTGCGGCTGCTCCGCCGGGCGGGCGAGACCATGCCGACCTGGCTGCTGCGGATCGCGAGGCGTCCGGAGTGGAAGGCGCCGCCCAGCACCAGGCTGACCTCGCGGTCTCCGTACCAGCTCAGCTCGATGACGGTGCCCTCCGGCGCGAGCAGCTCCAGCGAGCGGCGCAGCCCGGCCGAGGTGGCGCTGGCGTGCACCACGAGGTCGCGGCCGTCGCGCGCCTCCGGTGGCCGGGCGAACTCGACACCGAGCGCCGCGGCGACCGCGGCCCGCGCCGGCTCGGCGTCCACGAGCTGCACCCGCACCCCGGGGAACCGGGCGAGCAGGGCGGCGACGGCGCAGCCGACCATGCCCGCGCCGACCACCGTGACCCGGTCGCCGACCAGCGGCGCCGCGTCCCAGAGGGCGTTGACCGCCGTCTCCACGGTGCCGGCGAGGATGGCCCGCGAGGCCGGGACATCATCCGGTACGGGCACCACGGCGCTGGCCGGTACGACGTAGGCGCTCTGGTGCGGGTACAGGCAGAAGACGGTGCGACCGGCGAGCTGCGGCGGTCCCTCGGCCACGGTGCCCACGTTGAGGTACCCGTACTTGACCGGCCCGGGGAACTCGCCCTCCTGGAAGGGCGCGCGCATCGCGGCGTACTGGCTCTCGGGTATGCCGCCCCGGAAGACCAGCGACTCGGTACCCCGGCTGATCCCGGAGTACCGGGTGCGCACGAGGACCTCGTCCGGCCCGGGCCGCCCGACGGGTACCGGCCGCAGTTCGCCGGCGCCGGGCGTACGGAGCCAGAAGGCGCGGGCCTCCTGACTGCCTGCTACCACGGCCGTCACCACTTCGTCACCAGCACCTCCGTTGATCTGCGGAACCATATGGCGAGTTCTTGCGTACTTACGACCAAGTAACCCTAGGCCACGGAGGTATTCGGTGTCCTCGGTCCGTACTGGTCCTGTTATGGGGCTATTTGTGCAGATCGCCTTGCTGGCTGTGCTCGCCGGTACCGTCGGCCTGGGCGGCGTGGGCTGGGCGGTCGGCGTCGGGTACGGCGTGCTGATGTGCGCGCTGCTGTGCCGCGGACTGGCCCGCTCGGGTGCCCGGCACCTGGGGCCGGCCGACCGCGTGACGCTCAGCCGCGCCCTGCTCGTCGGGGGCGCCGCCGCGCTGGTGCTGGACGCCACCGCGTCGGGGCGGGTACCGGTGCGCTGGGTACTGGTGGGGCTGGTGGCGGTGGCGCTGTCGCTGGACTGGGTGGACGGGCAGGTGGCGCGGCGTACGGGTACCGTCTCGGCGCTGGGCGCGCGCTTCGACATAGAGGTGGACGCGTTCCTCCTGCTGGTACTCAGCGGCTTCGTGGCGGATTCGGTCGGCTGGTGGGTCTGGTTGATCGGCGGCATGCGGTACGGGTTCGTGATAGCTATGTGGGTACTGCCGTGGATGCGCAGGACACTGCCGCCGCGGTACTGGCGCAAGGTGGTGGCGGCAACACAGGGGGTGGTGCTCGTGGTCGCGGCGGCCGGTGTACTGCCCCGGTGGTGGAGCGTGCTGGGCCTGGTCGGGGCGCTGATCCTGCTCCTTGAGTCGTTCGGCCGGGACGTGTTCTGGCTGTGGGTGCGCCGCCCGGTGCGGGTCGCGCACGCGCCAGCCGGGCAGCTGGTCGCCGCCGCGAAAGGGGTACGGTCATGAGCCAGTTCGACGCCGTTTTGTTCGACGCGGGCGACACGCTGATCAGGCTCTCCGGCAGCGGCGAGTCACTGCTGCACGAGGCGGCCGAGATGCTCGGCGCCGAGCCGCTGGACGCGACCGAGGTCACCCGGGTGTGGCGGCGCGTACTGTCGCGCAGCGGCACCGCCGACGAGTTGGCCAAGGGGCGCGACCTGTCCTGTGAGCGGCACCGCGAGGTGTGGACCGCGCTGTACCGCTCGGCGGGGTGCGACCGGCTCGTGTCCGGGCTCAGCGACCGGCTCTACGAGCTGACGGTCAGCCCGGAATCGTGGGAGGCGTTCCCGGACACCCTGCCGACGCTGCGCGGGCTGCACGATCGGGGGCTACCGGTCGGCGTGGTCAGCGACACCGGCTTCGACCTGCGCCCAGCAATGGACCTGCTCGGGCTCTCGCCGTACCTGAGCACCGTCGTGATGTCCTTCGAGTACGGCGTGTGCAAGCCGGCCGCCACGGTCTTCCGTACCGCGTGCGACCAGTTGCAGGTCGACCCGGCCCGTACCCTCATGGTCGGCGACAACCCGCTCACCGACTCCGGCGCGGTCGCCGCCGGCCTCTACGTCCTCCTCCTGCCCCCGCCGCCGAAGAACGGGCCTCGGGGCCTGGAGCACGTCCTCTCGCTCATATAGCCCTCAGCGGGCGCGGCCGGCCGCGGCAGTGTCCAGTGTGGACGATCGGAGCACGCGGCCGATGTCGTCGGCGAGACCGGCGAGCCAGACCCGGATGTCGGCCAGTTGGTACAGGTCGACGCCGAGGTCGTCCGGCCACTGCTCGGCCGGCAGCCGGGGTGGCTCGACCGGCCCGGGGTGCGGGTTGCGCAGCGCCCCGGCGAGATCCTGGTATCCGCGTTCCACCGCCGCCGCGCTGGTGGTGAGCTGGCGGCGGCAGGTCAGCAGCCGTCCGGTCCGGTACGTCTGCAGTAGCGCCTCCGCACCCCGTACCGCATGATGACCGGCCATCAGCACGCCCTGCCAGTCCACCGAGTCCTCCTCGACGTTGCGCGCTCGGGCGCCGACCGCCGGATCGCGCCGCTCGGCCTGGTACAGCGCGAACGACGCGTCGGCGAGCCGGCTGCGCCGCCGCGCGAGCGGGAGGGCCGGGCCGGGCGGCGAGTCCTCGGTGAGCATGCCGACCGTCTCGCCCACCGCGGCGGCGCACGCGAGCAGGAAGTTCGCGGTTGCCCGGTGCAGCTCGCCGGTGCCGCCGCGGGGCCAGGCGAACAGCCCGATCGCCACGCCGATCCCGGCGCCCAGCGCGACATCCAGCACCCGCGCCTCGGCCAGCTGCCAGTTCGGCGGTGCCAACTGCGCGAAGACCAGGGCGATCACCACCGTGAAGAGACACTGCCCCCAACCGGGTCCGAGCAGCGGGCCGGCCGCGAAGCCCACCAGCATGGCGAACGGCAGGAGCGCCGCATACACCTGCGGCTGCGCGCCCACCACCAGCAGGCCGCCGGCGAGGATGGCACCGGCGACCGTGCCGAGCAGTGCCGGGCGCAGCGCGGAGCGGGTCTGCGCCGCCGAGGTGCGCAGCAGGGTCAGCGTTGCCAGCAGCACCCAGAAGCCATGCGACAGGACGAGTACGCCGGCGAGCAGGCGCGCCGCCCCCAGTGCCAGTGCCAGCCGCAGCGCGCCCTGGAAGTACACCGAGCGGGGCGTCAGATGCTCGCGGAACCGGTGCCACCACAGCGCGACGGTGGACCGGTCCGCGTACCAGAGGGTGCCCGCGGCGCCCGGCACCTCGTTCGGGTGTACCGGCTGCCCGGCGATGATGCGGACGGCGCTCACCAGTAGCGTCGCCGCGTCAGCGACGCTCAGCGCCAGCGCGCCCAGGTGCAGCCGGTCGGGGTGTACGGCGTCGGGTACCACCTGCAGCCGGGCGGCCCGGAACGCGTCGATCGCGTCGACCAGCGTGTCGGCCTGCGGCACCGGTCCGCCCTCGCGCAGCCACCGACCCGCGGCGCGCACCGCGTCCGCGACCCGCCGCAGCAGCGCGGCCGCCTCCGGCGCGCCCAGCGGGTCCGGCCCGCCGCCTTCGTAGACGTCGCTGGCGCGGCCGAGCGTGAAGCGTACGGCGCCCGCGGTCTGGCTCAGCGCCCGGTCCCGCCGGCTCGCCGAGGCGGGGCGGTCGGTCGGGGCGAGGCGCGCGGGTCGGATCGCCTCGGCCAACTCACCCGCCCGCGGCAGCAGCGCGGCCAGCCGGTCCCGGACATCGCCCTCGCCGTCCACCGCCGCCGGGAGCGCGTCGAGGCAGTCGGCCAGCGACAGCACGGCGTCGGCCAGGCGGCGCTGGTACGGCACCGGCGGCGGCGCCGGCCACAGCACCAGCTCGGCGATGGCGAGCAGGGTGACCGCGAGCCCGAGCCCGGCCAGCCGGTACCCGAGCGAGCCGGGGTCGTACGGCGGGAAGCGCGGCAGGATGTAGAGCAGTTGCAGGCCACCCGCGAGACCGACGAGCCGGGGGCCGCCGACGCCCGCGTACGAGACGAGGAAGCCGAGGACGAACATGCCCAGCGCTGCGCTCCAGTTGGTGACCGACAGGAGGGTACCGGCGGTCACCAGTACCGCTCCCGCGGGCGCGACGGCGACAAGGGTACGGGCGCGCTGTCCGGCGGTACCGGGGATCTGCGACAGGGCGCCGAGGGCGATGGTGCCGAACAGTGCGTACGTCGCGAGGACGGGGCTGCGCAACCCGTACCGGCATGCGTAGAAGGCGGTACACGCGACGACGGCGACCCGGGCCGCGCGCCCAACGGTCGCCAGCCCGGGATCCCTGCGGCGCAGCCAATCCAGCCCCCACACCGTCACCGGATGATCGTATCGGCAGAACCAGGCGCTCCGGCCGAGTTCGGGTACAGCGAGTTGGGATGGGCCGCCCGGACTGTCCACACTGGATACGTCATACTCTGTGTTGGCCGGGTTGCCGGTGGCAGCCCGGACCCGTTGGGAGGCATTCATGACGACCACCGCCGGCAACAAGTACTACAGCGATGCCTTCCGCAAGGCCTTTGCTGATGGCGAGGCGTCCGGTGAGGCGCGTGGGGAGGCCCTCGGTGAAGGCCGCGCGGTGCTGACTGTGCTCGATGCCCGCGGCGTGACGGTACCCGCGGCGGCTCGCGAGCAGATCCTGGCCTGCTCCGACCTGGCCCAGCTCGACACCTGGCTCCGCCGGGCCGTCACGGCGACCACGGCGGACGAGGTCATCCGCGGATAGCGCGCGCCAGCCGGACCGGCGCGCGCTCCACATCGGACAGCTCCACATCGGACGGTTGCGAGTCGCTAGCTCAACTCGTGGCTAGCTCAACTCCGCTGGCGCGGGGAGCAGCACCCGCAGCAGGTCGGCGAGCACGTCGAGTCCGTCTTCACTGAGTACGGACTCGGCGTGGAACTGTACGCCCGCGAAGCCCGGACCGCGCAGCGCGTGTACCGCACCGTCGGTCCCGTCCCGGCACAGCTCGATCCGCCCGTACCCGGTCTCCAGCGTGTCCACATCGGACAGAGCCGTGTACGTGGCGTAGAAGCCGACCCTGCTCGGCCGGCCGAACAGGTCGATGCGCCGTTGCAGGCCCTGGTACGGCGCGTCCCGCCGGTGCAGCCGCAGCCCGAGCAGGCCGGCCAGCAGCTGGTGGCCGAGGCACACGGCGAGCAGCGGTTGGCGGCGGTGCAGCGCGCCCGCGATGAAGCGGCGCATGGCGACCATCTTCGGATCGTCCGCCGCGCGCGGGTCGCCCGGCCCAGGGCCGGCGATGACGAGGTCGTAGGTCGCGAGGTCGTAGCCGGCTGTCTGCGCCGCCTCGACCGCCGGGTACGGGCGCACCGTCACGTCGAGCCCGAGCGCGCGCAGCTGGTGGGCCAGCATCGCGGTGAACGTGTCCTCGGCGTCCACGATAAGCGCCCGCCGGCCGGCGAGCCCTGGCACGTGCGCCGCGCCTGGGGTGCGCCGGCGCAGCCAGAACGGCGCCAGGTGCTCGTTGCGCGCCGCGAGCGCCGCCCGTACCCGGGGATCCGCACTCGCCGGCCGCGCGGGTGCGCAGACCCGGGCGGTCGCGACCGGCCCGAGACCGAGCGCGGCGAGGATGCCGGCGGCTTTCACGTGTGTCTCGGCCACCTCACCCGCCGTGGTCGAGTGGCGCACCAGGGTCGCGCCGACCGGTACCCGCAGCCGCCCGGCCGGATCGATCTCCGCGGTACGGATGAGGATCGCGGAGTCCAGCGACTGGCGGGCCGCGTCGTCGAAGCCGAGCAGTGCCACCGCTCCGGCGTAGTACCGGCGCCCGCGCCGCTCGTACCTGGAGATGACCCGGCACGCGTTCTCGATCGGGCTGCCCGTCACCGTGGGCGCGAACATCGTCTCGCGCAGCACGTCCCGCACGTCCCGCGTGCCGTACCCGGCGAGCAGGTACTCGGTGTGGGTCAGGTGCGACATCTCCTTGAGGTACGGCCCGATCACCCGCCCGCCCTCCTCGGCGACGGTCGCCATCATCTTCAGTTCCTCGTCGAGAACCATGTAGAGCTCGTCGACCTCCTTGGGGTCGGCGAGGAAGCGCAGCAGTCCGTCCACGTCGACGCCGTCCGGGCCGTGCCGGTGGGTACCGCTGATCGGGTTCTTCATGACGAGGCCGGCATCGACGCTGACGTGCCGCTCCGGGCTCGCGCCGACGAGCGTACGGGCGCCGGTGTGCACGAGGAACGTCCAGTACGCGCCGCGCTCCGCGACCAGCAGCCGGCGCAGCGCGCGCAGCGCGGCCACGAGCGGGGCGTCGGTGAGGGTCGCGGTGTACGCCCGGTGGATGACGAAGTTGGCGCCCTCGCCGCGCCCGATCTCGTCGCGCAGGACCGCGCTGACGATCTCCGCGTACTCGTCGTCGGAGACGTCGAAGGCACCGCCGGTCACCCCGACCGGCGCGTCGGGCAGGGCGTCGAGCGCGGCGAGCAGCGGCACGCTCGCGTACTGGTCGACGCGCAGGCATTCGAGCGGCGAGGCGTCGTCGACGCAGGCGAAGCCGCGCTCCGCGATCTGCCGATACGGGACGACCGCGATCGTGCGCGGTCCGGCGGGCTGAGGTATGTCGGCG
>JBPYFB010000233.1:0-8444 GCA_051986465.1 Rugosimonospora sp.
TACCTGGCCGGTATCGGGCTGCGTGTCGAGCCGGCGCCGATCGGGCACGGTGTGGAGTTCAGCGCCGGGATCGAGCCGGGCCGGCTGCCACCGGCGTTCATCGCCGCTACGGAGGAAGGCGTGCGCAGCGCCCTGCGCCAGGGCCGGTACGGGTGGCCGGTCACCGACTGCCGGGTCACCATGACCTCGTCGCAGTACTGGCCGCGGCAGAGCAGACCGCACCAGAAGTTCGACAAGTCGGTCTCCAGCGTCGCGGCCGACTTCCGCCACCTCGCCCCGGTGGTGGTCACCGCCGCGCTGTGCCAGGCCGGCACCCGGGTCTGCCAGCCGGTGGACCGGTTCGAACTTGACCTGCCCCAGTACGCGCAGAGCTCGGTGACGGCGCTGCTCGGCCGGCTCGGTGTGGTGATGCTCGACGCGTCGCTCGCCGGTGGGTACGCCCGGCTGGCCGGTACCCTGCCGGCCGCCCAGGTGCCCCAGGTCGCCGCGGCACTGCCGGACCTCACCGGCGGCGAGGGCTTCCTGGTGGCCCGGTTCGACCACTACGCGCCGGTCACCGCGCAGCGCCCGCCCTGGGCCCGGCGCCGGGGACCGGATCCGGGCGACCGGGACGGCTGGTTCCGCGCGGTACCGCGCTGATCAGCTTGCTGATTAACGGCTGTGCTCGTCAGGGGCGGACGAGGCGGAAGAAGGTGCGAAGCTCGCGTACGAAGGTCTCGGGCTGTTCGAGGGCGGGGAAGTGGCCGCCCTTGGGCAGCTCGTTCCAGTACACGATATTGGTGTAGCGCCGGGCGGCCCAGCGCCGCGACGGGCGGGGCACGTCCTTCGGGAAGACCGAGCAGCCTGTCGGCACGCCGACCGTGTCCATCGCATCTTCCGTGTCCACAGTGGAGGATGTGAACCACTCGGCGACCTGGGCGAAGCTCTCCCAGTACAGGCGGGCGGAGGAGGCGCCGGTGGCGGGCAGCCAGTAGAGCATGACGGCGTCGAGCAGTTCGTCGCGGCTGACGACGGTATCCAGGCGCCCGTCGCAGTCGGTCCAGGACCAGTACTTCTCCGCGATCCAGGCGCACAGGCCGGCGGGTGAGTCCACAAGGGAGTAACCGATGGTCTGCGGCTTGGTGGACTGCTCGGCCGAGTACCCGGAGCCGTGGCGCTGGGCTTCCGCAAGCGCGGCGAGGCTCTCCCGCTCGACGGCGGTCAGCTCCTCGAACGTCGCCGGATCCGGTGGCGCGATCGGCGGTACCGGATGGATGCCGACGACGTGCTCGGCGTCGAGCTGACCGATGGCCGTCGTGACGCTGTTGCCCCAGTCGGAGCCGTGCGCGCCGTAGGTCTGGTAACCCAGGCGGGCCATCAGGCGCGTCCAGGCGGCGGCGGTGCGCCGTACGTCCCAGCCGGTACCGGTCGGCTTGTCGCTGAACCCGTATCCGGGCAGGCTCGGCAGTACGAGGTGGAAGGCGTCGCTGGCCTGCCCTCCGTACCTGGTGGGATCGGTGAGCGCCCCGATCACCTTGAGATACTCGGCGAGCGAGCCGGGCCAGCCGTTCGTGACGACCAGGGGGAGCGCGTCGGGGTGCGGCGAGCGTACGTGCGCGAAGTGGATGCCGAGCCCATCGATGACGGTGCGATACTGGGGCAGGGCGTTCAGCCGTGCCTCTGTCGCGCGCCAGTCGTACTCCTCGGCCCAGTAGCGGCACAACTCCCGCAGGTACGACAGGGGTACCCCCTGAGACCAGTCGGCCACGGTCTCCCGCTCCGGCCAGCGGGTGCGGGCCAACCGCTCGCGCAGGTCTGTCAGCGCCGCCTCGGGGACGTCGATCCGGAAGGAAACGATCTCGCCGGTGGCCATGGTCGCCATCCTAGATTCCGGCCCGGATTCCCGGGTATGTCGGGGACATGAGTTCCGTGTTGGGTACCTCCTTGAATACTGATCAGAAGCGCCGCCTGGTGCGCCGCCTGGTGCAGCAGGAGGGGCGGGGACTCGCGGAGGCGAACGGGTTCCCGGTGACGAACAACCCGGCGAACCTGTTCGCGCTGCTGTACCTGTCGATGCTCGCCGCCGGCCGGCGCGACTACCACCGGGCGGTCGGGATCGCCAGCGCGCTGCGGGAGCAGGGCTGGAACGGCGCGGCTCCGATGGCCCACTCGCTGCACGAGCGGCGGGCGGCCGTACTGCGCAAGGCAGGTGTTAGTAGTGACGCCGAGCGGCTCGCCATCACCCTCGGCGATCTGGCCCAGACGGTGCTGGACCGCTACCGCGGGGACCTGCGCCGGCTGCGCAGCGAGGCGCATCGCGACCCGGCCACCGTGCGGCGGCTGCTCGCCGAGTTGCCGGGCATCGACAAGCCGGCCGTGGACCTGTTCGTCCGCGAGGTCCAGTCGATCTGGCCGGAGCTGGGCCCGTTCCTGGACCGCCCCGCGCTGCGCGCGGCCGACCGCCTCGGCCTGGGTCGGCGCGTCGAGGACGTGGTCGCGTTGACCGGCGACGAGTCGGAGAAGCTGGCCTGGCTCGCCGGCGCCCTCGCCCGGGTCGACCAGGAAGACAGCTACGACCGGGTACGCACGCTCGCCATGGCATAGGTGTGGGCGTAGTGGCGGGTACCTAAGATCACGGCATGGCGATCGTTCCGGTACTGGAAGTCGGTGGCTCACATGTCACCGCGGCCCTCGTGGATCCGGTGGAGGGCGCCGTGCTCGGCCGTACCCGATCCGCGTTGAACGGCTCGGATCCGGCCGCGCCGCTGCTCCAGACGATCGCCAGCACCGCCTCCCGGCTCGGCGCCGAACCCGCGGCCGCCTGGGGTGTGGCGGTGCCCGGCCCGTTCGACTACGCCGCCGGCATCGGCCGATACCACGACGTCGGCAAGTTCACCGCGCTCAACGGCGTCGACGTCGGCGCCGAGTTGCGCGAGCGCATCTCGCCGCGCCCGGGCGCGCTGCGCTTCCTCAACGACGCGGCCGCGTTCGGGTTGGGCGAGTGGAGCCTCGGCGCGGCCCGCGGGCACAGCAGGGCGCTGTGCATCACGCTGGGTACGGGCGTCGGCTCCGCCTTCGTCGACGGTGGCCGGGTCGTCATGGAGGGGCCGGACGTCCCGCCGCACGGCCAGGCGCACCTGTTGACGATCGACGGCCGCCCGCTGGAGGAGACCGTGTCCACGCGCGCCATGGTCGCCGGGTATCGCCAGGCGGGCGGTGAACCAAGCGCGGACGTCGCCGAGATCACGGCGCGGGCGGTAGCCGGCGACCACCTCGCGTACTCCGTCGTGGAGACCGCCATGTACCGCCTCGGCGAGGCGCTGGGGCCGTGGCTGCGGCGGTTCGAGGCAACCGTCCTCGTCGTCGGCGGCGGGATCAGCAGCGCCTGGGACCTCATCGCCCCCGCCCTGCGCCGTGGCATAGCGGGCGGCTTTCACGCTGGCGATATCTCCGGCGATGTGTTGATGGTGCCGAGCGTCGATACAGAGACGGCGGCCCTGCGCGGCGCGGCCCGGCATGCCACGGTAGTTACCCGGTAACGGCGCAACCCCGGACTTTGCGCCACGCGCACACCGCGCCCCATGGTCGTCACCTCGGCGGTAGTGTCGGGTTTGACCCGTTGTGCCCCCGATCCAGCCGCCCCCGATCCAGCCTTCCCCCGGCCAGCCTTCGCCCAACCAGCCATCGCCCGGCCAGCCTTCCCCCGTCCAGCCGCACAGTTACCAGCACGCCCTCACCCTGGCCCACGATGCCCGGCGCCGGGCGTTCGCGCGGGCCGCGCTGGTTCGCTACGAGGTGGCTGCCAGGCGGGCGCTGGGGCGCCGGCGGCGCTGGTACAGCCGGTGGAGCAGGGCGCCCCGCGGCACCGAGCCGTTCACCGACGCCGTCGAGCGGGACCTGCGGGAGGACGAGGCGTACCTGGCGGTGGTCGGCGAGATGCTGCGCTTCCTCGACGCGGCGATCCGCTACGCGCGCCACAACGGCTACGGCGGCGACCCGATGCTGCGGTGGCTGCTGCAGCAGATGGTGCGGCTGTTGCGTCCGCTCATCGGGGAGCAGGGCGCGGTGGAGCGGGTCAGCAGCCTCCTCGTCGGCCAGTTCCCCGCCGGCCAGTTGCCCGGGCCGCGCGGCATCTCGGCACGCGAGAATCGCTGGCCACATGATGGGCGGCGGGTGTGACGGTGGTCTATAGCAGCAGTTTGTCCGGCGTGATCGGCAGGTCCCGGACCCGGATGGCGGTGGCGTTGTAGACCGCGTTGGCGACCGCGGCGGGCGAGCCGACGATACCGATCTCGCCGAGGCCCTTCGCGCCCAACGGGTTGACGTGCGGGTCAGTCTCGTCCAGCCAGGTGGCCTCGATATCCATGACGTCGGCGTGCGTCGCGATGTGGTACTCGGCGAGGTCTCGCGTGACCACGTGGCCGAAGCGCGGATCGAGCACGCTGTGCTCGAACAGGGCCATCGACAGGCCCATGGTCATGCCGCCGATGAGCTGCGAGCGCGCGGTGCGCGGGTTGATCACGCGGCCCACCGAGAAGACGCCGAGCATTCGCGGTACCCGGACCTCGCCGGTATCCGCGTCGACCCGTACCTCCACGAAGTGCGCGCCGAACGAGTGCGTGGCGTACCGCGCGCGGTCGGGGAACTCCGGCATCCCGGCCGTGGTCTGCGCGCCGAGTGCCGGGGTGGACCCGTGCTCGGCGCGGAACGCGTCGGCGGCGGCGATGATGGCCGTACCCCAGTTGTTGATGCCTGTGGAACCACCGGCCACCGTCGCCGTCGGCAGGTCGGTGTCGCCGATCTCCAGGCGGACGTCCGCGAGCGGACAGCCCAGCGCGTCGGCGGCGATCTGGGTCAGCGCGGTCCAGGCGCCGGTGCCGATGTCGGCGGCGGCGATCCGTACCCGGTAGCAGCGGTCTACTCCATAGTGGACAGTCGCGACCGAGCCGGTCAGGACGAGCGCGGGCAAGGTCGCGGCGGCGACGCCCATGCCGACGAGGTAACCGTTCTCCCGGCGGGTACCCGGCGTCACGGGCCGGCGGTGCCAGCCGAACAGGCGCGCGCCCTCGCGCAGGCAGCCGGCCAGGTCGCGGCAGGAGAAGGGCATGCCGGTATCGGGGTCGACCGCGGGCTCGTTGCGCAGCCGGAACTCGATCGGGTCCAGGCCGCAGGCGATCGCCATCTCATCCATCGCCGCCTCGGCCGCGAACATCCCGGGAGTCTCGCCCGGCGCGCGCATCCAGCCGGGTACCGGGACGTCCAGCGCGACGAGGCGATGCGTGGTGCGCCGGTTCGGGGCCGCGTACATCGTGCGGCTGCATACCGCGGTCTGCTCGGCGAACTCCTGGATGCGCGAGGTCTGCTCGACCACGTCGTGGGCGATCGCGGTCAGCCGGCCGTCGCCGTCCGCGGCCAGGCGCATCCGCTGGATCGTCGGCACCCGGTACGTCGCCATCACGAACGTCTGCTGCCGGGTCAGCGCGAAGCGCACCGGGCGCCCGTCGGCCAGCCAGGCGGCGAGCGCGAGCACGACGTGGTGCGGCCGGATGTGCGCCTTGGAACCGAACCCGCCACCGACGTACGGTGAGACCACCCGGACCTGGGCGGGCGAGATGCCCAGCGCCTCCGCCAGCATCGCGCTGATCGAGTGGACGCCCTGGGTCGAGTCGTACAGCAGGAACCGTCGCGTCCCGTGGTCCCACACGGCGACCGTGGAGTGCGGCTCCATTGTGGTGTGGTGCTCCATCGGCGTCGTGTACGCCTCGTCCAGCGTCACCGCCGCCGCGGCTACTGCCTTGGTCACGTCGCCGTCGATCCGGTCGGTGGGCCGGTCGACATTCACCGACTTGGGCGCGTACAGGCCGTCGTGGTCCACGCGCAGCTCGACGTCGTGCGGCTGGGCCTGGTACGTCACCCGGACGAGCCCGGCGGCCTCGCGGGCGATCTCGGGCGTCTCGGCCACGACCGCGCCGATCACCTGACCCCGGTACGCCACCTCGGGCGACTGGAGCACCCACACCTCCGGATTGACCTCGCCCGGCAGGCGGGGCGAGTTCTCGTGGGTGAGGACGAACAGGACGCCGTGCAGCCGCCGCGCTGCCGACGTGTCGATGTCGGTGATCCGGCCGCGGGCCACCGTTGCCTGCACGAGATGCATGTACGCGGGGCAGTCGACCGGCTGTTCGTAGGCGTACGGGGCCCGGCCGGTGACCTTGAGCGGGCCGTCCAGCCGGGGCAGCGACTGGCCGACGGCGCGGGTCCGCTGCTGTGTCACGAGGTACTCCTCAGCTCTGTCGTACTCCCCAGCTCTGTCCCCCCGAGCTCGCGCAGCACGGCGATCATCGTGTTGGCCACCATCGGTACCTTGAAGCGGTTGCCGGGCAGCGGCCGGGCCGTGGCGAGTTCGGCGAGCGCGGCCTCGCGGAACGCCTCCTCGGTCGGGTGTGTACCGCCCAGCCGCACCCCGCGCAGGCGTTCTTCAGCCGCCTTGGCGCGCCACGGCTTGTGCGCCACCCCGCCGAGCGCGAGGCGCGCGTCGCGGATGACGCCGTCGGCGATGTCGAGCGCCGCCGCCACCGATACCAGGGCGAAGGCGTACGACGCGCGATCGCGTACCTTCCGGTAGGTCGAGCGGGTCGCGAACGGCAGGGCGGGCAGCTCCACCGCGGTGATCAGGTCGCCGTGGTCGAGCACGGTGTCCCGATCAGGCGCGTCGCCGGGCAGCCGGTACAGCTCGTCGATCGGGATGTGCCGCTCGCCGTCGGCGGTGAGCACGACCACGGTCGCCTCCAGCGCCGCCATCGCCACCGCCATATCGGACGGGTGTACCGCAATGCAGCGCTCCGAGGCGCCGAGGATCGCGTGGTACCTGGTGTACCCGTCGAGCGCGGAGCAGCCGGTGCCGGGATGGCGCTTGTTGCACGGCGTCGTCACGTCCTGGAAGTACACGCACCGGGTGCGCTGTAACAGGTTCCCGGCCGTGGTCGCCAGGTTCCGCAGCTGGCCGGAGGCGCCGGCGAGCAGGGCGCGGGCGAGCACCGGGTACCGGGTGCGGATCAGCGGGTCGGCGGCCAGGTCGCTGTTGCGCACCTCGGCGCCGATACGCACCCCGCCGCCGGGCAGCGGTTCGATCCGGTTGAACGGCAGCCCGGTGACGTCCACGACGAGCTCGGGGCTGCGTACCCCGAGCTTCATGTGGTCAACCACGTTGGTACCGCCGCCGAGGAACACCGCGTCCGGGCTGTTGGTCACCAGCGCCACCGCCGCGGACGGGTCGTGCGCCCGGTGGTAGTCGAAGGGCCTCACGCCGCCGCCCTACCTTCAATAGCCACCTCCCGGATCGCGGCGACGATGTTCACGTACGCGCCGCAGCGGCACAGGTTGCCGCTCATCCGCTCGCGGATCTCCTCGTTGTCGAGGGTGACCGGGCCCGTCATCTCCCGCGTCACGTGGCTGGGGTGGCCGGCCCTCGCCTCGTCCAGCATGCCCACCGCGGAGCAGATCTGGCCCGGTGTGCAGTACCCGCACTGGAAGCCGTCGTGGTCCACGAACGCCTCCTGCAACGGGTGCAGCTCCGAGCCGTTGGCGAGGCCGGAGGCGGTGGTGATGTGGGCCCGGTCGTATGCGACGGCCAGTGCCAGGCAGGTCGTGGCCCGGCGCCCGTTCAGCAGGACCGTGCACGCCCCGCACTGCCCGTGGTCGCAGCCCTTCTTCGGCGAGGTCACGCCGAGCCGGTCGCGCATCGTGTCGAGCAGCGTGGTCCGCGTGTCCACCCGCAGCGCCCGCCGCGCTCCGTCAACCCAGAGCGTGATATCGGCCTCCACCGACCCAACCCCTCTCGGCCAGTACCCGCACCCGCCAGTAACCCGCACCGGTCCTACCCCGGGCGGCGCGCTCTACTCGTTTAGCCGGGGCTTACCTCGCCCTACCCGCCGGGCTCGTCGACAGTCGAGCCGTATCGGCTACGGGGCGGGTCCTCGTGGTTGGCCGGCGGGATCTTGCCGGGTGGGGTGGTGTGCGGTGACGGTGTTGGTTGTGGTGTCGTAGTCGAGGCGCCAGCCGCCTTCGTGCACGGTGGTGTGGTGGTGGCGGCACAGCAGCAGCAGATTCGGCAGGCGGGTAGCGCCGCCGTGCGCCCACGGGTGCAGGTGGTGTGCGTCTGTCCATTGGGGAGGACGATCACAGCCGGGGAAGCGGCACCCGCCGTCGCGTAGTACCAGGGCGCGGCGCATCCCGGCCGGTACCAGGCGGGTGGCGCGGCCGATGTCCAACGGCTCCCAGGCACTACCCAGCACCGCGGGGATCAGGGTCGCGTCACACGCCAGCCGCCGCGCCGTACTCGCGTGGATGGGCATGCCACTGCCCAGTCTGCCGCCGGGAGCGCTCGGGGTGGCGGTCAACCCGTCGCGCAGGGTCTGCCAGTCGATGGTCACCGACACGTGCGGCTTGACCCCACCCGCCTCCGG
>JBPYFB010000234.1:0-30901 GCA_051986465.1 Rugosimonospora sp.
CTGAACATCAGCGGCACCGGCCGGTACGTGCGCATGTACGGCACCGCGCGGGCCACCCAGTACGGGTACTCGCTGTGGGAGTTCCAGGTCTACGGCAGCCTCGGCGGTACCGGCTGCGGCACCACCAACGCCGCACAGGGCCGGCCCGCCACCGCCTCCTCCACCGAGAACGCCACCTTCCCGGCCTCGGCGGCGGTTGACGGCAACACCGGTACCCGATGGTCCTCCGCCTTCGCCGACCCGCAGTGGATCCAGGTCGACCTCGGCGCCGGTACCGCCATCTGCCAGGTGATCATCCAGTGGGAGGCGGCCTACGCCACCGCGTACCAGATCCAGGTCTCCGCCGACGCCGCCACCTGGAGCACCATCTACTCCACCACCACCGGTACCGGCGGCACGCAGACCCTGAACATCAGCGGCACCGGCCGGTACCTGCGCGTGTACGGCACCGCGCGGGCGACCCAGTACGGATACTCCATCTTCGAGCTGACCGTCCACACGGGAACGTCGAGCAGCCCGGCGCCCAACCCCAGCAGCCCGGCCCCGGTTCCGAGCAGCCCCAGCCCCACCCCGACCGGCTCGCCGCTGCCCGGTGGCGGCCCGCTCGGCCCGAACGTCATCGTCTTCGACCCGTCCATGACCGGCGCCACCATCCAGACGCAGGTGGACACCGTCTTCAACCAGATGCAGAGCAACCAGTTCGGCACCCAGCGGTACGCACTGCTGTTCAAGCCGGGCAGCTACAGCGGCTTCAACGCGCAGATCGGCTTCTACACCTCCATCGCCGGGCTCGGGCAGAACCCGGACGACGTACAGATCCACGGCGACGTCACGGTCGACGCGGGCTGGTTCAACGGCAACGCCACGCAGAACTTCTGGCGGTCGGCGGAGAACTTCTCCATCTACCCGTCGGCCGGCTTCACCCGCTGGGCGGTCGCGCAGGCGGCGCCGTTCCGCCGGGTGGACGTGCACGGCGACCTGAACCTGGCGCCCAACGGGTACGGCTGGGCCAGCGGCGGGTACATCGCTGACTCGCGGGTCAGCGGCACGGTCGGCCCGTACTCGCAGCAGCAGTGGTTCACCCGGGACAGCCAGGTCGGCGGCTGGACCAACGGCGTGTGGAACATGACGTTCTCCGGCGTGGTCGGGGCACCGGCACAGGCCTTCCCGAGCCCGCCGTACACCACGCTCGCGACGAGCCCGGTGACGCGGGAGAAGCCGTACCTGTACCTGACCTCCGCCGGCCAGTACGCGGTGTTCGTACCGTCGATGCGTACCAACTCCTCCGGCGTCACCTGGGCCAACGGCAACACGCCGGGTACCAGCATCCCGCTGAGCCAGTTCTACGTGGCGCAGCCCGGGGTGAGCGCGGCAACCCTCAACCAGGCGCTCGCCCAGGGGTTGAACCTGCTCTTCACGCCCGGCATCTACCACCTCAACCAGACCGTCAACGTGAACCGCGCCAACACCGTCGTGCTCGGGCTCGGGTACCCGACGCTGATTCCGGACAACGGCGTCACGCCAATGTCCGTCGGGGACGTCGACGGGGTCAAGCTCGCCGGCATGCTCTTCGACGCCGGTACCACCACCTCGCCGGTCCTGCTGCAGGTCGGCCCGACCGGCACGACCACCAGCCACGCCGGCAACCCGACCACCGTCCAGGACGTGTTCTTCCGCATCGGCGGCGCGGGCGCCGGCTCCGCGACGACCAGCCTGGTCGTCAACAACGCCAACACCATCATCGACCACATCTGGGCGTGGCGCGCCGACCACGGCGCCGGCGTCGGCTGGACGGTGAACACCGCGGATACCGGGCTCATCGTCAACGGTGCCAACGTGACCGCGTACGGCCTGTTCGTCGAGCACTACCAGAAGTACGAGGTGGTCTGGAACGGCAACGGCGGGCGCACCATCTTCCTGCAGAACGAGATGCCCTACGACCCGCCGAACCAGGCGACCTGGCGCAGCGGCACGAACGGGTACGCCGCCTACAAGGTCGCCGACGGCGTCACCTCGCACGAAGCGTGGGGGCTTGGCAGCTACTGCAACTTCAGCAGCGACCCGACGATCCACGCGGACCACGCCTTCGAGGCGCCGGTCAACGCGAACGTGAAGTTCCACGACCTGCTCACCGTCTCGCTGGGCGGGGTGGGCACCATCGACCACGTCATCAACTCCACCGGCGGTGCCGCGCAAGGCACCTCCACCACACCCGTCAACGTGGTCAGCTTCCCGTAACCGTCCACAAAGGAGCATCCCAATGAACCATCGGATACGAGCCGGCTTCGCCGCCGTGGTGCTCGCCGGTGCCGCCGTCGGGCTGACGACGCTGGCACGCACGGCGTCCGCGGTGACCGCGGCGATACCCGCGCCACCGTCCGGCTTCACCCTCACCTGGAGCGACGACTTCAGCGGCGCTGCCGGTACCGGCCTGGACACCGGAACCTGGAAGTACGACACCGGGCCGGGCAGCAGCTTCGGCACCGGTGAGATCGAGACCATGACGAACAGCACGTCCAACGTCTTCCAGGACGGCAACGGCCACCTGGTGCTGCGGGCGCTGCACTCCGGTACCAACGCCACCAGCGGCTGGACCTCCGGCCGGGTGGAGACCCAGGCGGCCACCTTCGGCGCGCCGCCCGGGGGCGTGGTCATGATGGAGTCCTCGATCCAGCAACCCAACCTGAACACCACCACCGGTGCCGGGTACTGGCCGGCCTTCTGGGAGTTGGGCGCGCCGCTGCGCACCGGTACGCCGTGGCCCACCTCGGGCGAGATAGACATACTCGAAGACATCAATGCCCGTAGTTCGGTCTTCGGTACCCTGCACTGCGGCACCAACCCCGGCGGCCCGTGCAACGAGTCCACCGGTATCGGCAGCGGCGAGCGGGCCTGCTCCGGCTGCCAGACCGCGTACCACACCTACGCCGTGCAGATCGACCGCTCGGTCTCGCCGGAGCAGATCCGCTGGTACCTCGACGGCGCCAACTACTTCACCGTCAACGCCACCCAGGTGGACGCGACCACCTGGGCCAACGCGGTCGACCATCCGTTCTTCATCATCTACGACCTCGCGATGGGCGGCGGCTTCCCGGCGGCCTTCGGCGGCGGGCCCACCGCGTCCACCGTCTCAGGTGGACAGATGAACATCGACTACGTCGCCGTGTACAACAAGGCGCCCGGGAACAACGGTGGCGGCGGCGGTACGAACATCGCCCAGGGCAAGCCGACCACCGCCTCCTCCACCGAGAACGCCAGCCTCGGCGCGGCGAACGCGACCGACGGCAACACCGGCACCCGGTGGTCCAGCGCCTTCAGCGACCCGCAGTGGCTGCAGGTCGACCTGGGCCAGTCGTACGCCATCAACCACGTCACACTCAACTGGGAGGCCGCGTACGGTCGGGCGTACCAGATCCAGACCTCACCCGACGGCTCCACCTGGACCACCATCTACTCCACCACCACCGGCGACGGCGGTACGGACGACCTGGCGGTGACCGGCACCGGCCGGTACATCAGAATGTACGGAACAGCCCGCGCCACCCAGTACGGCTACTCCCTCTGGGAATTCAGCGTCAACGGCACGCCGGCCACCGGCGGCGGCGGGACGCTGCTGTCCCAGGGTCACCCGGCGACCGCCTCGTCGACCGAGAACGCCAGCTTCCCGGCGGCCAACGCGGTCGACGGCAACACGGGTACCCGGTGGTCGAGTGCGTTCTCCGATCCACAGTGGATACAGGTGGACCTCGGCGCCACGCACGCGATCAGCCGGGTGGTGCTGAACTGGGAGGCCGCGTACGCGACGGGATACCAGATCCAGACCTCGCCGGACGGCTCCACCTGGACCAGCATCTACTCCACCACCACGGGTACCGGCGGCAACCAGTCGCTGACCGTCTCCGGCAGCGGCCGGTACGTGCGGATGTACGGCACCGCCCGGGCCACCCAGTACGGCTACTCGCTCTGGGAGTTCCAGGTATACGGCTCCTGACAGATAAGATCGCCGGGTGGCGGAACAGATCCACCCGGCGTGGTTGCCCCCCGAGGCGTTCCGCGCGCTGGGCGCGCGGAACGTTCTCGTGCGGGGCGCGGGAACGCTCGTCGAGACCGTGACGGCCGAGGTCGCCGAGGCATGCGCCCGCTACGGCGGCAGCGTGGCCGAAAGCGGCCCGGCCGACCTGGTCTTCCAACTGGTTGACAACGAGGACTTCGGCGATGAGGGGTACGCGCTGTCCCGGCACGACGGGGCCACCGTCGTGGCGGCTCGCGCCCCGGCCGGCCTGCTGTACGGCCTGTTCCACGTGGTACGCCTCGGCGAGGCGGCCTTCGCGGATCCCTTCCCGGAATCGGAACAGGTGCACCGGCCGGCGGTGCGCCTCCGGATGCTCGACCACTGGGACCACGTCGCCGTGCACCCGGTGATGGGGCAGGTCGAGCGCGGCTACTCCGGCGGCTCGCTGTTCTGGCACGACGGCAGCCTGCGCGAAGACCTGTCCCGGGTACGCGCCTACGCGCGGCTGATCGCCTCGTGCGGCGTCAATGCCGTCACGGTGAACAACGTGAACGTGCACACGACCGAGGCGCACCTGCTCACCGACCGGATCGGCGACGTGGCCGCGATCGCCGACCAGTTGCGCCCGTACGGGATCCGCGTGTGCCTGTCGGTCAGCTTCGCCGCACCGGTCACGCTCGGCGGGTTGCCGACCGCCGACCCGCTCGACCCGGATGTCCGGGCGTGGTGGGCGGGCGTGACGCGGCACGTGTACGAGACCATCCCCGACTTCGCCGGCTATGTGGTGAAGGCGGACTCCGAGGGGCAGCCGGGCCCGTTCGGGTACGGGCGCAGCCACGCCGAGGGGGCCGCGGCGATCGCCGCCGCGCTCGCCCCGTACGGCGGCGTGCTGCGCTGGCGCGCCTTCGTCTACAACCACCGCCAGGACTGGCGCGACCGCGGCACCGACCGGGCCCGCGCCGCCTTCGACCACTTCACGCCCCTTTCCGGCGAGTTCCCCGGCAACGCGGTGGTGCAGGTGAAGTACGGCCCGATCGACTTCCAGACCCGGGAGCCGGTCTCCCCGCTGATCGGGGCGATGCCGGGGACCAGGGTGGCGGTGGAGTTCCAGGTGACGCAGGAGTACACCGGCCAGCAGCGGCACGTGTGCTACCTCGCTCCACAGTGGAGCGAGGTGCTCGGGTTCGAGTTCGGCGGGCGCGCGGTCGCCGACCTCGCCGACACCTTCGTGGCGGTCTCCAACGCCGGCGACGACCCGTTCTGGACCGGCCACCCGCTGGCCGCGGCGAACCTGTACGCATTCGGCCGCCTCGCGTGGGATCCCCGGGCCGAGCCGGCGGCGCTGCTGGACGAGTGGATCGGTCTGACCTTCGGGGATTCCGCCGAGGTGCGGGACACCCTGCACGCGATGATGGACGGCTCGTGGCGCACGTACGAGCGGTACACGGCGCCACTGGGCGTGGGCTTCATGGTCCGCCCGGGCCACCACTACGGTCCTGACGTCGACGGGTACGAGTACACCCCCTGGGGCACGTACCACTTCGCCGACCGGGACGGGGTCGGCGTGGACCGTACCCGCGCCACCGGTACCGGCTTCACCGGCCAGTACCCGAGCCCGTGGCGTGAGGTGTACGAGTCGCTCGCGGACTGCCCGGACGAGTTGCTGCTCTTCTTCCACCACGTCCCGTACGGCCACGTGCTCCACAGTGGAGTCACCGTCGTCCAGCACATCTACGACACCCACTTCGCCGGTGTCGAGGAGGTGGCGGCGATCCGCGCGCGGTGGGCGCGGCTCGCACCGCACCTGGTCGGCGACGCCCTCCACGCCCGGGTGGCGGCGCGCCTCGACGAACAGCTGCGCTGCGCCGAGGAGTGGCGCGACCAGGTCAACACGTACTTCTTCCGGAAGTCAGGCGTACCGGACGCGCACAGCCGCCGGATCTACTGACACGCCAGCACGATGACGCCGCGCGCCGGCAGGCGGATGCTCTGTCCACAGGCGACAGTGGCGCCGGTGAGCAGGTCGACCCCGGCGACCCGGGCCGGTACCTCGACCGGCTCGGCACGGTGGTTGAGGAGGAACAGCAGCCGGGTACCGTCCGGCGCGACCCTGCTCGCGGTCTCCAGGTCGGGCACGTCCGGGTACGGGCCGAGCAGGTCGTGCCGCGCGAGGACCCGGCGCACCACCCACGAGACGCCCTCCGCGGCGAGATCGGTGGCGACGTACCAGCCCTCCCCGGCGCCGTACGCGTTGCGGGTGACGGCGGGCGTACCGGCGTAGAAGTCGGCCTGGTAGGTGCCGACCACCTCGGCGCCGTCGGGGATCACGATCTCGAACAAGAGCCGACCGGCCACCTCCATCGACGAGTCCAGGCGCACCGGGTTGACCACCGACGGGTCGCGGGCGTCCCACTCGTCCACGCGGATGCCCATCAGCTTTCCGAGCGGGCCGGGCACGTCCATGAGGAACGCGTTGCCGTCCTCGTCCACCCGGCCGGACAGGTACGTCGCCAGCACCGACCCGCCGCGCGCGGCCACCTCCGACAGCCGCTGCGGCAGGTCGCCCTTGAGCATGTGCAGCGCTGGTGCGACCACCACGGCGTAGCGGGACAGGTCGGCGGTGACCGGTACCACGTCGACGTCCGCGCCGGCCTCCCACAGCGCGCGGTAGTAGGCCAGCACCACATCCAGGTAGCGCACCAGCCGCGACGGCCCGTCCGACAGCTCCAGCGCCCACCAGCTGTCCCAGTCGAACAGCAGCGCGACCCGGGCCGGCGTACGCGCGCCGAGCACCGCGCCGCCCAGCCGCTCGAGTTCGCCGCCGAGCGCCTCGACCTCCCGGAAGACCCGGGTGTCGCGGCGCCCGGCGTGCCCGATGACGGCGCCGTGGTACTTCTCGCACGCGCCGCGCGAGGCGCGCAGCTGGAAGAACAGCACCGCGTCCGCGCCGTGCGCCACCGCCTGCCAGCTCCACAGCCCGAGCACGCCCGGGCGCTTGAGCGGGTTCACGTCGCGGCTCGCGGTGGTGCTCGGCGTCTGCTCCATCAGCCAGAACGGCTGGCCGCCGCGCAAACCGCGGATGAGGTCGTGGGCCAGCGCCATCCGCGCCTGGGAGGTGTCGTCCGGCGGGTAGTTGTCCCAGGAGGCGAAGTCGAGGTGCGGTGCCCAGCGGTGGTAGTCGATGGGGCGGTACATGCCCATGAAGTTCGTGGTGACCGGGGTGTCCGGACAGGACTCGCGGATGGCCGCCTTCTCGTCGCGGAAGTTGGCGAGCATCGCGTCGGACATGAACCGCAGGTAGTCCAGGGTGATGCCGGCGAACGCGGTGTGGTCGGGGCCGCGCCAGTGCTCGGTCAGCGCCGACGGCGGTTCGATCTCCCGCCAGTCGGAGAAGGTGTGCGACCAGAAGGTCGTGTACCAGGCCGCGTTCAGTCTGTCCAGAGTGGAGTATCGGGCGCGCAGCCAGTCGCGGAAGCCGTCCGCGCACAGGTCGCAGTAGCAGGCGCCGCCGTACTCGTTGCCGACGTGCCAGGCCACGACCGACGGGTTCGCGCCGTAGCGCCGCGCGACCCGGCGGGCCAGCTCGGTGGAGAGCTGGCGGAACACCGGCGAGCTGGGGCAGGCGTTGTGCCGCTGCCCGTACCGGTGCCGCCGCCCCTCGAA
Organism: Rugosimonospora sp.; assembly: GCA_051986465.1. Classification (GTDB taxonomy): domain Bacteria; phylum Actinomycetota; class Actinomycetes; order Mycobacteriales; family Micromonosporaceae; genus DATEJJ01. The sequence goes on from JBPYFB010000234.1 coordinate 7,676, forward strand.
GTCGGTGCGGTTGACCTCCGGGTGCGCGCGCGCCAGCCACGGCGGGAGCGCGCCGGTGCCGGTCGCCAGGCAGATCCGCCGGCCCGCCGCGGTGGCCCGCTCGACGATCCGGTCCAGCCGCGCGAAGTCGTAGACCCCGGGCGCGGGCTGGTTCATCGCCCAGGCGAAGACGCCGAGCGTGACGGTATCGATCCGGGCGGCGTCGAACAGTTCGTAGTCCCGCGCCCAGGCCTCTTTGGGCCACTGCTCCGGGTTGTAGTCGCCGCCGAACGCCACCTTCCCCATCGAAGGGACGCTCACGCGGTGAACTCCTCGGTGATCATGGTGATCATCCGGCGGCAGCCGTGCAGCAGCGACAGGGCGAGGATCGAGCCCAGCAGCGCGAGCACCACCTCCGACGCGAGCGCGGTGATGCCCGCCGCGACCACGAGCAGCGCCGCGTTGGCGAGCGTGACGCCGGGCGTGCGCACCAGGAAGTAGCCGGCGAGCCGCGCGATGTCCCTGGTGCGGAACGCGAACAGCGATGTGATCACCAGCGCGTTGACCGTCCACAGTGTCACGCCGAGCGCGATGACCAGCAGCGGCAGCCGCCAGGAGCTGGCGTTGCCGGCCGCCCCGAGGTGGGCGAGGTTCATCGCGATGATGGTCAGCCACGCCAGGGCGGGCAGCCAGGTCCGCAGCACTCCCCCGACGTTCATCCGGTACCCGCGCCAGAACGCCGCCGCCGGGTGCAGGTCGGTGATGTCGCGGTGGCGGTGGCGCAGCGCGTACAGGGCCGCCGAGAGGGCCGGGCCGAGCGGCGCCGCGCACAGCGCCACGAGCGGGAGGTTGCTCGTGTCCCGGTCCAGCAGCATCAGCAGCAGCAGGCCGGGCAGCGTGGTGGCGAAGAAGAGCAGCTCGACGACGAGCAGCGTGTAGACGAACGCGGCGACCCGGGACAGCGGCCCCTCGCCGAATCCGGTCGCACTACTACTGCTGCTACTCATGCGGCTCCTCCCACCATGGCGGGGTCTCGTCGACCACCGGTGTCAGCTCCACGAGGGTGACCTCGTTCTGGCCGAGGGTCAGGTCGAGCTCGACCCGGCCGCCGACCACCGGCAGGCTGGCGTGGGTACGCGCCGGCTCGGCCAGTTCGCGCAGCGCGTCGAGCTGGCCGGGGCGGGGCGAGCGCGGCCGGCCCATCTCGCACCAGGCCGTCCACGCGTTGCCCAGCTCGTCGTTGACGCGGGAGCGCACGACGAACGCGGCGGCGCCACCGAGCGGTACCGACAGCGACAACACATGCGCCCCGAACTCCACCGGCGCCCAGGCGAGCAGACTCACCCGGCCGGTCGCGTCCCGGGTGACGAGGTGGTCTTCGCCGCGCGCCAGCACCTGGTCGCCCAGGCGCGCCATGAACGCGTACAGATGGTAGGTCGGTTTCTTGATCTGCCGGTGGCTGAGCAGCCCGAAGCCGCCGTGCAGGATCGAGGTCGGCACCCCGACCTCCTCGAAGACGTCGCTGAACGTCCAGTAGGAGAAGGAGTCCACCAGGTCGCCGCCGGCCGCCAGTACCGGCGCCAGGTACGCCGCATTGTAGGCGGTGTCGTGGACCGGGTTGTCCGGCCGGTACGAGGTGTTGAACTCGGTGATGTGCACCGGCAGGCCGGCCAGGGCGGTACCGGCGAGGCGCTCGCGCGGCGCGGCGAACTGCTCCAGCAGGTGGGACGCGGGTGCCAGATCCTGGTACGTGCCGAACGGTACGTGCCGGGCCGGGCCGGAGGTGTACGCATGCAGGCTGACGAAGTCGACCGGGACCGAACGGGCGGCGACGAAGTCCGCGAAGCGGGCCAGCCACTCCACAGTGGACGATCCGGGGGCGAGCGCCGGCCCGCCCACGGTCAGCGAGGCGTCCACATCCTTCACCGCGTACGCGGCCGCCTCGTACAGCTTGTGGTACTCGTCCTGGTCGGCACCGGCCCAGAACTCCTTGAGGTTGGGCTCGTTCCACACCTCGATCGGCCAGGCGCGCACCTCGTCGAGCCCGTACCGGTCGACGAGGTGCGCCACCGTGGCGCGGACCAGATCCGCCCAGTCCACATAGGAGCGTGGCGGGGTGATGTTGCCGTGCCACCAGAAGACCGTCTGGTCTGCCGAGGCGAGCGCCGCCGGCATGAAGCCCAGCTCCACGAAGGGCCGGATGCCGAGCGCGAGGTACGCGTCGACCACCTGGTCGACGTAGCTGAACCCGTACCGGACGTGGCGTGCACCGGCGTACTCGTACGGCTGGTACACGCCGACCCCGTCGCTGAACAGGCCGTGCCCCCGGATGTGCCGGAAGCCGATGTCCCGCTGGACCGTGGCCAGCGAGTCCTGGTAGTCCCGGCGCAGCGCCAGCTCGAACCGCCCGGTGCCGACGCACTCGCGCCAGGCACCGGACAGCCGGCCGGCCGGCTCACCGGGGACAACGACCCGCATCAGCCGTGGTTCTTCTTGTAGTCCTCGTGGGCCTTGTTCACCATGTCCACGTAGTCCTGCATCTGCAGGCCCTTGAGCTCGGTGACGTACTTGTCCCACTCGCTGAGCGGCCGCTGGCCCAGGATGAACTTGAGTGACTGCTGGTTGACGTAGTCCTTGAGCTTGGTCTCCATCAGCGTCGCCTTCTCGCGCTGGCCCTCGTCGAGCGGGTGCGGCGGGGCCAGCGGCAGCACCTTGCGGGCGTTCATCGCCTTCTGGAACTCCAGCTCCTCGGGCGGGAACTGGGTGTCCAGGAACTTGGTGCTGCCGCCGTAGGCGAACACGCCGTTGAAGAAGCCGTACACGACCTGGAGGTTCTTCGTACCCTTGCCGGCGTTGATGCCGGCCCAGTAGACGTCGTCGGCGAGCTTGAAGGTGCCGTCGTCGACGCTGCCGGTGTACGTGGTTCCCTGCACGCCCCACTTGGCGAACATCTGGCCCGCGTCCGAGTACCAGAGCCAGTCCACGAACTGCATCAGGGCGACGAAGTCCTTCCGGTCCTTCGCCTTCGCCGAGATCATCACGCCGTTCTCGGTGCGGATGCCCATCTTCGCCGCGCCGATCGGGCCCATCGGGACCGGAATCTTCACCACGGTCGCGCCGGGGATCTTCGCGATGTCCTTCTTGCACTCGTTCTGCAGCGTCTGCGCGCTGGCGCTGATGACGAAGGACTTGCCGTTGGCGAACTTCGCCCGCGCCTGGTCGTCGGTCTGGGTGAAGCTCTCCGGGTCCAGCAGCTTTTCGCTCACCAACTGGTTGAGGTAGGTGAGCACCTGCTTGTACCTGTCGGTCGCGCCGGTGTACTCGAACTTCGAGGTGTCCGAGTTCCACGCCGAGTGCTGGTACGACCAGCCGGTGAACAGGTTGTACGTGGAGCCGAGGACGGATACCAGCGAGTTGGCGCCGGGGCTTGCCACCGTGGTCCCGGTGCTCCACTTGTCGGAGAACGGGTACGGCGCGGCGAGCGGCTTCATCGCGCGCAGCATGCTCGTGAAGTCGTCCCAGGTCTGCGGCGCGGAGAGGTTCAGCTTCTGCAGGATGTCGGTGCGCACCGCGAACGAGTAGTCCACCCAGACGTCCTCGTGGATACCGGGCAGCAGGTAGAACTTGCCGTCCGCCTCACGGTTCTGGTCGAGGTCGCCCTGGAGGTTCCACTTCTTGATCTTGTCTTTGAAGTTGGGCATCAGGTCGATGTAGTCGCTCACCGGCAGGATCGCGCCGCCGGCGATGTACGCTTCCTCGTCCGGGTGGTAGGTCTTCGGGATGATCAGCGGCGCGTTGCCCGCGCTGATCATCACGCTGCGCTTCGTGTTGTAGTCGCTGCCCGGCAGCACGGTCGGCTGCAGCGTCACGTTGGTGCGCTTGGTCAGCTCCGACCAGAACAGCCAGTCGGCCTTGTAGGGGTAGGCCGCGTTGCTGAGCACCATGATGGGGAACGACAACCCCTTGGTGGCCTTGAACTGGTCGCCGACGCCGTACTTGTCCATCGCGCCGTCTTTGTTGTTGGAAAGCGTTTGGCCCTTCGAGCCGCTGCTGCCGCAGCCGGCCAACGCCGCCGTGGTCGCCGCGCCGGCGGCGGCGAGCATCTGGCGGCGGGTCAGACGTGTCATCGGAACTCCTTTTCATGGGGTGTAGGCAGGCGCATCAATGGGGTTGAGGAGACAGGCGCGGTTCAGCCCTTCACCGCGCCGAGCATCACGCCGGAGACGAAGTATCGCTGGATGAACGGATAGACGCTGATGATGGGCAGCGCGGTGAGCACGATCGTCACGGCCTGGATATTGGCGTCGATCTGCAGCTGTTCGCCGCTTGCCGCACCCTCGTTGGAGCCGCCGGTCGCACCGGCGAGGAGGCCGCGCAGGTAGACGGTTACCGGGAACTGCTTGTCGTTGTCCAGGTAGAGGAACGCGGAGAACCACGAATTCCAGAAGGCGACCGCGTAGAAGAGCAGCATGGTGGCGAGCACCGCCTTGGACAGCGGCAGCACGATGCGCAGCAGGGTCCCGTAGGTGTCCATGCCGTCGACCGCGGCGGCCTCCTCCAGCTCGGCCGGCAGGTTCTCGAAGAACGCCTTCATCACCAGCAGGTTGAACACGTTGATGGCGTTGGGCAGCACGATGGCGAAGAGCGTGTCCTTCATGTGCAGCCCGTTGATCAGCACGTAATTGGGGATGATCCCGCCGTTGAAGAACATGGTGACGACCGCGATGCCCACCAGGACACCGCGCCCGCGCAGCTGCCGCTTGGACAGCACGTAGGCGTAGCTGGTGGTCAACAGCATCGAGATGGCGGTGGCCAGGACGGTGTAGAGGACGGTGTTGCCGTAGTTGATCCAGAAGATCGGTTTGCTCAGCACCGATCCGTAGGTGGTGAGGTTGAAGCCGCGCGGCCACAGGTTGACCTGCCCGGCCCGGATGTAGTCGGCCCCGCTGAACGAGCGGGCGATCATGTTGATGAACGGGTACAAGGTGATGACCACGACCCCGGTCAGCACGACCGCGTTGACCCCTTGGAAAATCCGGTATCCACGGCTCGGGCGCGGTCCCCGCGGCCGGCTCGTGGCCGGTGCGGCGCGCTTGGCAAGGATGCTCACCACAGGCTCGCCCCTACCGTGCGGCGGGAGATGGAGTTCGCGCACAGCACCAGGACCAGCCCGATGACGGACTCGAAGATGCCGATGGCGGCCGCGTAGCTGAAGCTGCCGGAGACGATGCCGACCCGGTACAGGTAGGTCGAGATGACGTCGGCCGTGGGATAGGTCAGCGGGTTGTACAGCAGCAGGACCTTCTCGAAGCCGATCGACATGAAGGTACCGATGTTGAGGATCAGCAGGGTCACGATGGTCGGCCGGATCCCGGGCAGGGTGATGTGCCAGGTCTGCCGCCACCGGCTGGCACCGTCGATCCGGGCCGCCTCGTAGAGGTCGGTGTCGATGGTGGTGAGGGCGGCGAGGTAGAGGATCGTGCCCCAGCCGACGGTCTGCCACATCTCCGAGGTGACGTAGATCGGGCGGAACCAGCCCGGCCGCTGGATGAACGGGATCGGGGCGTGCCCCACCGCCCGCAGCGCCTCGTTCAGCGCGCCGTCCACCGAGACCGTGTTCAGCACGATGGCGGCGACCACCACCACCGACAGGAAGTGCGGCAGGTACGAGATGGTCTGCACGAAGCGCTTGAGCTTGCGGGCGCGGACCTCGTTGAGCAGCAGGGCGAGGATGATCGGCGCGGGGAAGCAGAACAGCAGGACGAGCCCGCCGAGGATGAAGGTGTTGGCGAAGACCTGCCAGAAGGTCGAGTCGTTCCAGACCTCCCGGAAGTAGTACAGGCCCACCCACTCGTCGCCGAAGATGTTGCCGCCCGGGTGGTACTTGCGGAACGCGATGATGTTGCCGGCCATCGGCACGTACCGGAAGAGCACGAAGAACACCAGCGGCAGTACGGCGAGCGAGTACAGCTGCCAGTCGCGGCGCAGTACCTCGATCCAGGATCGCCGCCGCGCGCGTACCGGCGGGGTGGGCTCGGGTTCGCCGGGCCGAGTCGGTGATCTGTCTAATGTGGACGGCACACTCATGCCCCGGCCTCCTCTCGTTCGCGCGATACGTGCGGCGCCGCGACGCTGGCGAGCGTCTGCAGCCGCCGGTCGTGCCCCACCTCGCGCTCGGTACCGGTCAGCCGCACCGGTACCGAGGCGACCAGCTCCGCACTGGAGCGCCCGAACCGCAGCTCGATCTCGCCCGGCTCGACGACGCGCCGGCCGTGCGCACCGGTGAACGAGGTGACGTCGGCGGGCACCAGGAACGCGACGCGCGCCTGCTCGCCCGGGTCCAGCGGTACCCGCGCGAAGCCGACCAGCCGCTCCACCGGGCGGGTGGTCTGCGCGACCGGGTCGTGCAGGTACAGCTGCACCACCTCGGTACCGGCCCGGTCTCCCGTGTTGCGGACGGTGATCTCGACGGTCACCTCGCCGTCGACCGGGCAGGTCGCCGCATCCCCGGGGAAGCGTTGGGGGTGCTCGGCTCCGGCAAAACCCGGCTCCTCCTGCGCTCCCCCGCAAGCGCCCCGCACGCCCGCGTCGCACCACTCGAACGTCGTGTACGACAGGCCGTGCCCGAACGCGAACGCCGGCGTCGGGTCCACTGTGGACACGCCGGTACGGTGTGCCAGCGGCGGGGTCAGGTACGTGGCGAGCACCTGGGTGGGGTCGCCGGGCACGCTGACCGGCAGGCGCCCGCAGGGGTTCACCGCACCGGTGAGCACCTCGGCGAGGGCCTGGCCGCCCCGCTGCCCGGGGAAGAACGCCTGCACGATGCCGGCGGCCGGGGCGACCTCGTCACCCAGCGCGTACGGCCGGCCGGCCAGCAGCACTAGCACCACGGGCGTACCGGTGTCCAGCACCGCCCGTACCAGATCGGCCTGCGCCCCCGGCAGCCGCAGGTCGGTGGCGTCGCACCCCTCCCCGGACGTGCCCCGGCCGAACAGCCCGGCCCGGTCGCCGACGGCGAGCACGCAGACGTCGGCCGCGGCGGCCAGCGCCACGGCCTCGGCGATGCCGGAGGTGTCCGTGCCGCTGACCGCGCAGCCCGGCGCGTAGCTGAGCTCCGCGATCTGTCCACTGAGGACCTCGCGCAGCGACGGGACGTCGAGTCCCATGCCGTGCTCGGGGTAGCGGGTGCCGACGTGCACGGGGAACGCGTAACAGCCGAACATCGCGAGCGGGTCGTCGGCGACCGGACCGACCAGCGCCACCCGCCGGTCCGGGGCGAGTGGCAGCACGCCGCCGGTGTTGCGCAGCAGCACCACGGCCTCGCGCGCCAGGCGCAGCGCGATGTCCCGGCCGGTGGCGTCGTCCAGACGCAGGTGCTCGTAGCCGTCGGGCAGCGGTCGCCACCCCTCGTCGAGCAGGCCCAGCTCGGCCTTCTGGGTGAGTACCCGCAGCAGCGCGCGGTCGACGAGCGCCTCGTCGACCGCCCCCGATCGCACCGCCTCGACCAGCGGGGCGCCGAACGTGTCCACAGTGGGCAGTTCGACGTCGATGCCCGCGCGTAGGGCTTTGCCGGCCGCGTCATCCGCCTGCCCGGCCACGCCGTGCAGGGACTGCAGGAACCACACCGCGAAGTAGTCGGAGACGACGGTGCCGCCGAAGCCCCACTCGTCGCGCAGCAACCCGGTCAGCAGCTGCGCGTCGGCCGCAACCGGTACGCCGTCGATCTCGGCGTAGGAGTTCATGACCGAGCGGGCACCGCCCAGCCGCAGCGCCATCTCGAACGGCGGCAGTATCACGTCGGCCCGCTCGCGCGGCCCCATCGGTACCGGCGCGAGGTTGCGCCCGCCGCGCGAGGCGGAGTACCCGGCGAAGTGCTTGAGGGTGGCGATGACGCCGGCGCTCTCCAGCCCCCGCACGTACGCCGCGCCCACGCTGCCGATCAGGTAGGGGTCCTCGCCGATGGTCTCCTCGGTGCGGCCCCAGCGGTAGTCCCGGGTCACGTCGAGTACCGGCGCGAGGCCCTGGTGCACACCGGCGGCGCGCATGGACCGGCCGATGTGCGCGGCCATCTCCTCGACCAGCTCGGGGTTGAACGAGGCGCCCCAGCACAGCGGTGTCGGGTAGACGGTCGCCTGCCAGGCCGCGAAGCCGGTCAGGCACTCCTCGTGCACCAGGGCGGGGATGCCGAACCTGCTGGCCGCGGCGATCTGCTCCTGCGAGACGGCGAGCGAGCGCGCGGCGAGGGCCGGCTCGACGGGTGCGGTGCCGTACGGGCGGGTCAGCTGGCCGAGCCCGTGCCGGATGACGCTGTGCCAGTCGCCGCCGCCGGCCATCTCCTCCTGGAGCGGGGCGACCGCGCCGCCCGACGCGTCGGCGCCGACCCACACGCCCACGAGTTGCGCGATCTTCTCTTCGAGCGACATGAGCGGGATGAGCGCCTCGGCCCGCGCCTGCGGTGACAGCCGGGAGTCCCGCCACAGCGGCGAGTCACCGGCGACGAGACCGGCCTCAACTGGCAGTTGGCCTCTCATGCAGTCCCCTCGGGTCGCCTGCGCCACCCGGCGCCGCAGCGCGAAGTGCCGAAACTTCCGGCATCTCCACCGTTAATATTGCCGCAACTTATGCGGCCCGACTCCGCCTGTCAAGAGGGGTGTCGATGCATAAATGGCAGGCTCTTGGGGGTACCTGAGAGCCGGTGGTCTGGTGCTAAAGTCACCGAAAGTTTTGGAGATGGCGCGTGAGATTTCGATGACTGATCCCGACCGCCCCGCGGCCACGACGATCGCCACCATCGCCGACGACGTCGGCGTATCGGTGGCGACCGTATCCAAGGTCCTCAATGGACGTTCCGACGTCGCCCCCGAGACGCGGGCCCGCGTCGAGGCCAGCCTGGAACGGCACCAGTACCGGCGCCGGACCAAGCGGCAGCCGACCGGTACGGAACAGATCGACCTCATCTTCCACCAGTTCGACTCGGCCTGGGCGATGCACATCATCGCGGGCGTCGAGGCGGTGACAGCCTCCTCGGGGGTCGACGTCGTGCTGTCCCAACTGAGCGGCAGCCACCAGCCGCCGCAGCGGTGGCTGGACGCGGTACTGACCCGGCACCCGCTGGGCGTGGTGTTCGTGCTGTGTAGCCCGACCCAGACTCAGCAGCAGCAGTTGCGGCGCCAGCGGATACCGTTCGTCGTCGTCGACACCGACAGCGCCACCTCGGCCTCGGTACCCACCGTCGGCTCGAACAACTGGAACGGCGGCCTGCTCGCCACCCGCCACCTGCTGGAGTTGGGGCACCGCCGGATCGCGATCATCTCCGGGCCGGAGGACGTGCTGTGCAGCCGGGCGCGGGTCGCCGGCTTCCAGTTCGCGCACGACGAGGCCGGCGTCAAGGTCGACCCCGAGCTGGTCCGGTACGGCACCTTCTACGTCAACGCCGGCTACGAGCACGGCACCGAGCTGCTGTCCCGGCCCGACCGCCCCACCGCCATCTTCGCCGGCTCCGACATGCAGGCCATGGGCGTGCTGCGCGCCGCCCGCCGGCTCGGCCTGGACGTACCCGGCGACCTGTCGGTGGCCGGCTACGACAACCTGCCGGTCGCGACCTGGATCGACCCGGCGCTCACCACCGTCAACCAGCCGCTGCGCGACATGGCCGGCGCCGCCACCCGGATGGTGCTCGACCTCGCCCGCGGCGTGGAGGTCGCCACCCCGCGCATCGACTTCGTCACCGAACTGGTGGTACGGGAGAGCACCGCGCCACCGCGATGAGTTTCCCGGTCGCGTAACGTCCAATGCTTATGACGAATACCGAACCAGTGGTCACCCAGCGACCCGCCCAGCCGTACGTATCGATCAAAGGCTCGGTCCCGATGACGGCGATCAACACGATCGCCGATCGGCTGCCCGACGTCTTCGGCTGGCTCGCCGCCCGCGGCATCGCGCTGGCCGGCGCGCCGTTCTTCAAGTACAACGTCATCGACATGGCGCACGAGCTGGAGATCGAGGTCGGCGTGCCGGTCGCCGAGCCGGTCGCCGCCGAGGAGCCGGTGCTCGCCGGGGTGCTGCCCGCCGGCGCGTACGCCACCGCCGTCCACATCGGACACCCGAAGGAGCTCTACGACGCGACCACCGCGCTGCTGGCGTGGGCCGAGGGGCAGGGGCTGCGCTTCGACGTGGTGGACACCGAGGCGGGCGAGCGCTGGGGCTGCCGGCTGGAGATCTACCACACCGATCCGGCCGAGGAGCCCGACATGGACAAGTGGACGACCGAACTGGCGTTCCGCCTCGCCTGACAGGGCCTCCCCCGTCGATCGTGACGAAGGCCACCCGGCGGTCGGCACGGCCGGTACGCCACGATTGACTGATGACCGCTCGAAGTGAAGCACTCGTGGCAACGGACCGGCCGGCGCGGTACGGCAAGCAACTCGTGGCACATCTCGGCCGCAAGATCGGCGGCGAGTGGTCCGAGCGCGACCAGCGCGGCCACGTCGTGCTCGGTGCCGGCCGCGCCGAACTGCGCTGCCAACCGGACGGCCTGCACATGGCGGTCGAGGGCGCACCCGAGGACCTGCCGGGCCTGGAGGACGTCGTCGGCCGCCACCTCGTCCGCTTCGGTACCCGTGACGAGCTCCACGTGCGCTGGTCGCGCTCGGGCGGCGAGCCCGGTACCGAGCAGCGCGGCGGCGGCGAGTAGCCGTTCCATCCACAGTGGATGGTCCCGGCCCGCCGGTTTCAGGCCGGTCGGGCGGGGAATGCCTCCCGGTGGGAGGTGAGCGGCATGACCAAGCGGCGTGGCGACGAGGAAGAAGCCAGGGACGTGGAGCCGCGCGACACGCGTGACGGCGGCCCCACCCGTACCCGCGGAATGGTGACCACCACCGGCGGCTCGGCGGGCCGGGCGAGCGTGCGGCGCAGCCAACCACCGCGCGGCGGCAAGGTCGCGCCGACCACCACGGGCGACGCGACCAGCGGCGGCATGCGCGGCGGCATGGGCGGAGCGACCAGCGACGCGACCACCGGGGCCGAGTCCACCACCGAGTGACGCGCCCCGCAGGCCGTCACACCTGCGTCGACCCGGCACCGTTCCAGGCGGGCAGCAGCAGCGTGAACGTGGCGCCCAGGCCGGGCGCGCCGGTCGCGCTCACGCTGCCGCCGTGGGCCTGCACGGTCTCCTGCACGAGGGCGAGCCCCAGCCCGTACCGGCGCCGGTCGCCGTGCCCGCCGCGGGCGAAGCGCTCGAACATCAGCTGCCGGTCGGCTGGGTCGAAGCCGGCCCCGTCGTCGCGGACCGCGCAGCTCACCACGGCGGCGGACGGCCGGCCGAGCTCGATCACGATGTGCCCGCCCGTACCGGTGTGCCCGAGCGCATTGTCCACAAGGGACGTCAGTACCCGGCGCAGCGCGGTGGCCGCACCCCGTACCACATAGGCTTGTCCGGGTGCCGCCTCGACCCGCAGGTCGATGCCGCGCTCGCCGGCGCGCGGCCGCTCCGCGGCGAGCGCGTCCGCGCCGAGCGCGGCGAGGTCGACCGGGCCGAACCCGCCCGGTGCGTTGCGCAGCTGCGCGGCCTGCAACAGATCCTCGACGATGTCGGCCATGTGCCGGGTGCCCCGGACCAGTTGCTCGGTATCGCCGGCCAGCCGGCCCGGGTCGCCACCCCGGCGCAGGGCCCGGTCCAGTAGCTGGGCACGCGTGTGCAGCTGGGTCAGCGGGGTGCGCAGCTCGTGGCTGGCATCCGCGATGAAGCGCTGCTGGCGGGCGAGGGCCAGGCCCAGCGGGCCGATCGACCGGCGCGCGATGACCGCCCCGACCAGTATCGCCAGGCTCAGCCCGACCGCCCCGGCCGCGATCAGGCCCAGGTACAGCCGGTGCCGCTCGTGCTCCTGGTCGGTGATGTCCAGCGCCGCCTGTACCGTGACCGCGCCGCGCGGCTCGGTCCGCACCAGGTACTCCCGGCCGCCCCGGTGCACCGCCCGGTCGCCCCGGCGGCCGGCGGCGAGGGCGGCGGGATCCAGCGGTACCGGCGGCGCGCCGGGGCTGTGCAGCACGTGGCCGGCGGCGTCCCGCTGGTACAGCCAGGCGTCGTGCGGCGGGCTGGTCAGCGCGTCCTTGTCGGCGAGCGCCTGGGCTACCAGCCGGCCCGAGGCGGCATGCCCCGCCTGTACCACCACGAACACCGCGAGCAGGTCCAGCAGCAACAGCGCCGCGGCGAACATGGCCGCCGTCTGTACGGTCATCCTTCGCCAGGCGCGGTCGATCAGCTGCTGTTCCTGGTCGGCGCCGGTACCGCGACCGGCACGGCGGCGGATCACAGGGCACCCGCCCGGTAACCCAGCCCGCGTACCGTCCGGATGACGCCCGCGCCGAGCTTGCGCCGCAGGTAGTGCACGTACGTGTCCACAATGGAGGCTGACTCCGCCGCCTCGAAGACCTGCTCGCGCAGCTCGTCCCGGGTGAACACCCGGTTCGGGCGCACCACGAGCGTGCGCAGCAGCGCCGCCTCCCGCCCGGAGAGCTCGACCTCGGTACCGTCGGCCCGCCGCGCCGTACGCGCCGCCAGGTCCAGCGCGCCCGCCCCGAACGGGAGCACCTCGGCACCGGCGCGGTGCCGGCGGCGCAGTGCCCGCAACCGGGCCAGCAGCTCGTCCACCTCGAACGGCTTGACGAGGTAGTCCTCGGCACCGGCGTCCAGCCCGGCGACCCGGTCGGCGAGCGCGCCGTACGCGGTCAGCACCAGTACGGGCGTCTCGACGCCCCGCCGCCGCACCCGCCTGATCAGGTCCAGCCCGTCGATACCGGGCAGGCCGCGGTCGAGCACGAGGATGTCGTACTCGCGGGTCAGCACGCGGTGCAGGCCGGCCTGCCCGTCCCCGGCCAGGTCCACCTCGTACCCGGCGTCGGCCAGCAGGCGCGCCAGCAGCTCACGTAGCTCCGGGTCGTCCTCGACAACCAGGACCCGGGCGTCTCCCGCGCTGATCACCTGTCGAGTATCCCGCCAGTGACCTTCGAGACGCTCGGGCCCGGGGTTGCCCCGCGCTGCTCCGGGTAGGCACGGGCCGCGCTCACCTGGGGAGGTACCCATGCCGCTCGCAGCCACGGTGGGTCGGGTACTCGTCGGCGCCGCACTGCTGGCGCCGGCGCTGCCGACCGTCGCCGACGGCCATCCGGCCCAGCCGCCGTACCGCAACCCCCGGCTGCCGGTCAGCAAACGCGTCGACGACCTGCTGGGGCGGATGACCCTGGAGGAGAAGGTCGGCCAGATGGTGCAGGCGGAGCGGGTGCCGATCAGCACCAACCCCGCCCAGATCACCACGCTGCACCTGGGCTCGCTGCTGTCCGGCGGCGGCTCCGCGCCGACCCCGAACACCCCGAAGGCGTGGGCCGACATGGTGGACGCCTTCCAGCGCCGGGCGCTCGCCACCCGCCTGGGCATCCCGCTGCTGTACGGCACCGACTCGGTGCACGGGAACAACAACCTGCACGGCGCGACGATCTTCCCGCACAACATCGGGCTCGGCGCGACCCGGGACCCCGCCCTGGTACGCGACGCCGCACACATCACCGCCACCGAGACCCGGGCGACCGGGCCGCAGTGGGCCTTCGCGCCGTGCCTGTGCGTGGTACGCGACGTGCGCTGGGGCCGCACGTACGAGAGCTTCGGCGAGGACCCCAAGCTGGTCACCCAGATGGTGACCGCGATCGACGGGCTGCAGGGTACCGGCGCGAGCGGGCTCGCCCAGGGCGACCGGGTACTCGCCACCGGCAAGCACTACGCGGGCGACGGCGACACCAAGTTCGGCAGCTCCACCACCGACGGGTACACGCTCGACCAGGGCATCGCGGTCACCAGCCGGCCCGCCTTCTTCGCGGTCAACATCCCGCCGTACGTGGCGGCCGTACAGAAGAGGGTCGGCAGCATCATGCCGTCCTACTCCAGCGTCGACTGGACGGAGGACCGCGTCGGCAACCCGATCAAGATGAGCGCCAACCGGGACCTGCTCACCCAGGAGCTGAAGCAGAAGCTCGGCTTCAAGGGCTTCCTGATCAGCGACTACGAGGCGATCCATCAGCTGCCCGGGGACTACGCGACGCAGGTACGCACCTCGGTCAACGCCGGCATGGACATGCTGATGGAGCCGACCGAGTACGCCACGACCGAGAGCACCCTGGTCGCGGAGGTACGCGCCGGCCGGGTACCGGTGTCCCGGATCAACGACGCGGTACGCCGGATCCTCACCGCCAAGTTCGAGCTGGGCCTGTTCGAGCACCCGTACACGAACCGGGCGGGCATCGGCACGGTCGGCTCCGCCGCGCACCGCGCGGTGGCCCGGCGGGCGGTCGCCGAGTCCCAGGTGCTGCTCAAGAACTCCGGCAACGTCCTGCCACTGAAGGGCACCGAGCGGATCTACGTGGCCGGCAGCAACGCCAACAACATCGGCAACCAGGCCGGCGGCTGGACGCTGACCTGGCAGGGCGCCTCCGGCCCGACCATTCCCGGCACCACGATCCTGCAGGGCATCCGGCAGGTGGCGCCGAAGGCGAAGGTGACCTACTCGGCGACCGCGACCGCACCCACGAGCGGGCACGACGTCGGGATCGTGGTCGTCGGCGAGACGCCGTACGCCGAGGGCAAAGGCGACGTCGGCAACGGGCACACGCTGAACCTCTCCACGGCCGACCGCGCGGCGGTCGACCGGGTCTGCTCGGCCATCAAGAAGTGCGTGGTGCTGACGGTTTCCGGCCGGCCGCAGATCGTCACCGGCCAGCTCGGCGAGATCGACGCGCTGGTCGCCTCGTGGCTGCCCGGCAGCGAGGGCGCGGGCGTGGCCGACGTGCTGTTCGGGAAACGCCCGTTCACCGGCGAGCTGCCGGTGAGCTGGCCGCGCTCGGAGAACCAGGAGCCGATCAACGTCGGGGACGGCAAGTCGCCACTGTTCGGCTACGGCTTCGGCCTGCACACCACCGTGCATCACTAGCCCGAGCGGTACCGCTAGCCCGCGCGGCGTCGCGCCGCGCGTGCCAGGGAGGCGCCGAGCAGGGCGAGCACCGCGAGCGGCAGCAGCCACCAGGCCGGTACCCCCAGGTGGGCCAGCAGCGCCGTGACCGCCAGCGCCAGCACGACGCCCGCGGCGACGCTCCAGTCGTCGCCGACGACGAAGTCGTACCAGAAGGCTCCGAAGGCCCTGACGGCTTTCAGCGCGCGCATCACGGCACCCGCGAGGTGACGGGGGGCGGGGCGGTCCCCGGCGATCCGGGTACCCGGCCGGCACGCAGCAGCCGCACCGCGCACAGCGACGCGGCGAGGACCACGGCGAGCAGGACGAGGATCGCGGCGTCCGAGCCCGGCCAGTCCACGCCCGCACCCTCGGCGCCCCAGAAGGTACCGAAACTGGTGAGCATCGCACCGACCGCGAACTTCATGGCGTTCTCCGGTACCCGCGCGAGCGGGGCGCGCACCGCGACCCCGGCGCCGGTCACCACCAGGACGGCGGCGACGGCGCCCAGTACGGCGAGCGGAATCTGGTGCTGGTTGGCGCCGAAGGTGACCACGATGAACGCGACCTCCAGCCCTTCCAGCAGTACCCCCTTGAAGGACAGCGTGAAGGCGTACCAGTCGGCGACCGCGAAGCGCGAGTCGCGCGCCACGGTACCCGCCGCCGCCACCTCCCGCCGGTAGATGCCCGCCTCGTCGTGCAGGTCCTTGAGCCCGGCCGCGCGCAGGATCGCCTTACGCAGCCACTGCAGCCCGAAGACGAGCAGCAGGCCGCCGACGAGCAGGCGCAGCCAGCTCAGCGGGATGGCCGTGACCGCCGGCCCGAGCACGGCGACGACCGCGGCCAGTACGGCGAGCCCGGCGCCCACCCCGGTCAGCGCGGAGCGCCAGTCCCGGCTGGTACCGGCGGCCAGCACGATGGTCAGCGCCTCCACCGCCTCGACCGCGCAGGCCAGGAAGACCGATACGACCAGGAAAACCGCGGTCATAGTGCTCCCCTCCCCGGCTGCCGACGTTACGGCGGCCAACGTTACGTCAGGCGTCGCGCCGGCGAAACAGCAGGCGGCGACCCGGCTCCCCGAAGTCCTATGTGGACGGTGCCTCGACTGGCGACGGCACGGCCGGGGTGTCGCGGCGGGTGACCGCGAGGTAACCGACGAGCACCGCGATGACCGCGGCCAGAACCAGGCTCACCGGGCCGGTACCGAGACCCAGGCCGCGGCGGGCCGGCGGGACGCCCAGCCAGTCCGCGAACGACGCGCCGACCGGGCGGGTGAGCACGTAGGCGAACCAGAACGCGAGGATCGAGTTCATGCCGCAGCCGTGCCCGATCGCCGGTACCGCGATCACCACGGTGAACAGGATCCCCGAGGCGAGGTAGCCCAGGTGCAGCGTGGTGGCGGTCAGGTCACCGGCGGCGGTACCCAGCGCGAAGGTGGTCAGCACCGTGGCCCAGTAGAAGACCTCCCGCCGCGGGGTGACGATGCTATGGATCGACAGGGTCCCCTCCGTCCGGTACCAGAGGGCGAAGATCGCGGCGAGCGCGACCCCGAACACCACCGTGGAGACCGCGTACGGTACCCCGAACCCGATGTGCACCACGTCGGCGGCGACGGTACCGAAGATGCTGACCATCACGACGGCGAGCCAGTACACCCACGCCACGTACCGGCGCGCGCGCAACTGTGCCGCCAAGGCGCCCAGCAGGGCGACGCCGGACAGGCCCACCGCCGGTACCGGCCCCAGCCGGTGTGCGAGGAAGTCGGAGGTGGTCTCCCCCATCCCGGTGGTCAATACCTTGGTCACCCAGAACAGCGCGGTGACCACGGGCACCTTGCTCGCCGCCTGCCGGACCCCCGCGCTCGTCCCGGCCGGCCGAACCTGTCCAGTCGTCATGGCCAAGAATGATCGCACACGCTACTACATTACGTAGTGCCCGTCCCGGTTGCGGGCCATGGGACCGCGGCGCACACTACATGATGTAGTGACCATCAGGCGGGACTGGAGCCAGCTGGACGCGCAGCCGAGATCGGGCCGCGCGGCGGTCGCGGCGCGCCCGCAGGCCCGGCGCTGGGCGCTGATCGTCCTGGCCACCCTGCTGGCCGCCGCCGCCGTCGCCGCGCCCTGGTGGGTACGCACGCTGCTCGCCCCGCCGCCATCGGCCGCGCCGCCCGCCTCCCCCGCCGCCCTGCCCCTCGTCCGCCACCTCGCGTTCGACTGGCTCCCCAGCGGGTACCGCGTCTGGGGCTACACGCTCGACGCCAACCGCGAGTCGCTGTCCGCCGCGCCCGACCCCGGCGCGCAGGTCGACCAGAACCTCTCCGCACAAGTGACCGCGTACCAGCCCGGCGTCGCGCCCGCGCCCGACTACCGCGACGCGCACGACCCGTGGGTCGATACGCCCGCCGCCGACCGGGTCGACGGCGCGCCCACCCAGTGGTCCGGGCTGGCCGCCGGCCGCACCTCGACGGAGCTCCGGCTGCGCTGGCGGTACCGGCCCGACAGCTGGGCGGTGCTCGCCTTCACCGGCCCCAGCGGCGCGGACAACCTGGCGACCGCGCTGCGCATCGCCACCGGTACCGACTTCGACCGGGCCGTACCGGTCCGGCTCCCGATCACCGCGCCCGGCCTGCCCCGGGCGCTGCCGCTGCGCGCCGTCGACGTACACGACCCAGGCCCGACCGACCAGTGGGCGGTGACGCTCACGTACGCGACTGCCGACCGGCCGCTGGACCCCAACGCGCCGTACCCGTCCCTCGTCGTCGACGCCCAGGCGATGAACGACGCGCTGCGCTCCGAGATGGCCGATCCGGGCTCGGGCGCCGATGCCACGGTCGACGGGCACCCGGCCCGGCGCGACGTCCAGCAGGAGCCGGGCGACGCTTACGCGGACCAGCTCCAGCTGTGGAACGTCGACGGGCTGCGGGTCGCGGTCGACGTCATCGGGCAGCAGACCCGCGACCTGCTCGGCGGCGACGCGCTCGGCGTGTATCACCGGCTGCGGCTGGCGCCGGCGTGAACCGGGTTCGAGCCCGCTGGCAGGTAGGTCAGCGCACCCCGAGCCAGACCAGGCTGACCAGCCCGGCCAGCACGCAGTACACCGCGAACGGGGTCAGCGTGCGGGTCTCGAAGTACTTGGTGAGGAACCGGACCGCGAGGTAGGCGCAGACAAAGGCGGCGAGGCTGCCGGCCAGGACCTGGCCGTGGATACCGGCGCCGAGCGGGCCGAAGAGGTCCGGCACCTTCAGCACGCCGGCGGCGAGAATCACCGGCGTCGCGAGCAGGAAGGAGAACCGGGCCGCGTCCTCGTGGGACAGGCCGCGCAGCAGCCCGGCGGACATCGTGACGCCGGAGCGGGAGATGCCGGGCAGCAGTGCGAGGATCTGCGCCGCGCCGATCAGCGTGGTCTCCCCGATGCCGCGCCGCGAGATCCGCTCGTCCGAGCCGGCCGGGTCGTTCTGCTCGGATTCGTCCACAGTGGACATAACGGCGGCGGCGGTGGAGGCAGTAGCGGCGGTGGAGGCGAAGGTCGCCGCCGTGCCGGCGCGGCTGACCAGAGCTGGCGCCTCGGGCTGCCGCGCGGCGCGGCGGCGCAGCCGCTCGGCCCCGAAGAGAATCAGGCCGTTCACGACCAGGAACACCGCCGCCGGTGCCGGCCGGCCGAGTACGGTGCGGAAGGTATGTTCCAGCAACAGGCCACTGATACCAACCGGAATCGTGGCGATCACCAGCATCCACGCCAGCCGCTCGTTGGACTCGCGTACCCGGCGGTAGCGCACCGAGGTATACAGGCCGGTGAGGATGCGCACCCAATCCCGCCAGAAGAAGACCAGCAGAGCAAAGGCGGTGGCCACGTGCAGGCCGACGATGAAGGCCAGGTACGGCGACTCGGGCGCGGAGACGTTGAGGTCGCGCGCCCACGCCCCGCCGACCAGCGCCGGGATCAGCACACTGTGCCCGAGACTGGACACCGGGAACAACTCCGAAACGCCCTGAAGGGCACCGACGACAATGGCCTCGGCATAGCTCAGGTGAGTGCTCACCTGGGGGACTCTACCTCGCCGGTCACTACAAGCTGTAGTAGGCTCGCCCGGTGGGAATAGACCGACGCCAGGCGATACGGGCCGCGGGCGCGCTGACCGTGGCGGCCACCGGCGCGGTCGGGTGTGACACGCCCGCGCCGCACGGTACCGGTCCGGCCAGCGCCGCGCCACCGCACACATCGGCCTCGGCCGGCTCGCCCGGCGCGCCCAGCGCGGCGCCGAGCGGCGCACCGCTGCCGGCCGAGATCGCGCACGGGCCCCGGGACCGGCCCGCCGTGGCCCTGACCTTCCACGGGCAGGGCGACTGGGCGATCATCCACGCCCTGCTCGGCGTGCTCGCCACCGGCGGCGTACGGGTCACGGTAATGGCGGTGGGCCGGTGGCTCGCGGCGAACGAGGCGCTGGGCCGGCAGATCCTCGCGGGCGGCCACGAGTTGGGCAACCACACCTACAACCACCTGGACATCGATCACCTGCCGGCCGACCATGCGTCCACCGAGATCACCTCCTGCGCGCAGGTGCTGCGCAGTGTGACCGGCTCCATCGGACCGTGGTTCCGGCCGTCGCAGACCCAGCACGCGAGCGCGCAGGTACGGGAACTGGCCGCGCGAGCCGGGTACCCGACCTGCCTGTCGTACGACGTCGACTCGCTCGACTACACCGACCCGTCGGCCGACACCGTGGTCCGGGCGACCCTCGACGGGGTCTCCCGCGGGTCGATCGTGAGCATGCACTTCGGGCACGCGGTGACGGTCACCGCCATGCCGCGGATCCTCTCCGGGCTGCGGGCGAAGGGGCTGCAGCCGGTCACCGTATCGGAGCTGTTGCGGCCATGAGGTCTGTTCTGGGCATGAGGCGCCGGCTCGCCGCGACCGCCGTCCGGGCGCTCGCCCTCGCCGTCGCCGCCACACTCGCCTGCGCCGGCTGCGGTATCCAGGTGGCGAGCAACCCCCGCGCCGCGGTGAGTATCGCCGCGCCCCGCCCGGCCACGTCCACCGGCATCGCCGCGTCGGGCAATGCCTCGCCGGACAGCGCGCTGCCCGGCATGCCGCCGTTGCTGGACCCGCAGGACCTGTACGCGGCGGACCGCCCCAACGCGCTGTCCCCGGCGGTACGCAACGACCTGCGCCGCGTGTACGTGCCCAACCATGCCTCGAACACGGTATCGGTGATCGACCCGGCCACCGGTACGGTCATCCAGACCGTTCACGTACCGCCCGGCCCCGAGCACGTCGTACCCTCCTGGGACCTGCGTACCCTCTGGGTCAACAGCGATACCGGCAACGCGCTGACCCCGATCAACGCCGCCAATGGCGCGTTCGGCAAGCCGGTACCGGTGGCCGACCCGTACAACCTCTACTTCACCCCGGACGGCCGGTTCGCAGTCGTCATGGCCGAGCGGCTGCACCAGATCGTCTTCCGCGACGCGCACACCATGGCCGTGGTCAAGGCGATCCCGGTCAACTGCGCCGGGGTCAACCACGCGGACTTCTCCCCCGATGGCCGGTACTTCATCGTCAGTTGCGAGTTCTCCGGCGACCTGCTCAAGGTGGACACCGAGCGGCAGCAGGTGATCGCGCAGCAGCGCCTGCCCGCGCCGCACCCCATGCCGCAGGACGTGAAGATCTCCCCCGACGGCCGCACCTGGTACGTGGCGGACATGCAGACGTCGGGCGTATGGCTGCTGGATGGCGACACCTTCAGCAAGCCCCGTCTCCTGCCCACCGGCGCCGGCGCGCACGGCCTGTACGTCAGCCGCGACTCCAGATACCTCTACATCACCAATCGCGGCGAGGGCTCGATCTCGGTACTCGCCTTCGCCACCAACACACTCGTCGCGAAGTGGCAGATCCCCGGCGGCGGCAGCCCCGACATGGGCGGCCTGTCCGAAGACGGCAAGCTGCTGTGGCTGTCCGGCCGCTACCACGGCGACGTGTACGCCATCGACACCACCACCGGCCACCTCGCATACCGCATCCGGGTCGGCGCCGAACCGCACGGCCTGTGTGTATGGCCGCAGCCGGGCCGGTACTCGCTGGGCCACACCGGCATCCTGCGCTAGGACCGTCCTCAGTGGACGGTCGTGGCCAGCGCCGCCTGTACCCAGCGCAGCAGCGCGTCCGGCGGCACCGCGCCCACCTGCCGCACCTGCACCTGGCCGTTGCGGATGAGCAGCAGCGTCGGCAGCGACTGCGTCTGGAAGCGCGCCGCCACCCGGGTCGCCTCGTCCACGTTGACCCGCACCGCCTTCAGCCGCCCGGCGAAGGCGTGCGCGGCCTGCTCGACGCCCGGCTCCACCTCCCGGCACGGGCCGCACCACGGCGCCCAGAGCTGCACCAGCACCGGCGCCGAGGCGGCCGTCACCACCTCGTCGAAGTCCGCGTCGCCCGCGGCGGTGAGCCAGGACAGCGGGGCGCCGCACGCGGCGCAGCGGGGCACCCCGCTCGCGGCCGCGGGTACCCGGTTGCGCCGGCCGCATGCCGAACACGTGAGGACGTCGGTGCGGTCGGGGCTGGCGGCGGTCATCGGGCGGCTGCCTCCAGTTCGGCGATCCGGTCGAGCAGGTCGAGCACCAGCCCGATCGCGGCGTAGTTGAGCGGCAGGCCGGCGTGCAGCCGCTGCACGCGGGCGGCGCGGTGCAGCGCGGCCGGGCGGAACCACAGCTCCCCGTGCGGGTCGCGCTCGGCGTCCAGCAGGCCCAGCGCGACAAACCGGCGCACCAGTTGCGGGTGCATGCCGGCCTCGTGGGCGAAGCAGTCGAGGCTTATCCGGTACGGGCGGGCGAGTGCGTACACGATCATCTCCTTGGGTCCCATGTGGACACTCGGCCCAACTGTTCGAAGAGGTCCCGCTCCTGCGAACTCAGGTCGTCGGGTACCCGTACCGCGATCTCCGCGTACAGGTCGCCATGGCCGCCGCGCGGGTCCGGCATGCCCTGACCGCGCAGCCGCAGCCGCCGGCCGGTCGAGGAGCCCGGTGGCACCTGTACCCGCGCCTGCCCGCCGGGGGTGCACACCGGTACCGTCGCGCCCAGCGCCGCCTCCCACGGCGCGACCGGCAGGGTGACGCAGATGTCCCGCCCCGCCAGCCGGTACCGGTGGTGCGGCGCGATGCGAGCCACCAGGTACAGGTCGCCCCGGGGCGCGCCGCCCCGGCCGTGGCCGCCCTGTCCCACGAGGCGGATGCGCTGCCCGGCGGCGATGCCCGGCGGGATGGTGACCTCGAAGGCGCGCCCGTCGACCGCGACCCGCCGCCGGCCGCCCTGGTACGCCTCCTCGACGCTCAGCACCAGCTCCGCCTCCTGGTCCGCGCCGGGCAGCGGGCCGCGCACCGCGAACACGTCGCCGAACAGCTCCGCCACGGTGAGGGTGGAGCTGTCGAAGCCCCAGCCCGACCGGTACCGCTGGTCGTAGCGGGCTCGCGCCTGCGGGTCGGACAGCGTGTGGTAAGCGTCGTTGACCTCCTTGAACCGCTCCTCCGCGCCGGGGCTGCGGTCGACGTCTGGGTGCAGGCGCCGGGCCAGCCGCCGGTACGCCTGCTGCAACTGCTCCTGGGAGGCGTCGCGCGGTACCCCGAGTACGTCGTAGTAGTCGCGCGCCATCGCCTCACTCCCGGTCGGCGGCCACCACCACCGCGGCGGGGCGCAACTGCCGGTCAGCGTCGCCGTACCCGGCGCGCAGCACCTCCAAAACGGTGCCGGGTGGCGCCTGCGCGGCCAGCACGCTGATCGCCTCGTGCCGGCTGGGGTCGAAGGCGACCCCGGTCTCGTCGTGCCGCGTGTACCCGAGCGAGTCGAGCAGGTTGACCGCCTGGTCCCGGACCGCCCGTACGCCCTCGACGATCGAGGCCGGGTCGCCGGCGGCGTGCTGCAGCGCCAGCTCCAGGTTGTCCAGCACGGGCAGCCAGGCGGAGGTGACCCGGGCACGCTCGACGACCTGCTGCTCGGCGAGCTGCCGCGCGTACCGCTTGCGCAGGTTGTCCAGGTCGGCGAGGGTACGCCGCCAGCGGTCCTCCAGCTCGGCCACGACCCGGGCGTGCCCGTCGGTCTCGCTGTCCACCTGCGGCGCGCCCGGCGGCCGGGCGCCCTTGTGAATCTCCATACCCGGGTGGGTTTCCGTGCCCTTGTGGGTTTCCATACCTTGTCGATCTCCATTGGCTCAGGGCGGCGGGCTGAAGTCGGCGTCGATCACGTCGTCGCCGCCGGCCGGATCG
>JBPYFB010000235.1:0-17897 GCA_051986465.1 Rugosimonospora sp.
TCTCCACGAGCGACGCGGGCAGGAAGCCGCGCAGGCCGATGTCGATGATCAGGCCACCCTTGACGACCTCGATGACCGAGCCGCGTACCACCCCGTCGTCTTCCTTGATCTTCTCGATCGTGCCCCAGGCCTTCTCGTACTGGGCGCGCTTCTTCGAGAGGATCAGCCGGCCCTCCTTGTCCTCCTTCTGGAGAACCAGGGCCTCGACGTGGTCGCCGACGGAGACCACCTCAGCTGGATCAACGTCGTGCTTGATCGACAGCTCGCGCGAGGGGATGACGCCCTCGGTCTTGTAGCCGATGTCGAGCAGGACCTCGTCCCGGTCGACCTTGACGATGGTGCCTTCGACGATGTCGCCATCGTTGAAGTACTTGATGGTGTCGTCGATCGCGGCGAGGAAGGCTTCCTCAGAACCGAGGTCGTCGACTGCGATGCGCGCGCCGCCGGGCGCGGCATTCGTGGGTGCGTTGGCGCTCGAGGTGGCCTCGATGCTGCTCGTCATGTGGGCTGTTGCTCCGGTCGGATGATGTCTTTGTGACCTGGGTGCGCCCGCGAATCCGCCACCGGACATACCCGGGAGATCCGACGAGAGATCATATGAGGTATCCGGCGGCCGCGGACCTGCTCCCTACCGAGATACGCGACCCACGAGTGCATCGACTAGCTTACCCTGCGCATCGCCGCACGGTGCAAGCCCCGCCCGGACGTGATCGTACCTTTCTCCGGCGTCAACCTGTACTCACCCTCCCGGCGCGTCGCCACGGAGGGTGAGGCTTACGGTGTCCAGGTGGTCATGCCAGACGAGGCGCCCGGGCCGGGCGTCGGGCGGCGCCAGGTGACCGACCGGGAGAGCCGGTACGCCAACCGCCGTTGGTGGGACGCCGACGCGGACGCGTACCAGGCTGCGCACGGTGACTTCCTGGGCGACGTGGACTTCGTCTGGTGCCCGGAGGGGCTGCGCGAGGCCGACGCGCACCTGCTCGGCGAGGTGGCGGGCGCGACCGTGCTGGAGGTCGGGGCCGGTGCCGCCGCGATTGCACGCTGGCTAAGTACAAAAGGTGCAAATGTGACGGCGCTGGACCTGTCCGCCGGCATGTTGCGCCACGCCGCGCTCGCCGCCAACCAGACGGGGGTACGGGTACCGCTGGTGCAGGCGGACGCGAGCGCGCTCCCGTTCGCCCCGGCCAGCTTCGACATCGCCTGTACGGCATTCGGTGCGGTGCCCTTCGTCGCCGACTCCACCGCCGTCATGCGCGAGGTGTACCGGGTGCTGCGCCCCGGCGGCCGGTGGGTGTTCGCCGTCACGCACCCGATGCGCTGGATCTTCCTCGACGACCCGGGCGAGCCCGGCCTGTGCGCGGTGCACTCGTACTTCGACCGGCGCCCGTACGTGGAGTACGACGCCGCCGGTACGCCCACCTACGTCGAGCAGCACCGCACCCTCGGCGACCGGATCCGGGAGCTCGTTGCGGCCGGGTTCGTGCTGCGTGACCTGGTGGAACCGGAGTGGCCGGACGGGCACGAGCGGCTCTGGGGTCAGTGGAGTCCGCTGCGTGGCCGACTCTTCCCCGGTACGGCGATATTCGTCGCCGACAAACCAGCCTGACAGGCGCTTGCCTCCCACCTCGGGTACGGCTACCGTGGAAGCGCTCCCAGGCGTGACCGGTGCGCGCGAATGCCCATGCGGGGAGCAACGGTGCCGGACCGGTCGGGGGTCCGGCACCACTTTTGTGTCGCGAACTCGCCTAACGCCAGCCGCCCGCTGTCAGTCGCCAGCCGTCAGTGGTCGGCCGCGTCCCAGTCGCGTCCGGCGCCGACGGACACCTCCAGCGGTACGTCCAGCGGGTACGCCCCGCCCATCTGCTCGCGTACCAGCGCCTCCAACGCCTCCCGCTCCCCCGGCGCGGCCTCGAAGACCAGCTCGTCGTGTACCTGCAGCAGCATGCGGGAGCGCAGCCCCGCCTCGCCCAGCGCCCGGTCGACGCGCAGCATGGCGACCTTGATGATGTCGGCCGCGGAGCCCTGGATCGGTGCGTTGAGCGCCATCCGCTCTGCCATCTCGCGCCGCTGCCGGTTGTCGCTGTTGAGGTCGGGCAGGTAGCGCCGGCGCCCCAGCACCGTCTCGGTGTACCCGTCGTGCCGCGCCTGGGCCACGATCTGGCGCAGGTAGTCGCGTACGCCCCCGAACCGGGTGAAGTACTCCTCCATGAGCAGCGTCGCCTCGGCGGGCGTGATGCCCAACTGCTGGGCCAGCCCGTACGAGGAGAGGCCGTACGCGAGCCCGTAGTTCATCGCCTTGATCCGGCGCCGCTGCTCGTGGGTGATCTCGGCAGGCTCGATGCCGAAGACCGATGACGCGGTCGCGGCGTGGAAGTCGAACCCGGAGTTGAACGCCTCGATCAGGGCGGCATCGCGCGACAAATGCGCCATGATGCGCATCTCGATCTGGCTGTAGTCGGCCGTCAGGAGACTGTCGAAACCATCGCTCACCACGAATGCCCGCCGGATGCGGCGCCCCTCGGCCGTACGGATCGGTATGTTCTGCAGGTTGGGATCGGTGCTGGACAGCCGCCCGGTCGCCGCCACGGTCTGGTTGAACGTGGTGTGGATGCGCCCGTCGTCACTCACCGACTTCAGCAGACCGTCCACAGTGGACTTGAGCTTCGCCACATCGCGGTGGCGCAGCAGGTGCTCGAGCACGGGGTGCTGGGTCTGCGCGTACAGCGAAGCGAGCGCGTCGGCGTCGGTCGTGTACCCCGTCTTGATGCGCTTGGTCTTCGGCAACCCCAACTCGGTGAACAGGATCTCCTGCAGTTGCTTGGGCGAACCGAGGTTGAACTCCCGGCCCACCACCTCGTATGCCGACTGTGCCGCCGCCTTGACCTCGGCCGCGAAGTGCGCCTCCAGCTCCGACAGGTAGTGCGTGTCCGCGCCGATCCCGGCCCGCTCCATGCCGGCCAGCACGTAGACCAATGGCAGCTCAACGTCGCGCAGCAGCTCCATGGCGCCGCCGCCACCGGCCTCCGTGGCCGCGTGGTCCCGGGCGAGCTCGGCGCAGATCGCGTCGCTCAGGTCCAGCGTCGCGCGGGCCCGCAGCATCAGCGCCTGCTCCGCCTCGCCGTCGCCGCCCATCCCGTCGAACGCGAGCTGGCCGTCGTCGGGCGCCTCCACCCGTAGCTCCCGCTGCAGGTATCGCAGGGCCAGATCGGTCAGGTCGTAGGAGCGCTGGTCGGGCCGGGCGAGGTAGGCGGCGAGCGCCGTGTCGACGGACAGCCCGTGCAGCGTCCAGCCGCGCTCCTGGAACGCGAGCAGCGCCGCCTTGCCGTCGTGCAGCACCTTGAGCCGCTGCGGATCGGCGAGCCACTGCGCGACCGCCGCGTCGTCGGCCTGCTCCAGCGTGGTCGGGTCGAACCAGGCGGCAGGCCCGGCCGAGGTGGCGACGGCGACACCGGTGAGCGCTCCGCTGCCGCGCCCGAACGTACCGGAGACGGCGACGCCCACCGGCTCGGTGCTCGCGTTCTCGGCGAGCCAGCCGGCAACCTCGCCCGCGGCGAGCAGTCCGCCGGTGAGTTCGAACCCGGACTCCGCCTCCGGCTCGACCGCTTCGAGGTAGTCGTAAAGGCGATCGCGCAGAATCCGGAACTCCAGCGCGTCGAAGACCCGGTGCACCGCCTCCCGGTCCCAGCCGTGCCAGTGCAGGTCGCCCGGGCCTATCGGCAGCTCAAGGTCGGTCACCAGGCGGTTGACCTGATAGTTGACCATGACCTGGGC
This sequence comes from Rugosimonospora sp., assembly GCA_051986465.1. Lineage (GTDB taxonomy): Bacteria > Actinomycetota > Actinomycetes > Mycobacteriales > Micromonosporaceae > DATEJJ01. The sequence continues at coordinate 3,772 of JBPYFB010000235.1, forward strand.
CAGGTGCTCGCGCAGGCTGTCGCCGACCTTGCCCTTGATCGCGTCGACGTGGGCCACGACCCCGTCGAGGTTGCCGTACTGGGTGATGCACTTCGCCGCCGGCTTCGGCCCCACGCCCGGTACCCCAGGCAGGTTGTCGCTGGTCTCACCGACCATCGCCGCGAGGTCGCGGTAGCACTCCGGCCCGACGCCGTAGCGGGCAAGTACGGCGGCGGCGTCCATCCGGTCCATCTCGGAGACGCCCCGCTTCAGGTAGAGCACGGTGATGCCATCGCCGACGAGCTGGAACGCGTCCCGGTCACCGGTGATGATCGCCACCGCCATGCCCTCGGCCCGGCCCTGCTGGGCGAGGGTGGCGATCACGTCGTCGGCCTCGTAGCCCGCCTTCTCGACCGCCGGTATCCGCAGCGCCGCGAGTACCTCCTTGACCAGGTCCACCTGGCCGGCGAAGTCGGACGGCGACTGGCTGCGGTTGGCCTTGTAATCGGCGTAGGTCTCGGTGCGGAACGTCGTGCGGGACACGTCGAAGGCGACCGCGATGTGCGTCGGCTTCTCGTCGCGCAGCATGTTGATCAGCATCGAGGTGAAGCCGAAGACGGCGTTGGTGACCTGCCCCGTTGTCGTCGAGAAGTTCTCGACCGGCAGGGCGAAGAAGGCCCGGTAGGCGAGGGAGTGTCCGTCCAGCAGTAGCAGGCGGGGCGATTGCGCAGTCACGCCCTGGAATCTAGCGCGTCGGTACGACGCTTCCGTCCTGTCCCCGCCGGGGGCGGCCGGCGGGGACGGGACGTCGGATCAGCCGCCGAGGTAGGCGCGGACGATCTCCGGGTCGTTGGCGAGCTGCGCCGCAGGTCCCTCCAACTTCAGCGAGCCGGACTCGAGGACGTACGCACGGTCGGCGATACCGAGCGCCGCCAGCGCGTTCTGCTCCACGAGCAGGACCGTCGTGCCCTGCTCCCGGATGGTGCTGATGGTATTGAAGATCAACTCCACCAGTACCGGCGCCAGCCCCATCGAGGGCTCGTCGAGCAGCAGCAGCTTCGGCCGCGCCATGAGCGCCCGCGCTACGGCGAGCATCTGCTGCTCGCCGCCGGACATCGTGCCCGCCTTCTGCTCGATCCGCTCCCGCAGCCGGGGGAACAGCTCCAGGACGTACTCGCGGTCCTTCGCGATACCGGCCCGGTCCTTGCGCAGGAACGCGCCCAGGTCCAGGTTTTCCGCGACGGTCATCCGGGGGAAGATCCGGCGACCCTCGGGTGCGTGCGCGATGCCCATCCGTACGATCTGGTCGGCCGGGGTCCGCTCCAGGCGCGCCCCGTTGAACACCGCGCTGCCGTGGCGGGGTCGCAGCAACCCTGAGATCGTGCGCAGGGTCGTCGACTTGCCGGCACCGTTCGAGCCGATCAAGGTGACGATCTCGCCGGGCATCACGTGCATGGTCAGGCCACTCACCGCGGCGATGTTGCCGTAGTAGACGTGGACGTCATCGAGGGCGAGCATCGGGCCACCGTTGGTCATGATGTCTCCTCGCCGCCCGCTTTGCCCAGGTACGCCTCGACCACCCGGGGGTTCGACTTGATCTCCTCGGCCTGACCTTCGGCGATCTTCTCACCCCGGTCGAGTACGGTGATCCGCTCCGATACCCGCATGACCACGCTCATGTCGTGCTCGATCAGCAGTACGGACAGCTGCTTCTCGTCGCGTACCCGGTGCACGAAGTCGACGAACTCCGCCGACTCGCGGGGGTTCATGCCGGCCGTCGGCTCATCCAGCAGGAGTACCTTCGGCCGCAGCGCGAGTGCCCGGGCCACCTCCAGCCGGCGCTGGTCGCCGTAGGACAGGTTGCGGGCGTACTCGTTCGCGGTCTTGCCGATGCCCACGAAGTCGAGCAGCTCCAGTGCCGCCGTGTGCGCCTCGCGCTCCTCGCGGCGCTGCCGGGCCGTGCGCAGCACCGTGCGGGTGATGCCGGAGCTCAGGTGCGAGTGCATCGCCACCTTCACGTTCTCTTCGGCGGTCATCAGGCCGAAGAGCCGGATGTTCTGGAAGGTACGGGCCATCCCCAGCGAGGCGATCTTGTTCGGCGGCAACCCGGTGACGTCGCGGCCGCCGAGGAGAACCCGGCCGGCGGTCACCTTGTGCATACCGGTCAGCGCGTTGAAGAACGTCGTCTTCCCGGCGCCATTGGGCCCGATCAGGCTGACGATGCCGAGTTCGGGAATCGTGAAGCTCACCTCGTTGACCGCGACCAGGCCACCGAAGCGCATCGTGATGCCATCGGCCTGCAGGGCGAGCGCCGTGGTGGCGGGGGCGGTCATTCCGGATCTCCCTTGCCGGCGTCGCGTTCGGGTTCGGGCTCGCCCTCGCCGAGGACGACCTCCTCGAGTTCGGGCGCCTGCGCCTCCATGTCGCTGCCCAGCGCCTCTACCTCGGTGCGCCCCGGCTCGCGCAGGACCAGCCTGGTGCGCGCCTCGGGGATGAGGCCCTCCCGGCGGAACAGCATCATCAGCACCAGGACGGTCCCGAACAGCAGGAACGAGTACGAGGTGAAGTTGATGTTGGTGCCCGCCGCGCCATTGATCGAGTCGCCGATCTGTGGCAGGCCCGTCTGGTTGAACCAGGCGAGGAACATCGCGCCGATCATGACGCCCCAGACGTTGCCCATGCCGCCGAGCACGACCATGGCGAGCAGCGTGATCGACTTGCTGAAGTCGAACGCGTTGGGCAACACGGTGCCGATCTGCACCGAGTAGGCCACGCCGGCGATACCGCCGGCCAGCGCGCCCACCGCGTACGCGGCGAGCTTCGTGCGCATCAGCGGCACGCCCATGGCGCTCGCGGCCAGCTCGTCCTCGCGGATTGCGAGCCACGCCCGACCGAGCCGGCCCACGCGCAGCCGCAGCGAGATGAAGACGACCAGGGCGGTCAGCACCACGAAGATGACGTACCGGGAGAGGTCATCGGCGGGCACCAGCGACCGCCACTGGAACCCGTTGGCCTGGCTGACGCCGAGGCCCTTGATCTGGTCCACCGGCGTAATGCCCTTGTTGCCGTTGGACAGATTGAAGCCGCCGAGGTCGTCGCCGTTGGTGAACACCTGCGGGATGATCTCGCCGAAGCCGAGTGTCACGATGGCGAGGTAGTCGCTGCGCAGCCGCAGCGTCGGCGCGCCGATGAGGATGCCGAACACTGCGCAGATGGCGGCGCCCACGATGAGCAGGAGCACGAAGTTGAAGTGGATACCGCCGGTGGTGAACCGTGCCGGATTGCCGAGGATACTGATGTTCACCTGGTTGAAGAAGGACGAGGCGAACCAGCCGGCAACGTAGCTGCCGATCGCCCAGAACGCCACGTACCCCAGGTCCAGCAGACCCGCGTAGCCGACGACGACGTTCAGGCCGAGGGCACACATCGTCCACACCAGCGCCTGGTTGACCGTGCTGAGCGGAAGCCAGGTCTGGATCCAGGTGCTCATGCTGTCGTTGAAGTAGCCCATGACGTTCGCGTAATAGAAGGCGAGCAAGGCCACGGCCACAGCGACGAACCCGAGCGGCCAGGAAAGGCGGCTGGCGAAGGAGGGTCGATCCTTGGGCGGTGCCGCGCCCAGGGTCTGCATCGCGGTCATACCTTCTCACCCACATTCTGGCCGAGCAGCCCGTTCGGCTTGAACACCATGACGAGGATCAGGACCGTGAACACGACCGACTGCGACCACTTCTGGCCCAGGCCGTACGGCAGGCCGTCGTTCAGGCCCTGGATCAGTCCGATGAGGACACCGCCGAGCACCGCGCCGGTGAGGTTGCCGATGCCGCCCAGCACGGCGGCGGTGAACGCGATGAGGCCCATCTGGAAGCCGAGGTTGAAGACGGTGGTACCGATCGTCTGCTGGTACATCAACCCAGCCGCGCCCGCCAGCGCGCCGCCCATCGCGAACGTGAACGAGATGGTGCGGTTCACGTTGATGCCCATCAGCCGCGCGGCGTCCTGGTCCTGCGCGGTCGCGCGCATCGCCTTACCCGCCCGCGTCTTCGTCACCACCCACGTCATGACCATCAGGAGCACGACGGTCACGCCCGCCACGATCAGCGTGTTGTAGTCGATCGTCACGCCGCCGAGGCTCAGGTGCCCGGCAGGCAGTACGCTCGGCCACTGCTTGGGCTGGGAGCCGTTCCACTTGAGGCCGACCTGCTGAAGGATGAAGCTCATCCCGACCGCCGTGATCAGGGGCGCGAGCTTCGGAGCCCGGCGCAGCCGGCGGTACGCGAGGAACTCGATCGTCACATTGATGATCGCGCAGAACGCCATCGCGGCGACCAGCGTCAGGACGAAGCCGAGCCAGCCCTGAAGGTTGGACGCGTGCAGCCCGAGCACCGTGGTCACCAGGAAGCCGCTGAAGAGGGTACCGAGCATGAACAGGTCGCCGTGCGCGAAGTTGATCAGCTCGATGATGCCGTAGACGAGCGTGTAGCCGAGGGCTATCAGCGCGTAAAGGGCGCCGTTGGCGAGGCCTTCCACGCTCGCCTGGAGGAACTGCGTCGGTGCGTGGACGAAGTTGACCACGAGCCAGATGGCGAGCACGGCCAGGACCAGGACGCCCAGCACGAGCTGGATGAGCCACCGGGCCTGAACGGGTATTTGCGGCGCACGGATGGTGCGGGTGGATGACGTCAAGGGGTGCTCCTATGTGCTGGAGGAGGGGCCCGGCGGAACAGTGCTCCGGTGCGGCACGTCGCGACGCGCCACACCGGAGCCAGTTCGTCAGGCCGATCTCAACTGACCGGGTACGGCTTGAGGAAGGTCTCCTTACCGCCCGTCAGCTGGAGCACCGAGATGTCCACTGTATTGACGTCGCCGGAGGCCGGGTCGATCTTGACCTCCTTACCGACCATCGAGTCCGCGGCCGCGATGTCGATCCCGCTGCCGCTGAAGACCGCGTCGTTGACGCCCTTACGGGTGCCATCCGAGTTCGCGATCCCCTGCAGGATCACCTGCAGCGCCAGCACGCCGTAGAGCGCGTAGCTGGAGTCCGGCGCCGAGCCGTACTTGGCCTTGTAGTCGTTGAGCAGCTTCGCCGCCTTGCCGCCCGCCGAGGCGAGCTGCGACTGGTCCATACCGGCAAAGGTGAGGTAGAGGCCCTCGCCCTGCGGCAGCTTGTCCAGGTCCGGGTACCCGGTGAAGCCGTCCGGGCCAATGAGCTTCACCTTGGTGTTGTCGCCCAGCACCTTGACCTTGTCCTTGATGAGCTGGCCGCCGTTGTTGTCGAAGATGCCGCCCAGGTAGATGGCGTCGGGGTTGGCCGCCTTGATGCTGGTGAACAGCGCGGTGTAGTTGGGCTGCTTGCCGTCCCACGCCTGGTTGCCCAGCACGGTGATGCCCTGCTTGGTCGCCTCGTCAGCAAACGCCTTGGCAACGCCCTGGCCGTACGTCTCGTTGTCGTTGAGCACGTAGACGCGCTTGACGCTGAGTTCCTTGGCCGCGAAGCGGGCGGCCGCGGTGCCCTGGAAGTCATCGGTCGTGATCACTCGGGCATAGCTGCGCTTGCCGCTCGGGAAGTACTTCTCCGGCTCGTTCGCGTCCCACTTCTTCGTCAGACCCGGATTTGTGTTCGCGTGCGACACCATCAGCAGGGGGCCGTTGGGGTCCTGGTTGAGGACCGGCACCTCGATCTTGGCGCAACCGGAGTTGTAGGTGCCCATGACCGCGACCTCGTTGGCGTTCGCGACATGCGCCGTGGCGTTGGCGGAGCACTGGGCCGGGTCCCACTTGGCAGCGGCGGCCGTGGAGTCGTCGTACTTCTTCAGCTGCACGGTGTACTTGCCCGCCTTGCCGCCCACCGAGGTCAGATAGAGCTGCATGGCGTTGAACGTCGCGTTCGATGTGTCCGCGGACGAGCCCTGGAAGGGCAGGTCCACCCCGACGGTCAGGGTCTTGCTGCCGCCGCTCCCACTGCCGCCGCCAGACTTGCTACAAGCCGCCGCACCCGCGAGGGTGATGGCGGCTACCGCGAGCGCGGTAATGCGCCTTGTCATGCTTGTCCTCTCACTGATCATGAACGCGTGTCGGCCAAGGCTTTCAAGATCACTTGAAACAGTCCCCCTGACTCGCCGCTGACGCACGACGTCGGGGCCCCTGCCACCGCGCACCCCCTCCCGCGATCCAGCGCGGTCGGCGGAGGATTGCTCCACGAAACCGGCATCCGGACAAACAGCCGCTGGTAAAGCGTGCCCGGCACCAGAAACTCTGTCGCCGCGCTGTCAGCGAAAGTTAAGCGGCGCTAACCCCTGTGTCAAGGCTCACCAGGCGTTCGAAACCGAGTGGACGTTTCTTTGTTATTCAGCAGGTAGACGGGGTGCCGGGGCGATCACGGCTGGTCTTGTCGACGGCATGCGCGAGTCGTCTGAATGGCGAATGCAGCCGGCTACGCGGCGTGGAAGCTTATCCGTCAAATCGCCACATCTGACGACCCCGGAGCGCGTAGGAATTCCACGCCGGCCTTGCCGGTACTCCATGAGCAGCACGTTATCGGACCACGGCCGCGCACGGAACGGGGCGCTGGCATTCACGGGAAAGCGACCGGACTGCTCAGCCCGGAGATGCCCCGGTAACCTCGCCGTCGCCGGCCGCCTCGGCAATGATGCGCTCGGCAACCTCGCGCATCGTCATCCGGTGGTCCATGGCGGTGCGCTGGATCCACTTGAACGCCTGCGGCTCGTTCATGCCGTACTGACTCATCAGCGAGCCCTTCGCACGCTCCACCGCCTTGCGGGTCTCCAGCCGCTCGGTCAGCGTTGCGACCTCGGACTCCAGGGTCGCCAGCTCGGCGTAGCGGGACAGCGCAACCTCGATCGCCGGTACCAGATCGCTCTTCTGGAAGGGCTTGACCAAATAGGCCATGGCACCCGCGTTGCGGGCGCGCTCGACGAGATCGCGCTGGCTGAACGCGGTGAGTACGACGACCGGGGCGATGCGCGCCGTGGCGATCTTCTCCGCGGCCGCGATGCCGTCCATGATCGGCATCTTGATATCCATGATCACAAGATCGGGGCGCAGGTCCTCGGCCAGGCGTACCGCCGTCTCGCCGTCGCCGGCCTCGCCGACGACGTCGTAGCCCTCTTCGACCAGCATCTCCGCGAGGTCGAGCCGGATCAACGCCTCGTCCTCGGCGATGAGTACCCGGCTGCGCTGCTCTCCGCCTCGCTCGGCCACTTACTCCTACCCCCAGCCTCGGGTCCCGCGCTCCCGGTATCGGGTGTCGCAGGGGTCAGCCTAGTAGGTACTCTGATCCAGCCAAGGTCCCCGTAGCCCAACCGGCAGAGGCACGGAGCTCAAACCTCCGACAGTGTGGGTTCGACTCCCACCGGGGGCACCTTACAGATCGACGAGTCGGGCGCGGGACTACCTAGCCCCGCGCCCGAGCTCTCCAGCGCCCGTCCCGTACCGGATCAGGTCATGGCCTGCAGGTCCAGCACGACCAGGCTGCCGTGGTCCTCCCAGGTGACGAACCCCCGGCTGTACTCATCTGGCTGGAACATCAGGCTCCCCTGGTCGGCCAGGTTCCGGCTGTAGCACAGCGCCGCCTTGCCGGTCACCCGGTCCCAGATCGCGACCCGGACCACGCCGGTCATCTTGAAGTTGGGCAGTCTCCGCACGCCGCTGGAATCGCTGTACACGACGAACCGGCCGTCGCCTGCCGGTTCGACGGATCCCTGGAGCGCCAGCCACCCGCCGCCGTCGGTCTGCTGTACCACCCCGTGCTCTCCGCCTGGGTTGTCCCAATTGCCGACGCAGCCGAGGAGGCCGCAGTCAACGTGGCTGGTTCCGACGTGCGGGGCGGGGGCCTGCGCGGACAACTTCCAGGGCAGCGTCGCGCCGCTGATGAGGTCCAGCAGTACCCCACTGGTCTGGGTACCCTTCGTCGCCACGGCGGTGGTCCCGCCGAAGCCCGAGTAGACCTGGCTCAATTGGAAGCCCTGCGACGCAGGCACGAGCTCGGGCTGGCCGCCGGTGACCGGCAACCGGTAGATGGTGGTACGACGGGCCAGCTGCCCGTGCTGGGCGTAGTCCTCCAGGCGTTCCCACATCACGTAGTTGCCGGCGATCGTGAAGCTCCCCGGTCCGGCTCCGACCATCAGACCGTTCTCGCGCTTGTAGTCGCTTCGCAAGGAGATGAGTTTGCGCGCCGGGCCACCCCGCAGCGGTGCCGACCAAATCTCCTCGCCGGTCGGGTTGTTCGCCCCCCCGATCGGGTTGACCCACACCGCGCGGTCGCCGATCACGCCGACGCCCTCGACGAAGTCCGGCGGCGTCTTCGGGTCACCGAGCGGAGTCAGCGTGCGGGCCGCCGGATCGAAGATCTCCGGCTTGAACATCCGGTAGCCCGCTTCCCACGGTGCCATCTCCAGCACGAGGTACCGGTTGCCGGGCAGCAGCGCCTGCAGGGCGTACTGGCTGTTGTCGGGTAGCCGTACGGGCAACCGCCGGATTGCGTTCGGCCATACCGAGTCCACGCTCGGCAGCTTGGCCCAGTCGGGTATCCGATCGGCGAGGGCGACCGGTGTCAACGCCGCGGGGCCGGTCAAGCCTGGCGGCGGGTGGTGGCCGACCCACAGCGGTGCGGCCACCGCGCCGCCGCCGATCGCCACGGCGAGCGCACAGCCGGCCGCCATGACCGCGGTACGCCACCGGCGGTGCTGCCTTGCCCTGGCTGTGACGGTGGTGAAGAACTCGGGGGGCAGCTCGCCGAGGTCGGGGACCTCCGCCTCCAGCGCCCGCGCGAAAGACTCTTCGTATGCCGTGGTCATGCTTGCCTCCTGATCATCCTGTCCGGACCGGCCGGCTCCTGGGTGGACGGGGCGGTGGCACTGCTCGCACGCGCCTGATGCCGAACGTCGGTCGGCGCCCAGCTGCCGCGCAGCCTGTCCAACCCTCGTGAGGCCTGGCTGCGAACCGTGCCGCGGGAGATGCCGAGCACGGACGAGATCTCCGCGTCGCTGCAGTGCTCGTAGTAGCGCAGTACCAGTACCGCGCGCTGCCGTGCCGGTAGTGCGGACAGTGCCTGCCACAGCTCACCGCGTACGTCCGCGCGAGCCAGGGCACTGTCCACGTACGGCCGCTCGGGTACCGAGCCGACCAGCCACTCGCGCCGGCGCCGCCGCCACCAGCTCACGTGCAGCCGTGCCATCGTCGTGCGCACGTACTGTTCCGGATTGCCCCTGCCGTGCACCCGAGCCCATCTCGCGCCGACCCTGGCCAGCGCCTCCTGCACCAGGTCCGCGGCGTCGTGCCAGTTGCCGGTCAGCGCGTACCCGTACCGCATCAGGCTGGGGGCACGCGCCCGCATGAACGCGTCGAAGCTGGTCTCCTGATCGGATCGCTCCATCGAATCCCTCCCTCGACACCTTGCACGCCCGAACCCGGGCAACTGTTGCCGAGAGGACCCGGATCAGGTCTCAGGTTGACCGAGGCGCTGCCCGATCAGCGTCCGCGCGACGTCGAGCGGCGCGGTGTCATCGCTGAGGTTGCGGGACACATTCGCCGCCGACAGCACCGCGTCGATCTCGAACGCGCGCATCGCGGGCGGCGGCGAGGCCGGTACGTCTCCCGCCGCCACGGCCGCGGCCACCTGTTCTTCGAGGGCGGCGAGCCAGGCACGCCGGGCGGCCGCGAGCGCGTCGCGGACCGGGCCGGGGTGGCTGTCGAACTCGGCCAGCGTGGCGACCATGAAGCACCCGCCGGGGAAGACGCGGGTTTCCACGTATGCCAGCCAGGACTCCACGAGCGCGCGCAGCCGGGGCAACCCCTCGGGCTGGTCGAGGGTGGGCGCGATGACGGCGTTGATGAAGGTGTCGGTCGCCGCACCGATCGCGGCGAGCTGCAGCTCCTCCTTTGTCGCATAGGCGGCCTGGATGCTGCTCTTGCTGACGCCGAGGGCCCGGGCAAGCTGTGCCAGGGACATGCCGGCCAGGCCATCTGTCGACGCGACCGCCGCGGCGGCGGTGGCGACCGCCTGCCGCGTCCGATCACCGCGCTCCCGCCGTCTGTCCATTGTGGTCAATCTTCCCACTCGACAATAAGTACGTACGATCGTATTCTAAGTTCATGCCTGAGATCGAAACCTCGGTCGGGATGATCGAGTACGAGGACACCGGCGGCAGCGGCTCCACAGTCGTACTGCTGCATGGGCTCATGATGGACGCCTCGCTCTGGGCGGATGTCGTCGCGGGCCTCCGTACCGAGCACCGTTGCGTGGTACCCACCCTGCCGATGGGAGCCCATCGCCGAGCGGTGCGCGCGGACGCCGACCTCTCGCTGCGCGGCCTGGCCCGCCTGGTCGGCGAGCTTCTCGACCGGCTCGACCTGCACGAGGTCACCCTCGTCGGCAACGACACCGGCGGTGCGCTCGTCCAGTTGCTCATCGACGACGGCTGCGAGCGGGTCGGGCGCGTTGTGCTCGCCTCCTGCGACGCGTTCGACAACTTCCCGCCCGGCCTCACCGGCCGGGTACTGCTGCTCACCGGGAAGCTGCCGCCCGCGCTCTTCGGGCTGTTCATGCAGCAGATGCGGTTGCGAGCGGTACGGCGGTTGCCGGTCGCGTTCGGTTGGCTGACCAAGCGCGGGGACGCGGCCACGGCCCGGTGGATGGCGCCGGTACTCGGGCAGCGCGAGATCCGCCGGGACACGGTACGGGTGCTGCGGGCAGCCGCCGCGGAGCCGGGCATCCTGCTGGACGCCGCGAAGCACCTGCCCGAGTTCGACCGGCCCGCCCTCGTGGTGTGGGCGAGCGAGGACCGGGTCATGCCGCCCGAGCACGGCCGGCGCCTGGCCGAGTTGCTGCCGAGCGCCTCGCTGGTCGAGGTGGCGGACACCTACACCCTCATTCCGCTGGACCAGCCGGTACGGCTCACCGAGGCGATCCGGAAGTTCACCCCCAAGCCCGGTATCGTCCAGCCGCGTGGGTGACTTCAGGCGCGTGGGTGACTTCGACGGCCGGTTCGTCATGATCGCGGGGGCCTCCGGCGCGCTGGGTGCCGGCCTGGTGGCGGCGTTCGCGGAGGCGGGGGCGTCGGTACTCGGCATCGGGCGCGGGAGCCCCGGCGAGGCGCGGGAGGGTGTCCGGTACCGGCCGGTCGATGTCAACGACGACGCCGCGCTCGGCGCGCTCTTCGACGAGGAGCCCGTACCGTGGGCGGTCGTCAACACCGTCGGCGGGTACGCGGGGCGTACTCCGCTGCCCGAGCTCGACGTCGGGGTTCTCGTCGAGCAGTTGCGGCTCAACCTCGTCACCGCCGCGCTGATCACCAAGCACGCGCTGCGCCGCGTGCTGCCCGCCGGTGCCGGCCGGCTGATCCACACGGCCAGCCGGTCGGCGCTTGTCACGGCCGGCGCGGGCTTCGCCTATTCGGTGAGCAAGCTCGGCGTGCTGCACCTCGCGCAGATGGCGGCCGCGGACGTGCGAGGCACCGGGGTCACGGTCAACTGCGTGGTGCCGTCGATCATCGATACCCCGGCCAACCGGGCCGCGATGCCAGACGCCGACCATGAGTCGTGGCCGGGGGTACCGGAGATCGCCCGCACCTACCTCTTCCTCGCCTCGCCCGGCGCCGGCCTCGTCAACGGGGCCGCGTTGCCGGTCTGACCGGGTCAGCGGCGGTCCAGCGGTCCCCATTCGCCCGCGCCCTGCTCTGCCACGATCTCGTCGCTCTCCCGCAGGGCCGGCTCGCCGATCCACGCCAGCGCGCGGCGGCAGATCACCAGCGGCTCGTTGTCCGGTCCCCGACCGCTCTCGTCGCCCTCGAACACCCAGGGGCGCACCCCCGGCCCGCGTACCTCGGGCAGGTGCCGGTAGTCGTAGAGCCGGCGCGCCACCCACAGCCGTACCGGCCGGTCACCCCACCACGTCTCGACCCGCAGGGAGTTGGCGGACAGTCCCGGCAGCCGTACGCCACTCAGCGAATCGCGGCTGAACTGCTCGCCCTCGTCCTGACCGGCACCAGGGCCACCGGTGTCCTCGGCCGGGCCGCGGGACCAGCGCACGTACAGGTCGCGCCCGGCGTCGGCCCGATGCACCAGCTCCACCAGATCGTCCAGGTGCTCGATCGTGCGCATGCCGCTAACCATGCCCGCGAGCGCGGGCGGCCATGCGCCGGTACGGATCGGTCGGGCAGCCTTGTGGCATCGGTCACGGCGCGGCCGCGGCTCCCCGCTCAACGCGGGCCTGTGCCTGGCGGCCATCGGGGATGATGGTGTGAAGAGCAGTGCTGGCGTGCGGGAACAGCCCGCGCTTTACATCGTTTCGTGCCCGTAAGAGCTATACCGGCATTCCACAGGTAGGTTTCAGGCTACTTCCAGAAAGGCACGCTCTACTAGAAACCGAGGGAACGCCGGGCCCGAAGGGGAATGGGATGAGCGGGAGCTATCAGCGGCCGGAGGGCCAGACCGAGCCGCTCGTGGGGGAACCGATCACGACGGACTGGTCGCCGCGGAACTATTACGGGAGTGCGGCTCCCTATGGGATGCCGGGAGCTTATGGGGCGCCCGGAGCTTATGGGACGCCCGGGGCATATGGGACGCCGGCCTACGGGGCACCCGGCGCCTACCAGCCGCCCGGAAACTACCAATACCCACCGATCGTGCATGGTGAGGGCGGGGCGTGGCCGCCGCAGGCCGGGGCCGGCGGCGGCTGGGGTGGCTGGCCACCGCACGGCGGTTACTGGCCTCCGCAGCCGCTGCCACAGCCGCCCCGGCGGCACACCGGCCTGATCGCCGGAATGATCGTCGTCGTCATGCTCGTCCTGGTCGCGGCGGTGGGTGTCGCGATCGGCGTGGGCCGGACGCTGCAGCACAGCCCGACCGCGACCGGCATCCAGGGCAACAACAACAACGGGACCGCCCAGAACGGGCCCGGCGCCACCGGCGGGCCGACCGCGGGCGGCAACCTGGACAGCGCGACGATCGCCGCGAGCGTCAACAAGTACGTGGTGGACGTCAACACGGTCCTGCAGTACCAGAACGCCCGCGCCGCCGGTACCGGCATCGTCATCGGCTCGTCGGGTCTGGTCCTCACCAACAACCACGTGGTCGCGGGTGCCACCAGCATCAGCGTCACCGAGGTGACTAACGGCAAGACGTACAGTGCCAGCGTGGTCGGCTACGACCGCACCGAGGACATCGCGGTGATCCAGATGAAGGGCGCCTCCGGGCTGCCCACCGCCTCGATCGGAGACTCCTCGAAGGTGTCCGTCGGGGACTCGGTCGTCGCGATCGGCAACGCGGGTGGCACCGGCGGTACCCCGTCGGTCGCCGAGGGTAGCGTCAGCGCGCTGAACCAGTCGATCACCGCGAGCGACGAGTCGACCGGTAGCTCGGAACAGCTCGAAGGCTTGATCCAGGTGGCCGCCGACATCCGGTCCGGTGACTCGGGCGGTCCGCTCGTCAACAGCGCGGCGCAGGTGATCGGCATCAATACCGCCGCCTCCGCCTCGGGTAACTTCCAGTACCAGGCGACGGACAGCCAGGGCTTCGCCATCCCGATCAGCCAGGCGATGACGATCGGCAAGCAGATCACCGCCGGCAAGGCCTCGACGACGGTGCACATCGGCGGTACCGGCTTCCTCGGCGTATCGGTCGCCACCGACCGCAGCGGTACCAGCGGTGCCGTGGTAAAGGGCGTGATCTCCGGCTCGCCGGCGGAGTCGGCCGGGCTGAGCCAGGGCGATGTGATCACCAGCGTGGACGGCCAGACCGTGGACTCGCCGAACACGCTGACCAACATCCTCGACAAGCACCACCCGGACGACCGGGTGCGGGTGGTCTGGACCGACTCGTCGGGCCAGACGCACAGCGCCACCCTGAAGCTGATGGCCGGACCGGTCGGCTGACCGGAACGGTGTGCGGCGGGGGCCGGGCGACCGGCCCCCGCCCTCGCAGGCTCAATGCGGCCGGCGCGGAAGGTGGTGCTCGAGGATCTCCTCGAGGCCGGTCGTCACGACGTCGGCATGGGCGAGCGGCGTCCGCCCGCCGTTCGCGGTCTCGACGCCGACGACGAGGCCGAAGCCGGCCCTGCGCGCCGCCTCGACGCCGTTCGCGCTCGTCTCGTACGCGGCGGCGCGTTGCGGCTCGACGCCGAGGCGGCG
>JBPYFB010000236.1:0-10771 GCA_051986465.1 Rugosimonospora sp.
TAGCGTTCGGCGCGCTGGCCGGCGAGTAGCCGCAGGCCTCGCCGTCGTCGTTACCGGCCGCGACGACGTACGTGACACCGGACGCGATGGAGGCCTCGACCGCGTCGTCGAGGGAGGGGACCCACCCGGCCTCAAGGCTCACGTTGGCGATCGCGTGCTTGCCGACGGCATCCCCGGTGACCCAGTCGATGCCGGCGATGATGCGGTCATCGTCGCCGAATACCCGCGCATGACGTGCGAGTACTCGTACCTGACCCGGCCACCGAAGGTCGACGTCAGCGACGCGCTCTGCGTGTGAACGGTGGCCTTGCTCGCCTTCCTGTCCTTGAGCGTGACGATGTAACTGTCTTTGACGACAGCGCCGAGCTGGCTGCTGGTTGCGAGATCCGCAAAGCCTTTGGCCGGATGCTTGATGGACGGCGACGCGACCGTGGCCGCACCCGGGTCGGTCGTGCCGGCGAGCGCGTGGGTACCGATACCGACCGTGGCGGCGACGGTGGCCAGAACGATCCCGGCTACCAGCGCACGACGACTGGGACGACGCAGTGTCATCGGACGGCTCCCCGTGAGAACGACCCTGTCCGCTACGGACAGCGCAGCAGATTGATGGCGTGCTCTGAACGCACGGACGATCATCCTGCCGAAGAGCGGGGCCGCAGACCTCAACCGTTTGGCCGATTTCGCATCTCGATCTCGCGTTCGCTTCGGGCAGACAGCTGGCTGCGCGGCACTCGCGCTCCGTCCACTGACGCTAGAGTGTTCGTGTTTTGACTCAAGCGGGGAGGAACGTCCACATGCGATGGAGCATTCCGGCCGGCGTCGTGATGGCGCTGGCCATTCTGGTCCCGGCGGCACCGGCGGTGGCGCAATCCGGAACGCCCGGACTGAACGCGTCCTGCCAGACGGTCGAGCGCAAGGTGTACAAGGACATGCGCGAGTTTGTCACCGGCGACCTGGATGGCGACTCCGTCACCCAGGTGCGGGTGCTGGCCAACCAGATCCTGGCCGAGGCGACCGCCGAGTCGTTGAACAACTTGCCCTTCCAGCTGCAGGAGCGGCTGGACGGCTCCGCGGCTGATCTCCTTGCGTTCCTCAAGACAGACCTGGTGGCGGTCTGGACAATAGACCTGCGGGTCGCGGTGAACCAGACGATGGCGGGCGCTGGTACCAACGTGAGGGCGGCCGCGCAGAAGGCGCTCGATACCGGTAACGTCGATGCCTATCTGGCTTACCTGAACGACGGCTTGTACGTCGCGCGTGCGCTCGACTGCGCGTCCGCGCCACCGGCGTCGGCATCCGCCGCAACCTCTCCGCCACCGTCGGTGCCCGCATCCGCGTCGCCGGTGTCCGCGTCCGCGGCGGTGTCCGCATCGACGTCGGTGTCGGCCTCGGCCGCGGGCACGCTGCCCACAACCGGCACCAACACCTCTCTTCTGGTACTTGGTGGAGCTGCCCTGATCCTGTTCGGTATCGGAGCCGTTCTGGTCGCCCGCGTCCGGACCTGACCCCCCACCGAAATCCGGCAGACCTTCGGCGCCAACGAGTAGCCGCGGTGTGCCCGGTACCCTGTCCCGGTGATGGTGCGCCGGGGCCAGGTCGGTGTGCTCCTCGTGGTCACCTCCGGGCTGTTCTCGGTCCTCCTCGCGGTCGCGGTCAACGTGGCCACGGGTGGCCAGTTGCCCGAGCCGCTGGCCCCGTACGCGTGGCTCGCGTGGCCTGCCGTTGGCCTGCTCGCGGTCGTCGGTACCGCCCTGGCGCTGTGGCAACAGCACCTCGCCGACCGGATACCGTCCACACCGGACAGTCCCGCCCTCCCCCGCCCGGCCGAGCTGCCCGCGGCGCCGGCGATGTTCGGGCTCGCCGAGGACTTGGCCGAGGCGGACCGGACACTCGACAGCGGGGTACGGGTGCTCGTGCTGTGCGCGGCGCCGGGTACCGGCAAGACCTCGCTCGCCCTGCGCATCGCCCACGACCACCGCGCCGGCTACCCCGACGGCCAGCTGTACGCGACGCTGCGCGGCGCCTCCGCGGACCCGGTGCCGCCCGACTCGGTACTGGCCCGGTTCCTCGGCGCACTCGGCCGGCCCGAGGAGGAGCGCCGCGGCACGCTGGAGGAGCTGGCCGCGCGGTTCCGCTCGGCGGTCGCCGACCGCGGGGTGCTCGTGCTGCTCGACGACGCCCTGGACGCCGCGCAGGTGCGACCGCTACTGCCCGGCGGCGCGGGCTGCCTGGCGATCGTCACCAGCCGGCGCCTCCTGGCCGACCTGCCCGGCGCCACCAACATCACGCTCGGCGGCCTACGCCCGCACGAGGCACTGGCGCTGCTCGCCGCGACCGCCGGTGCGGAGCGAATCGCCGCCGACCCGGAGGGGGCGCGGCGGATCGTGGCGGCGTGCGGCGGGCTGCCGCTGGCCGTGCGTATCCTGGGCGGCCGGCTGCGCAGCCGAGCGCACTGGACGCCCAGCGCGCTGGCCGAACGGCTCGAGGACGACCGGCGCCGCCTCGACGAGCTGCGCCTGGGTGACCGGGCCGTGCGCTCCTCCTTCCAGACCGCGTACGACGAATTGTCCACTGTGGACCAGCTCGTGTTCCGGCGGGCCGGCGCGCACCCCGGCCAGGTGTTCGGCCTCGCCGCGGCGGCTGCCCGGTGCGGCATGGCCGAGCCCGTGGTCGCGGCCGCGCTGGAGCGGCTCGTCGACGCGTTCCTCGCGGAGTCCCCGGCGCCGGACCGGTACCGGCTGCACGACCTGCTGCGGCTGTACGCGACGGAGACGTTCACCGCCCAGGAGACGCCCGGCGACCGTACCGCCTGCCTGGCCCGGCACCTGGACTGGCTCACCCGGTACGCGCGCTCCGGCACCTCGCTGCGCGAGGAGCGGGACAACGTGCTCGCGGTGCTGCCGGTCGCGGTCGAGGAAGGGCTCGCGCAGTTGGGGTGGGAGTTGGTGCTCGCGGTACACCCGCTGCTGACCGCCGCCGAGGACCACTCGTACCGGCTGCGGCTGTGGCAGGCCGGCGACGCGCTCGCCGCCGCGCTCGGGGACGACCTGCGCCGGGTTCGGGCACTGCGCTGGGTCTCGCACTCGTACGGCGTCGCCGGCCGGGTACAGGAGGAGCTGGCCACGGCGGAGCTGGCACGGACCCTCGTCGAGCCGCTCGGCGACGCCTGGGAGACGGCGCAGGTGACGCGACGGCTGGGCGAGGCGCTGCGGGCGCAGAACCGCTTCGCCGACGCGGTGGCGGCGCTGACCGAGGCGCTGGCAATGTTCGTCGCGCTCGGCGACGTGGTGGAGGAGATCGAGGTGCGCACCGCCCTCGGTACCCTCTACAACAACTTCTGGCGCCCCGAGTCCAGCACGCCGCTGCTCGAACGGGCGCGGGAGCTGATCCCGCCGGAAGACATCGACCGGCACGGCTGGGTGCTGCTCGCGCTGGGCCTCGCGTACCGGTTCGGCGGCCGGCGCGAGCAGGCCGCGGCGCTCAACGAGCAGGCCTTCGCGATCGCGCGGCGGATCGGCGACGAGTACCTGCTCGCCTACTGCCACCAGGAGCGGGGCTGGGCAGCCGAGGCGGCCGGCCGGTACCCCGACGCTGAGCGCGACTTCCGCGAGATGCTCGCCATCTGCGAGCGGATCGGGCACGGCGGCGGGATCGGCAGCGCCTGGGCCGGGCTCGGCGGCGTCGCCGACAAGCAGGGCCGGTATGAAGAGGCGCTGGTGGCGTACGACACCGCGATCGCCCTGTACCTCCGCCTCGGGGACGCGGTGCGCGAGGGCGAGGTCCGGCTGGCCCGGGCGGCGACCCTGGGCAGCCTGGGGCGCGTGGCGGAGGCGGTGGTGGAGGCCCGCCGCGGCCGTGAGCTCATCGGCGACCAACCCGTACGGCAGGGCCCGGTCCTGCGGGGCCGCCTGCCCGAACCGCCGCCGGCCGATGCGCGCTGATCGCGAGGATGTCCGGGGTCGGCTCCCCGCTCTCCAGCACCGCGTCGAGCACCAGGCCCGCGTCCAGTACCGCGGCGAGCAGGTCGGCGAGCGGCAGGTGCACGGCGCCGACCCGGGCGCGTACTCCGCCGGAGTTCCAACTGGCGAACGAGCGCTCCCGGCGCCAGTACCCGGGTGTGATGACCGCCCGGTCCGGGTCCGCCCGGTCGGCGAAGGCTCCGACGAAGCACGGATGGACGCCCACGTGGGCGAAGCGCCCGCCCGGTGCGAGCAGGACCGCCGCGGCGCGGCACAGCCCCGGGTAATCGTCGAGGTCGGTATGGCACATCACCGAGGCGACCGCGGCCACGCTCCCCGGACGCAGCGGGGGCCGGGTCGCGTCGGCCAGGGCCACCGGTTCGTGGCTGGCCGCGTGCTGCAACTGGCCGCGGGATACGTCGGTGCCGACCGGCCGCCAGCCCAACTCCCGCAGGGTGCCGGCGAACGCACCGGTGCCGCACGCGGCATCCCAGCACACACCGCTGCCCTGACCCAGCGCCTCGCGCAGGGTGGCGGTGACCCGGGCGGTGAAGCCGGCGGCGGCGTTCACCACGTAATCGGCGTACCAGTCGGCGATCTCGTCGTACGCGGCTCGCATGTGGCGAGACTAGCCACTCGCGAGTCCCGCGTCGCCGGGCTCTGCTGACAGGCGACCGCGGTGTTTTCCTGCGCGGAACGGCAACCGCCCGGCGCGCATCGTCAACGCAGCCACACCCGGTCCGGGGCAAACTAGCCGCGGGGTCAGCGCCAACACGGGCGCTTCGGGGATTCTATCGAGGGGATGACATGCGTTTGTCACGGCTACTGACGGGGACCAGCTTAGCGGTGTGTGTGACCGCTGTGCTGGCGTTCGCTGGCACCGGCGGCGCCTTCGCATCGTCGGCGGCGAGTGCACACAGCACGGCCGCCACGGTGACCAATGCCGGTGTGGTCACTCCGGACATCAACAAGGTCACCTGTGGCAGCCGCACGGACTGGTTCCGGCTGTGGACGGCGTATCACGGCTTTCCGGCCTGTTACGCCAACTCCGGCGACAAGTACTTGGCGGGCGGGCTGAACCCGCCGAACGACACCTGGACGACCTACGGGTACTGCTCCGGTAACAACGCCGGCGACATCTACTACTACACCTGGAACGCCGGGTGGGGGATCTGGGAATTCCACGACGTGGCGTTCACCAAGTGGCATTGCAACGACTTCACCTCAACGGTCGGCAGGACCGTCGAGGTGTACCGCATCTACATCAGACCGTAGGGAATTGTTCGCACGAAGCGCGGGGCGGTCCAACATGGCCGCCCCGCCGCGCAAGTGGTTCGGCTAGTGCGCGGCTACCGTCTCGCGCGCGGCGAGGAAGAGCTGGCGGGCGAGTACGCCGATGTCGGCCTGGTCGGTGAAGAGTCCGTCGATGCCGGCGCGCAGGTACGCAATCTGCTCGTCGATCGCCTTCCCGTACACGTTCGGGTTGGTGCCGACCCGAAGCTGCGCCGGGAGGAACTGGTTCTCCGCCCGGAATGTGTACGGGTGCAGCGCCAGTCCGGCCGCGTGCGCGTCGGCGACGAGCGCGGTGGGGGTGCCCACTGTGCCGTCCGGGTTGCGCGGGATGATCTGGCTCTTCTCCGGCCCGATACCGTCGACGAACTGGGACAGCTCGGCGAGGCCCGCCGGGGTGAGGTGGTCGGCGTAGCTGCGCCGGTCGTTGAAGGGCGTACCGCTCGCGCCGGTCAGGAAGATCTTGGGCGAGCGTAGCCCGTAGTCGTCGTGCATGGCGCGCAGGTTCGCCGCCTCGAACGACTGCACGAACACGGGTGCGTCGGCACGGTCCAGGCCGTACTGGCGCAGCTTCTCGACGAGTACGCCCTCGAGCGGCCGGCCCGCCGCCCAGAAGTACGTGGGGTGCTTGGTCTCCGGGTACACGCCGATCTCCCGGGCGAGCTCGTGCGAGAGGCGCTCGCGCAACTGGAGGACCTCGTCGAAGGTGGGTACCTGGAACAGTCCATTGTAGAGCGTGTTGTGCCTGCGTACCGCCGGCAGCCGCTCCACCGCCCGCAGCGTCTTCAGCTCGGCCAGCGTGAAGTCCTCGGTGAACCAGCCGGTTACCACAACGCCGTCGAGCAGCTTCGTGGTGCGTCGCGAGGCGAACTCCGGGCGGGCGGCCACGTCGGTGGTGCCGCCGATCTCCGGCTCGTGCCGCGCCACGAGGACGTGGTCCTTCGTGGTGACCAGGTCCGGCTCGATGAAATCGGCGCCCATCCGGGCGGCCAGCTCGTACGAGGCGAGCGTGTGCTCGGGCCGGTACCCGGACGCCCCGCGGTGCCCGATCACCAGCGGTACATCCCCGCGACTCGACACGTCTCCTCCACTCACCCGGGATCCGTGCCGAGTGGAGTCGACAAAGGCGTATCGCAGCCGACGGCCCGGTGGCGGCACCGCGAATTTCTGGTGCTCAGCGGCGCCGGGCGCGCATCTCCTGCGCCAGCCGCCAGGTCGCGCCGGCGTCGTCGGAGATGTACCCCTCCCAGCGGAACGCGTCCGGCCCGATGCCGGTGAAGTTCCACCGCAACGGCCGGCCGTCGGTACCGGCGCCGTCCTGGAAGATGTCGTCGCCGTGGGCCCGGCCGATCAGGGTGGCGAAGTTGGCGAAGCGCGGGCCGTACCAGCCGACCCGCCACGCCTGCAGGCCGCTGTCGTACACGCGGACGGTGGTGCCGCTGCCGCGCTCGCTGCGCAGCACGTCCTGCACCCCGTACCCGTCGAGGATCCGGCCGAAGTGCCACTGCAGCCGGTACTCCTGCCACTCCCCCGTGGATTCGTCGTAGGAGCGGTTGTCGATATCCCAGGAGCCCAGCAGGCGGCCGTACAGGTCGGCCTTCTCGGGAAGGTCGCGGTGCGGCGCCTCGGCCGCCAGGTTGGCGAGCATGGTGTCCATACCGTCCACTGTGGGCGCTCGCGGCCGGGCCTGGCTTGAACATTCTTGCGGGTACCGGCGGCGCTCAGCGCCGGAACGCGACCGGGGTGTCGCCCCGGCCCCGGCCGAACGCGTCGGTCAGGCCCCACCGACCGGGGATGTCGAGCAGTTCGACGCGGCCGATGCCGGACGGCAGTGCCGGTTCCACAATGAGGTGTTCGCCGTGCGGCTCCATGCCGAGAATCGTGCGCAGGAGCAGCAACGGGGTGCCCGTGGACCAGGCCTGGGGACTGCAGGCCGTCGGGTACTCGACCGGGTAGGTGGTCAGCTCCTTGCTGTATCCGGCGAACGCCTCCGGCAGGCGGCCGTCGAAGTACTTGGCGGCGTTGATCATGGCATCCGCGATCCGGGCCGCCTCCTCCCGGAAGTTGTACCGGCGCAGTCCCCAGGCGATGAAGGAGTTGTCGAACGGCCAGACGGTGCCGACGTGGTACCCGAGGGGGTTGTAGCGGGACTCGCCCTCGGCGAGGGTACGCACCCCCCACCCGGAGAACAGGCAGTCCCCGAGCAGATGGTCGGCCACCCTGCTGGCCCGGTCCGGCTCGACGATGCCGCTCCAGAGCAGATGCCCGATGTTCGAGGACAGCGCGTCGACCGGCTTGCCGTCGGGGTCGAGGGCGAGGGCGTAGTACCCGCCGTCCTCGATCCAGTAATCCCGGTTGAACCGGAGCCGCAGGTCCGCGGCGAGCATCTCCAGCCGGGCGGCGTACTCCGGGTCGTTCCAGAACAGCCGGGCCAGCCGCGCCCCGCGCACCATGGCGTCGTAGGCGTACCCCTGCAGTTCACAGGTGGCGCGGGGATAGCCGGGTAGCCGGCCGTCGCGACAGGAGATGGAGTCCCAGGAGTCCTTCCAGCACTGGTTCTCCAGGCCGCTCTGCTCGTTGCGGCGCTGGTACGACACGTAGCCGTTGCCGAGCAGGTCGCCGTACTCGGTGATCCAGTTCAACGCGTCGCGGGCCCGGCGCTCCAGCTGCTTCACGAGCCTGCCGTCACCGGTCCACCGCTCGTACTCGTCGAGCAGGATCAGGTAGAGCGGCGTGGTGTCCGCGCCACCGTAGTACGGCGTGTGCGGCAGTTCCTCGAACGCGGCGGACTCTCCGTACCGCAGCTCGTGCGGGATCTTGCCGGGCTCCTCGTCGCGGAAGTCGTCCAGCTTGCTGCCCTGCGCCTGGCCGAGCACCTCCAGCGTGGTAGCGGCCAGCGAGGGTACGAACGGGAGCGCCTGCAGGCTGGTGAACACGCTGTCCCGGCCGAAGGTCGTCATGAACCACGGCAGGCCGGCCGCGGGCAGGGTCCGGCCGTCGCCGGCGAGCGGGGGGAAGCGCAGCGCGGCGAGGTCGACCAGGCTGCGGTGGTACGTCATCGCCAGCGGCTCGCAGTCGCACCCCAGCAGCGGCATTCTCGCGAGCCATTCGGCGAGTTCGTCGTGCAGCTGTGACCTGGTCCGGCTGGGCTGGCGGTTCAGGCTCGCCCGGATGTCCCGCCCATCGGCGCCCAGCGTCTGCACGCGCAGCTCGGTCTCCCAGGTGCGGTGCGGTTCGAGGTGCACGGCGAAGCTCAGCCCGTGCTCGTCGAAGTGCGCCGGCTCGCTGCTGGAGATGACCGTCTCGCGCCGGAAGGACTGGCGCTGGTACGTCAGGCGCAGCTGGCCGTCCTCCACCCGTACCGACGTCGTGCCCTTCTTCCCGCGTACGTCCTTGATCTCGAAGATGTCGGCGAAGTCGCTGGCGGCCTCCACCCGTACGGCGACGTCCACGGCCTCGTTGTCGTGGTTGAGCACGGTCAGGAGTTCCGTACAGCTGCCGCCGATCCAGCGCCGCCGGATGACCGACAGCTTCGCGTCGACGTAGAGCGTCGGCTCGCCCGGGGCGAGGAAGAACACGACCTCGAAGTACTGCCGCTCGTCGCGGGAGAGCGCGTGCAGCGGTTCACCGTTGACCCGCAGCCGCCAGGTGGACAGGAAACGGGTATCGAACGCGAACAGCCCGGTCGGGAAGGTACTGGGCGGCTGCACGTCGCCACGGGCGTCGCTGACCATGAACGTGCTGCCTTCGAGGATCCGGATCCGGTCGTCCATCACGTCTGCCGCCTGCTCCGGGTGACCATGTCGCGCGGGTCGCGGGCGCCGGGCGGCCCGGGGTAGATCCGGTCGAAGAGCCGGTGCGGCACCGGATTGCCCTCGACGGTGAGCTCGCCGCGCAGCCAGGCCGCCTGGGCCGCGGTGGCGCCGGCGATGAGGCGCCGGAAGAGGGCCGCATCCATGTGTACGACGCACTCGGCGGCGCGCACCTCCCGCGACACCCGTACGTCCCCGTCGTCGACCGTGACGTACCAGTGTTCGGTCCCGGCCCCGTGCCTCAGGTCGAAGCGCAGTGTGAACGCCGTACCCTCCAGGACAGGCTCGTGCCCGCGCACGGCGACCTGCTGGAAAAAGTCCGCGATCGGCTCCGGCACGACAACACTCTCACACCCGGTGTGGTGCCCGGGCATCGCGCGAAACGGGTGAACCTGGGTGGCGGCCGGCGGTCAGAGCCGGCGCGCCATGGCGAGCACGGAGGCGACCACGACGACGGCGGCGACCAGCACCATGACCCCGACGATCCGGTAGACCACCATGCTGAGCGGCCGGAACTCTCCCCCGGCGCGCCGCTCCAGCCACCGGTGACCGTACGCGACCCCGATCGCCGGCAACTGCACCAGCAGATAGAACGCGATCCTGAGCGGCAGCCTCAGCATGGCCGACAATCTACCGGCAACCCACGTCAGACCGCGGGCCCGCGCGGCCGCGACCCCGCCAAGATCCCCGCCGCGACCCCGCCAAGATCCGCGCAACTTCATTGAAGTTGCGGTGTTGGGCGGCCCCTAACACCGCAACTTCAATGAAGTTGCGGCGATCTTGGGGCCGAAGTTGCGGCGATCATGGGGTACGGTTGCGGCGATCTTGGTGGCCGAGGCCCGAGCGGGTCAGGCGGCCGCGCCGTAGTCCACTGTGGACAATAGGTCGGCGCGCAGCGGCGCGATGTCGTTGACGCAGCGCAGCACCGGCCGCCGGGTCAGCGCCTCGGTGTCCAGGTCGCGGCGCGAGGTCACGGTGAACGTGGCCACCTCGCCGGGCAACAGCGTGACCATCGCCTGGTCCACCTCGGCGTCCGGATCCAACCGGTCCGGGAAGAGGGTCAGGTCGCGCAGGATCGTCCCGGCCCGCACGGTCACCCGGTACCCGCCGGGCACCGGGGTGGCGGTGGCCTCGTAGCGGGCCTCGGCAAAGGGAATGTCGCGGTCCTCGGCAAAGAACCACCAGGCGCGGGTATCCCCAACCGCGGCGCTCACCAGTTCGGTACTCGGGTCGTCGGCGCAGGCCACCTCGGGCGGCAGCGGCAGGCGCACCGAGCCCCGGGCCGGTACCGACAGGTCCAGTTCGGCGCGGCCCAGTTGCGAGCCGGTCAGCGCCGACCGGGTCACCTGCGCCCGCGCCCGCCACGGCGCCGCGCTCTCGTTCACGGCGACCAGCGCGAGTCCGCCGTCCGGCTCGGCCGCGACGGTGAGCAGCCGGTCGGCGAAGACCCGGCGAAGGGCGTACCACAGCGGCTTGCGCCGGCCGTCCCCGTCCACCGCGGCCCAGGAGGTGACCGGCCAGCAGTCGTTGAGCTGCCACACGATCGCGCCCATGCACACCGGGCGCTGGGCGCGGAAGTGCTCGACGCCCAGGCTCACCGCGCGCGCCTGGTTGAGCTGGGTCAGGTAGTGCCAGTCGTCGAAGTCGGCCGGCTCGGGCAGGTGCGCCCGCAGGCCCCGCTGCAGCTTGGCATTGCCGTCCGCGGCCTTC
>JBPYFB010000237.1:0-7626 GCA_051986465.1 Rugosimonospora sp.
CGTGGACGGCCACGGCCCCTGGTGATCTTCCACGCCCCGCACGGCGTGGACCTCGAATACCTGCGCGCCGGCCACGGTGAGCCGGTCACCGTCTTCGCGCACGGCCTGGGCAACGGCATCGCCGAGACCCGGCCGCTGGGCAGCGGGGTCACCGGTACCAAAATCTTCTTCCAGTTCCGCGGCCACGGCCGTTCCGGCGCGCCCGAAGGCGCGTGGACCTATGCCGATCTCGCCGCGGACCTGGCCGCGGTCGCGGACGCCTTCGGCGCGAGCCGGGCGCTCGGCGTGAGTCTCGGCGCGGGTGCGCTGTGCCGGCTGGTCGCGACCGCGCCCGAGCGCTTCGAGCGCCTGGTCTTCTTCCTGCCCGCGACGCTGGCCGGCCGCCCGCCCGCTGCCGCACAGCGCCTGGCAGACCTGCGGGCCGGCGGCGCGGCGCTGCGGTCGGCCATCGCGGCGGAGGTGCCGGCGCCGCTGCGCGACTCGACAAGCTTTCAGGTGTACCTGCGCCAGCGCGCCGAGGAGCTGGCCCGCCATCCGCTGTCCCCGGCGCTCGGCACGCTCCTGTCCGACGTGCCGGTACCCGACCTGGCCGCGCTGCGCGAGGTGCAGGTACCCGCCCTCGTGCTCGGCTGCGAGGGCGACCCGCTGCACCCGGCCGGCGCGGCCCGCCAGCTCGCCGAGGCGCTGGGGGACGCGACGCTCCACATGTACCCGGGCCCCGGCGTGCTCTGGACCGACCGAGCCGACCTCCGGCAACGGATCAGCGGCTTCCTGTCGCAGGGGTAGTCTGCACTGCCATGGGCGTCACGCAGCATGGCCGTACCAGCCGCCTCGACCTCGCCGACCCGACCCTGCGCGAGTGGACCTGTACGGTGCTCGCCAGCGATCCGGAGACCGGGATCGTGCTGGACCGCTCGGCGTTCTACCCGGGCGGGGGCGGCCAGCCGCCGGACCACGGGGTGCTGCTCTGGCAGGGCGTACAGACCCGGATCGTCGGTACGCGCAAGGGCGACGACCTGTACCTGCTGCCCGCCGAGGGCGATCCGCTGCCGCCCGTCGGTACCGAGGTCACCGGCGCGGTCGAGGATCAGCGCCGCAGCCTGCTCATGCGTACCCACTCGGGCCTGCACGTCCTGTGCGGCGTGGTGTTCCGCGACTTCGGCGCGCTGGTGACGGGCGGGAACATGGAGCCCGGCGAGGCGCGGATGGACTTCAACCTGCCGGAGGTACCGCCGGACTTCAAGGCGCGCCTGGAGGACCTGGTCAACTCCGAGCTGGTCGCGGACCGGCGCATCGAGGTACGGGTACTGGAGCGGGAGCGGGCGCTCGCCCTCCCGGACATCATCCGCACCCAGACCAACCTGATCCCGCCGGACGAGCAGGAGGTCCGCATCGTGGACATTGTCGGGCTGGACGTGCAGGCCGACGGCGGAACCCACGTCGCCTCCACCGGCCAGGTCGGCAAGCTGACCGTGGTCAAGGTGGAGAGCAAGGGCAAGGCGAACCGGCGGGTACGCGTGCGGCTGGCCGACTGAGACCCTTGATCCCCAGCCCACCCGACCCTCGCGATCCCGGGCAGATCTAGATCTGTACGCTCCTGGTCGTTAGCCTCAGCCCGTCCGACCTGTCGCGCCACGCACCGCCACCCCCTCGGGCGCAGTCGCTGCCGGGTCTGAGTCGAGCGAAAGGGTTTCCAATGAGGAGACGCACGGGAGTAATCCTGGGCATCACGGCGGTGGCGGCGGTCGGCGTCGCGGCGTTCGTGACGCCCGCGTCCGCAACAGACCGCGCCACCATCGTTGGGTCGCACGCCGCATGGGCGAGCAGCGCCAACCGGGTGTCCGCGGCCACCACCAGTCAGAAGATCACATTCCGGGTGTACCTGAACCTGCGTAACCAGGCGGGTGCCGAGGCGGCTGCCCAGGCGCTCACCTCTCCCGGCAGCACCACATACCGCAACTTCCTGAGCACGTCCCAGGTGCTCCAGCAGTACGGGCCGACCGACGCCTCGGTATCGGCGGTGCGATCCTGGTTGAAGTCGTCCGGCTTCGGCATCGCCTCGGTCGCCGCGAACAACCTCTACGTCGAGGCCAGCGGTACCGTCGCGCAGGCCCAGAAGGCGTTCGGCGTCGACCTGAACATGTACCGGGTCAAGGGCAAGGTGCTGCGCGCGGCCGACCGCGAGCTGACCGTACCCGGCTCGGTGGGCGCGCTGGTCACCGGCGTCGTCGGCGTCGACCAGGCGCTGAACCTGGCGCACCCGAACATCCGCGGCGGGCACGACGAGTCTGGCAAGGCCAGCTCCAGCGCCAGCGCCGCGGCGAACCCCTCGGACGTACCGCCGCCGGACGGCTTCCGCAACGCCCAGCCGACGAGCGCGTACTGGGCGCAGAAGGTGGACACCACCGACCCGGCGTACGGGGGCGGCTTCCCCAACCCGTTGCCGTACGCACCCACCGGGTACACGCCGACGCAGCTGCGCGCCGCGTACGGGCTGACCAGCCTGGCAGCGTCCGGTGTGGACGGTCGGGGTACCACCGTGGCGATCGTCGACGCGTTCGCCTCGCCGACCCTGTACAAGGACGCGGCCGAGTACGCCAGCCGCAACGACCCGTCGCACCCGCTTGCGGCGAGCCAGTTCAGCGAGGACGTCTTCCCGCCGACCGCCGCGCTCGAGCCGGCGGACCAGTGCGACGCAGCCGGCTGGTACGGCGAGCAGACGCTGGACGTGGAGGCGGTGCACGCCATGGCACCCGGCGCGCACATCCTGTACGTGGGCGGCTCGGACTGCCTTGACCTCTCGCTGGACAAGGCGCTCAACGAGGTCGTCTCCAAGAACCTGGCGCAGATCGTCTCCAACTCGTACGGCGACCTCGGCGAGGACGTGCCGAACGCCGAGGTGAAGGCGTTCGAGTCGATCGCGGTAGAGGCGGCGCTGGAAGGCATCGGCCTGTACTTCTCCTCCGGTGACAGCGGCGACGAGGTGGGCAACCTCGGCACCCCGTCGCCCGACTTCTCCGCCTCCAGCCCGTGGGTGACCGCGGTCGGCGGCACCAGCGTCGGCATCGACGCCAAGGGCGCCCGCGTGGTGGAGACCGGCTGGGAGACCGGGCGCAGCGCGCTGAGCAACGGCGCGTGGTCGCCGGCGGCACCTGGTAAGTACCAGTACGGTTCCGGCGGCGGTACGAGCCGCGTGTTCGCCGAGCCGTGGTACCAGAAGGGCGTCGTACCGGACGCGCTGGCTCACCAGAACCAGAAGGGCAAGAACAAGGTCGGCCGCGTGGTACCGGACATCTCGATGGTCGGTGACCCCAACACCGGCATGCTGGTCGGCGCGACCCAGACCTTCCCGGACGGGGTCTACTACGACCAGTACCGCATCGGTGGCACGAGCCTGTCCTCGCCGCTGTTCGCTGGATACGTCGCCGTCGCCGACCAGATGCTCGGCAAGCGACACGGCTTCATCAACCCGGCGCTGTACCAGCTCGCCGGCAAGAGCGGCGCGATCAAGGACGTCGTGCACGAGAACAACGGGGTCGTACGCGTCGACTACATCAACGCGGTGGACGCCAGCGGTGGCCTGAGCACCACGGTCCGGACCTTCGACTTCCAGGGTCTGGCCATCCAAACCGCACCTGGATACGACAACACGACCGGCCTGGGTACGCCGGCCGGGGCGGCCCTGCTGGGTCTGCTGTAAGTGCCTTAGCCACATCAATCAAGGGGAGCCCTCGGCAGCGCGCCGGGGGCTCTCCTGGTGACTACCCTGTGGATGTGCAGATGCGAGCTGGGTCCGCCACCCGCCCTGGCAAGCAGTTCGCCGACGGCCTGAGAATGCTCGGCCGAGGGCTCGCCCTGTATGGGCGCAGTCCCCGGCTCGTGGTGCTCGGCGTGCTCCCGGCCCTGATCACCTTCGTCTTGCTGGTCGCGGCCTTCGGGCTGCTCGTGTACTTCATCGACGACATCTCCCGGGTGATCACCTGGTTCGCGAACGGCTGGCCCGCCCAACTGCGCGACCTGACCCGCGTGCTCGCCGGCATCGCCCTGCTAGGGGTGGCCGGGCTGGTGTTCATCGTCGGGTTCACCGCGCTGACGCTCGCGATCGGCGACCCGTTCTACGAGAAGATCTCCGAGGAGGTCGACCAGCGCTGCGGCGGCCTGCCGGGCGCGATCACCCCGCCGTGGTGGCGGGAGCTGCTGCGCGGGCTGGGCGAGTCGGTACGGCTGCTCGTCTTCTCGGCAGTGGTGGGCCTCGCGCTGTTCCTCGGCGGCCTCCTGCCCGCGATCGGCCAGACCGTGGTACCGGTGATCGGCGCCTTCGTCGGCGGCTGGGCGCTGTCGCTGGAGCTGACCGGGGTCGCCTTCGCCCGCCGCGGCATGCGCCTGCGCGATCGCCGCCGGGTGCTGCGCCAGCACCGCCCGCTCGCCCTCGGCTTCGGGGTGGGTGTCTTCGTCTGCTTCCTGATCCCGCTCGGCGCCGTACTGATCATGCCGGCCGCGGTGGCCGGCGCGACGCTGCTGACCCGCCACATCTTCGGCGAGCCCGCCGTGCCCGGCCCGCGCCGGGCTCCCGCTGCCATCGACCGTCCGGCCCGCATAGGGGAGTGAGCCATGGAGATCGCACTGGTCGCGGGGGACATCACCCGCCAACAGGTCGACGCGATCGTGAACGCCGCCAACTCGTCCCTGCTGGGCGGCGGCGGCGTCGACGGGGCGATCCACCGCCGCGGCGGGCCGGTGATCCTCGCCGAATGCCGCAAGCTACGGGATTCGCGGTACAAGAGTGGGCTGCCGATCGGCGAAGCGACCGCCACGAGCGCCGGTCACCTTCCGGCGCGCTGGGTCATCCACACCGTCGGGCCGGTCTTCGCCAAGCGGGAGGACCGCTCCCCGCTGCTGCGTAACTGCTACACCAACTCGCTGAAGCTCGCCGAGTCGCTGGGTGCCGATACGATCGCCTTCCCGTTGATCTCGGCGGGCATCTACGGCTGGCCGGTTCCGGACGCGATCCGCCAGGCGCTGACCGCGCTGGGCACGGCGAGCTGCGCGCTGACCGAGGCACGGCTCGTGCTGTTCGGCGACGAGACGTACGAGCTGGCGACGCGGGTACGCGCCGAAATGAGCTAGCCCTATCCAGTTCGGAGGGCGTCGAGCAGGCGCTCGTCGCCGCTGATCTCGAGCACGTCGAAGCCGACCCGGCCGAAGAGCGCGAGGAGCAGGTCGCTGGCGGTACCGGCGGCGACCGCGCGCTCGTGGTGCTCGTCGGAGTCGAGCAGGGTGTCCGTATCGAGCAGGGCCAGGCCACCGTTGCCGCGCAGGCGCACGTACCACTCGTGGTCGGCGTCGGTCGCGTGCAGGGCGATCATCCCGTACACGTCCTTGAGGCCGGTGCCCCGGCCGGAAGGCAGCCACGTGTCGAGCACCTCGGCGATGCCGTCCACCGCCAGCTTCGCCTCGATCGGCTCGGCGCTGACCACGGCGAACTGGGCGTCCCAGCGGTGTATCGCCGTCTCGTGGGCCATCCGGCGGTGCCAGAAGCCGGCCTTCTTGGCCTGCGGAGCCCAGTTCCAGGCGGGCAGCTCGGGGTCGAGAGCGTCCAGCATCGCGAGCAGCGCGGCGAACTGCTCGTCCCAGCCGGCGAGTACGTCAGCGTCGGCGGCCGGCTCGTACTGGCGCCGGCTGCGCTCGGGCATTGTCGTGAGGCCGCGCGGCGCGTGGTCGCGTACGAACGCGTACACGCCGCTGAGGTGTGCGACGAGGTCGCGGACCGTCCACCCGGGACACGACGGTACCGGTGAGGTGAGCGGCGCCTCGGCCACTGCCGCGCGGAAGGCCGGTCCGTCCGCGCGCAGTGACGCGAGCCAGAAATCCTTGCTCCCAAGCGATCTGCCCATCACGATCCTCTCGCGTCTGTTCGCGCCGGAACCGTCCCTCCCCAGCCTAGAACGTGGCCGACCAAGCCGCGCCCGCCGCCAAGGCCGATAGTCTAAGAGCGTGATCGATTGTGGTGAAGCCCTGCTCGGCCCGTATACGACGCTGCGGCTCGGCGGGCAGGCGCGGCGCCTGATCATTACGACGGATCGCCAGGAAATCGTGCAATCGGTGCGTGATGTCGCCAAGGTGGACGAGCCGCTGCTGGTCCTGGCGGGCGGCAGCAACGTGGTGATCGCCGACGAGGGGTTCGACGGTACGGCCCTGCTGGTGCGGTCGGCGGGGGTCAGCCTCGCGGAGCAGTCCGACGGCACCGTCCTGCTCACCGCCGAGGCTGGGCAGGGGTGGGACGAGGTGGTGCGCACCAGCCTCGCCGAGGGCCTCGCCGGCCTGGAGTGCCTGTCCGGGATACCGGGATCGGCCGGGGCCACGCCCATCCAGAACGTCGGGGCGTACGGGCACGAGATCGCCGAGGTGCTGCACGCGGTGCCGCTGTACGACCGGGTGGCCGACGAGGTGTTCGACGCCTCCCCCGAACAGTGCCAGCTCGGCTTCCGTACCAGCCTGTTCAAGCGCAACGACCGGTACGTGGTGCTCGCGGTGACCTTCCGGCTACAGCGCTCGCCCCTCTCCGCGCCGGTACAGTACGCCGAGCTCGCCCGTACGCTCGGCGTGGCCGTCGGCGAGCGGGTACCGGCGGCGCGGGTACGCGAGGCGGTGCTGACCCTGCGCGCCGGCAAGGGCATGGTGCTCGACGCGGACGACCCCGACACGTACTCGGTCGGCTCGTTCTTCCAGAACCCGGTCCTCGACCCGGACACCTACGCCGACGTACGCGCGACCGCCCTCACGAAGGTGGGCGCGGAGCCGCCCTCCTGGCCGTACCAGGGCGCGGTCAAGGTGAGCGCGGCCTGGCTGATCGAGCGCGCCGGATTTCACAAGGGGTACCGGGGCCAGCATGCCGGCGTGAGCATCTCCACCAAGCACACGCTCGCCCTCACCAACCGGGGCGATGGCACGAGCGGCGCCCTGGTCGGCCTGGCCCGCGAGATCCGCGACGGGGTGCGCGCCGCCTTCGGCGTGACCCTGGAACCCGAGGCCGTCCTCGTCGGGTGTGAAATCTAGCTAGCGGATCATCTCGACGCCCTGCACGCCCTCCAGCGCGCGCAGCTTCTCGCTGATCTCGGTGAGCCGGTGGTGCTCGCGCGGCTTCGCGATGATCAGGATCTGGTGATCCGTACCGTTGAAATTGATCCGCACCACCCGCCCCTCGCACAGGAACTCCCGCGCGCGCAGCTCCACGTCGTGGAAGGCCGCGTCGCTGGTGAGCGTCAGAGTGATCTCCATGGGCCGGCGGTGCGGCAGGATCTCGTGCTCCAGCCGGCGCACCAGTACCAGTACGCCCAGCGCCAGCGCCGTGCCGGCGACGGCCGGCAGCCATTGGCGCAGCCCGGTCGCGATACCGACGGCGGCGGTGACCCATAGGGTCGCGGCGGTGGTCAGCCCGCGCACGCCGGTACCCTCGCGCAGGATCGCGCCGCCGCCGAGGAAGCCGACGCCGGTGATGACGGGCGTCGCCAGTACCGCCGGGTTGCTGCTGACCACGAGCGAGCCGGCGAGGGTGACCACCACGGAACCCAGCGCGACGAGCATGTGCGTGCGCAGGCCGGCGAGTTGGGCGGCCAGCTCCCGTTC
>JBPYFB010000238.1:0-26899 GCA_051986465.1 Rugosimonospora sp.
GGTCGTGCAAGGCACCGTGCTCGTCATCGCCGCGCTCTTCGTACTGGTGAACCTGCTCGTCGACCTGGTCTACCGGGTACTGGACCCGCGGACGCGTACCGCATGAGCACGCTTCCCATCGCGGACCGGGCGGCTCCGGTCGCCGCCGCGCCCGCCGGTCCCGGCCTGCTGCGGCGGATCTGGCACAACGGCAACGGCCGCATCGGCCTGGTCGCCATCGCGATCCTCGCGGCCGTCGCCGTCCTCGGCGCGCTCGGCGTCCTGCCGCACAACCCGATCGAGCAGCACCCGACCGACCGGCTTTCGGGGCCGTCGGCGCGCTACTGGTTCGGCACCGACCAGTTCGGCCGGGACATCGCGGCCCGGGTCGCCGTCGGCATCTGGACCTCGCTGCGGGTGTCGCTGGTCTCCGTCGCCGCGGCCACGCTGATCGGCTCGATTCTGGGCATCGCGGCGGGGTTCTTCCGCGGCTGGGTCGACCAGGTGGTCAGCCGGCTGGTCGACATCCTGTTCGCGTTTCCGGCGATCCTGCTGGCGCTGGCCGTCGTGACGGCGCTGGGCAGCGGCTGGCAGAACACGGCCATCGCGATCGCGGTCGTCTATACGCCGATCTTCGCCCGGGTCTCCCGCGGGCCGACCCTGTCCGTCGGCGCGGCCGAGTACATCAGGGCGCAGCGGGTGTTGGGGACGCCGACGTGGCGGATCCTGCTGCGACACGTGCTGCCCAATGTCGCCGCGCCGATCGTCGTGCAGGTGACGCTGGCCTTGTCCTGGGCCATCCTCACCGAGTCGGCGCTGTCCTTCCTCGGCCTGGGCACGCAGCCGCCGGCGGCGAGCCTCGGCCTGATGGTCGCGGACGCCCGGGACACCGTCACCAACGCCTGGTGGACGCTGACCTTCCCGGCGGTGGCGATCGTCGTCGCGGTGATCGCGCTGAACCTGCTCGGCGACGGCCTGCGCGGCGCCTTCGACCCGCGGCGGGAGTCGAGATGAGCCAAAGCCAGCAGCAGCTGCTCGCCGTCGAGGGGCTGCACGCGGCGGTACGGGCCGGGTCCGGGTCGCTCGAGATCCTGCGCGGCGTCGACCTCGACGTACGCGGCGGACAGACCGTCGCCGTGGTGGGGGAGTCGGGCTCGGGCAAGTCGTTCACCGCGCTCAGCATCGCGGGCCTGCTGCCGGCCGCCGGGTCGGTCACCGCGGGGCGGGTGCTGCTCGACGGGCAGGACCTGCTGGCGCTGCGCGAGTCGCGGCGGCGCGGCGTGCGGGGCGCGAAAATCGGGATGGTGTACCAGGATCCGATGAGCTCACTGAACCCGGTGATGCGCGTCGGCAAGCAGGTGACCGAGGGGTTGCGCGCGCACGGATGGTCCACAGTGGACGCACGGCGGCGCGCCGAGGAGGTACTGGACGAGGTCGGCCTGCCCTCGCCCGCCCGGCTGATGCGCCTGTACCCGCACCAGCTCTCCGGCGGCATGCGGCAGCGGGTACTCATAGCCAGCGCGATCGCGCCGCGGCCCCGGCTGCTGATCGCCGACGAGCCGACCACCGCGCTGGACGTCACCATCCAGCAGCAGATCCTCGAACTCGTCGTGCGGCTGCGCGAGGAGTACGGGCTCGCGGTCGTCTGGATCACGCACGATCTCGGCGGCGTGGCCCGGATCGCCGACCGGGTCGCGGTCATGTACGGGGGCCGGGTCGTCGAACTCGCCGACACCAGAACGCTGTTCGCCAGCCCGCAGCACCCGTACACCGCCGGCCTGCTGCGTTCGCTGCCCACCCCGGCCGACCCGCACCAGGCGCCGCTGCCGCAGATCGGCGGCGTACCGATCTCCCTGGCCACGCTGCCGGCCGGCTGCCCGTTCGCGCCGCGCTGCCCGCAACGGCAGGACCGCTGCACGGTCGAGGAACCGCCGCTGCTCTCGCGCGGCGCCAGCCGGGCCGCCTGCTGGGTACCGCCCGAGCAGTGGACGCCCGCGAGCACGCGGGAGGCGGCCCATGCCTGAGGTGTCCATGCCTGAGGTACCCGCGATCGAGGTGCGCGGCGTGGTCAAGCACTACCGCACGCCGGGCCGCGGTGACGTACACGCCCTGGACGACGTGTCGGTACGGGTGGCGCCCGGCCGGGTGCTGGGTGTCGTCGGCGAGAGCGGCTGCGGCAAGTCGACCCTGGCGCGCTTGATGACCCGGTTGGAGCGGCCTGACTCGGGCAGCGTCGAGGTGCTCGGCGAGCGGATCGACCTGGCCCGTGGCCGCGCGCTGCGCCAGTTGCGGCGCACGGTCCAACTCGTCTTCCAGGACCCGTACACGTCGCTGGACCCGCGCCAGCGGGTGGGTACGGCGCTCGCGGAGGTGCTGACCGTACACCGGCTGCCCTCGGGTACCGGCCCCGTCGGCGAACTGCTGGCGACGGTGGGGCTGTCCGCCGCCACGGCCGGCCGGTACCCGCACCAGCTCTCCGGCGGGCAGCGCCAGCGCATCGGGATCGCCCGGGCGCTGGCGGTACGCCCACGGGTACTGGTACTCGACGAGCCGGTCTCCGCGCTCGACGTGTCGGTACGCGCGGAGATTATCAACCTGCTCGCCCGGCTGCGTACCGACCTGGGGCTCACCTTCGTCTTCATCTCGCACGATCTCGGCATGGTGCGACATCTCGCCGACGACATCGCGGTCATGTACCTCGGCAAGATCGTCGAGTACGGTCCGTGGGACGTCGTCTCGGATACGCCGAAGCACCCGTACACGCGGGGCCTGCTGGCGGCGGTACCGGTCGCGGATCCCAGCCTCGACGCCCCGCGCCGCGGTACGGTCGTGCGCGGCGAGGTGCCGGACGCCGCCAACCCGCCGGCCGGTTGCCGGTTCCATCCCCGCTGCCCGCTCGCCGAGGAGGTATGCCGTGGCGTGGAGCCCCCGCTGCTGCCCGAGGCGGGTCGGTACCGGTTGGCGTGTCATGTGATGCAGCGCGAACTGTCGCTCGCGCGGACGAACGGTGGCGACTGAGATGGCCGTCAACAACCGCGACCAACACGTTGCCAGCCAAGAGGTCTTGACCCGGCTGCGCGGGCTGAAGCCGAGCCTGGTGCCGTCCAAGCGCCGGGTCGCGAGCTACATCCTCAGAGATCCGGCGCGCGCCTCGACGCAGACCATCTCGGAGCTCGCCCAGGCCGCGCAGACCTCGGAGACGACCGTGCTGCGTCTGTGCCACGAGTTGGGCGTGCGCGGGTACCGGGAACTGCGTGTCGCGCTGGCCGCGGAGTCCGGCCGGGAACAGGAACGCGCGGCGAACCGGGAGGTCGGTTCCGACATCGGCCGCGACGACGACCTCGACGCGATAATCAACACCATCACCTTCACCGACCAGCAGGCGATCGCCGATACCGCGCGGAACCTGGACCGGGCCGCGATGGCCGAGGCGGTGACACTGACCGCGCAGGCCCGCCGGGTGGACGTCGTCGGCGTCGGGGCGAGCGCGGTGGTCGCGCTCGACCTGCAGCAGAAGCTGCACCGCATCGGCCTGATCGCGTACGCCTGGCACGACACCCACGCCGCGCTGACCGCCGCCGCACTGCTCGGCCCCGCGGACGTCGTGATCGGCGTCTCGCACACGGGGTCCACATTGGACATCATCGACGCGGTCCGGGAGGCGGGCGCGCACGGCGCCCGGACCATCGTGCTCACCGGAGTGCCCAACTCGCCGCTGGCCGCCGTGGCCGACGTGCTGCTGGTGACGGTGGACCGGGAGACCACGTTCCGGTCCGGTGCGACGGCGTCGCGCATCGCCGCGCTGAGCGTCGTCGACGTGTTGTTCGTCGCGGTCGCCCAGCGCCGCTACGACCAGGCGACCGCGGCACTCGACGCGACCCGCCGGGCGGTCGCCAGCCGGCGCGCCCGCGCCGATGCGGACCAGCCGATGGACGCGCTGCCAGGCGGCGCCTCGTGAAGCAGCCCGGTGTCCGGGTCTCGTCGCCGACCGAGCTGGTCAACGCGCGGACCGCCGAGATCGACGTGGTATCCACCCTCGAACTGGTCCGCCTGCTCAACGACGAGGACCGCCGGGTACCCGACGCGGTCGCCGCGGTACTGCCCGCCCTCGCGCAACTGGTGGACGCCGCGGTGCCCCGGGTGTCGGCCGGCGGCCGGGTGCACTACTTCGGCGCCGGCACCTCCGGCCGGCTGGGCGTACTGGACGCCGCCGAACTGCTGCCCACGTTCGGCGTCGACGACCGCGTGGTCCTCGCCCACCAGGCGGGTGGTGCGGTGGCGTTCCTGCACGCGGTCGAGGACGCCGAGGACGACGACGGGGGTACCGACGCCGGGGGAGTGGCCGACGCGGACGTCGTGATCGGGCTGTCCGCCTCGGGCCGTACCCCCTATGTCGGCGCGGCCCTGTCGGCCGCGCGCGCCGCCGGAGCGGTGTCGGCCCTGATCACCTCGAACCCGAACGCGCCGCTGGCACCGCTCACGGACTACCTGCTCGCCGCGGACACCGGCCCGGAGGCCATCACCGGCTCCACCCGGCTCAAGGCCGGTACCGCGCAGAAGATGATCCTCAACACCTTCTCCACGGCGCTCATGGTCCGGCTCGGCCACACCTACGGCAACATGATGGTGGACATGCGGCCCACCAACGCGAAGCTGCGTGGCCGCGCGGTCGAGATGCTCACCCAGGCCAGCGGCGCCGCGGACGCGGACTGCGCGGCGGCCCTGGACCTGTGCGGCGACATCAAGACGGCGCTGGTGTACCTGCTGGTCCGCGACCTTCCCGGCGGTCCGGCCACGCCGCAGCGCTGCCGGGAGGCGCTGGACCGGACCGGCGGCCGGGTCGCCGACGCGCTGCGCCTGCTGTCCGCCCCAGATTCCTAGGCCTCGCCCAGCGCGGCGCGCAGGCTGGGCGCCTGGGCGAGGATCTCCGCGGCCTGCTTCGCGGTCAGGTCGCGGGAGAGCATCAGGATCGCGGCGCGCACCGAACCGCCGCAGCGCGCCAGGGCCTGCCGGGCCTCCTGCGGCGAGCAGCCCGTGACGAGCAGGACGGCCCGTTCGGCGCGGGCCCGCAACTTCTCGTTGGTCGTGCGCAGGTCGACCATGATGTTGCCGTACGTCTTGCCGAGCCGGATCATCGCGATCGTCGAGATCATGTTCAGCACCAGCTTCTGCGCGGTACCGGCCTTCAGGCGCGTCGACCCGGCGACGAACTCGGGCCCGACGACGACCTCGATCGCGTGGTCGGCTTCGCGGCCGACCAGGGAACCGGCGTTGCACGCGAGCGCGACCGTGAGCGCCTGCCGCTGGCGCGCGTACCCGAGCGCGCCGATCACGTACGGGGTACGGCCGGACGCCGAGACGCCGACAACCGCGTCCGACGCGGTGAGCGCGATCGCCGCGAGCGCGTCGGCTCCGCCCCGCGGGTCGTCCTCGGCGTCCTCGACCGCTGTCCTGATCGCGGTGTCGCCGCCCGCGATGATGCCGACCACGAGGGACGGGTCCGTGTTGAAGGTGGGTGGGCACTCGCTCGCGTCGAGGATGCCGAGCCGGCCGGGCGTACCGGCGCCGATGTAGATGAGCCGGCCGCCGGCCCGCATCCGCTCCGCGATGGCGTCGATCGCGCTACTGATCTGGGGGAGCGCCGCCGCCACGGCGGACGGCACGCCCTGATCCTGCTGGTTCATCAGCGCGGCGAGCTGATCGGTGGGCAGGACGTCGAGGTCGCGGAGCTCCGGTGGGACCACCTCGGTGGTCAGCGCCGCCAGTTCGGCGTGGACGTGGTCCAGCCGGCGCGGGTGCTTGACGAGGTCAGACACGGATTGCGTACCTTTCGTGGGGAAGGTCGTGGCGGGCGGCGAGCAGTTCCGCTCCGTCCAGCGACGTGCCGGCGGGGCGGCACGGCACCAGGCGGTGCCGGACGAGCTCGTCGACCAGCCGCCGCCGGAAGGCCGGGTCGCCGGTGAGGCCGCCGATGACGCTCACCCGCGAGCCCGGGGCGGCGACCGACGACGCGGTCTCGGCGAGGCGGCGGACGGCCTCGGCCACGATGCCGGCGGCCACCCCGTCACCCGCCTCGGCCCGGGCGAGAACGGCCGGCGCGAACGAGGCCAGCGCGCGCGCCACGTCGTCCCCGCCGGTGACGGCGCGCGGCAGGTCGCGCAGGTCGCCGGCGATGGCGCGGGCGTCGTCTTCGAGGGCCGTGCGCGGCCCGCGGCGGTCGGCTGCGCGCAGTGCGCAGACCAGGCCGGCCTGCCCGATCCACCGGCCGCTGCCCTCGTCGCCGAGCCAGGGGCCCCAGCCGTCGGCGCGGTTGGTGGCACCGTCGCCGTCGACGCGGTACGCGACCGCGCCGGTACCCGCGACCAGTACCGTGCCCGGGCCGCCGCGGAACGCGCCGATGTGCGCGGTGAGGACGTCGGAGGCGATGACGACGTCGAAACCCCACAGCGACCGGATCCGCTCGGCCGCCTGACGCGCGGCGCCGGGGTTGGATTCGACTCCCGCCGCGCCGACTCCCGCCGCGAGGATGGCGGGTTCGTGTCGTATCGCTTCATGTTCCTTCGCCCCGTGATGTTCGTTCGCCCCGTGCTGGATCGCTTCGACGAGCGGCCGGATGGCGTCCAGCGCGCGCTCGACGGTGCCGGCCGTGGCGAATCCGGGGAAGCCGCTTCCCCGTAGCTCGGCGGTTTCCGGCGCGACTTGCGGCGCGGCTTCGGGCACGGCGCGAAGCCTGACCCGGCAGTGGGTTTTGCCGAGGTCAACTGCGAGGTAGCCCGGTGCCGCTGGTGTGGTCACGTTCTCTTCCGAGGCTTCTCTGCGACGCTAGGATGAAGGGAATCTACAGTAGATGAGTACGCGATGAAAGTCATTGACATGCCGCCGATCGCGTCAATACCATGCACCGCGTACGCAGACGGAGCCGACGGACAGGGCGTGGCCACCGGTGTCATTAGGGTCTTACCCGTGAGCATCCAGACCAACATCCAGGCGCGCGTCGAGTCCTTCCCGCCCACGATGCGCCGCGTCGCCGATACGATCCTGGAGCGGCCGCAGCTGGTGGTCGAGAACACCATCAGCGAAGTGGCCCGGGCCTGCGACACCTCGGAGGCGTCGATCGTGCGGTTCTGCCGCGCCATCGGCTTCACCGGCTTCCCCCAGCTGAAGGTGCAGATGGCCGCCGAGCTGGCAAAGGAGTCCGTCGAGTTCGGCGCCAACGAGCGCGGCAACTACGGCGCCGACATCAGCCCGTCCGACACGCTCGCCGAGATGGTCGCGAAGATCGCGAGCAGCGAGATCCTCGGCATCCGGGAGACCGCCGACAGCATCGACTTCGACGTGCTGCGGCGGGTCGTACGCAAGCTGGAACGCGCCAAGCGCGTCGTGCTGTTCGGGGTCGGGGCGAGCAACGCGGGCGCCCAGGATCTCGCCCAGAAGCTGCTGCGGATCGGCCACGTGTCGCTCGCGTTCCACGACGCGCACGACGCTCTGGTCACGGCGGCCCTGCTGGGCGCGGGCGACGTCGCGATCGGCTTCTCGCACAGCGGCCGTACCAAGGAGACGAACGCGTTCCTGCGCGGCGCGAGCGAGAGCGGGGCGTACACCGTCGCGATCACCAACGCCCCGCAGTCCCCGGTGGCCGCGCACGCCGACAGCGTGCTGCGCACCGCGGTGCGGGAGACCACGTTCCGCTCGGGCGCGATGGCGAGCCGGATCGCCCAACTGACCATTGTGGACTATTTGTTCGTCGGTGTCGCGCGCAGCCGGTACGACCGCACGGTACAGGCGCTGAAGAGCACCTACGAGATCGTCCGGGAGCTGCGCGACGACCGGCACTGAACGAAAGGCGAGGCATGAGACCGGAGCGCACCCGTACCGGAGTTGAGGCGGCCGTCGGCGACCCGCGGGTCCTCGGCGGTACCCGCATCGGACTGCTCACCAACTTCACCGGAACCACGCCCGATCTCGGCCGTACCGTCGACGCGCTGGTGGCCGCCGGCGCACCGGTCACCGCGCTGTTCGGCCCGGAGCACGGGCTCAACGGCTCCGCGCAGGCCGGGGAGACCGAGCGCAGCGCCCGGGACGCGACCACCGGGCTGCCCGTCTTCGACACCTACCTGCGCGACGGCGGGGAGCTCGACGAGCTCGTCGTCGAGTCGGGCGTGGACACGATCGTGTTCGACATGCAGGACATCGGCGTGCGCTTCTACACCTACATCTGGTCCATGTACGACTGCATGCGGGCGGCGGCGCGTACCGGTGTGCGCTTCGTCGTGCTCGACCGCCCGAACCCGCTGGGCGGGGCGGTCACCTGCGGCCCGGGTCTCGACGCCGCCGGGTACGGCAGTTTCGTCGGGCGCAGCGACATCCGGATGCGCCACGGGCTGACCGCCGGCGAGCTGGCGCGCCTGTTCAACAGCAGGGATCTGCCGGCAGAAGGGCTGCGCCTCGACCTCGATGTCGTGCCGATGTCGGGCTGGGACGCGGCCGGCGACTTCGACCGTACCCGCCTGCCGTGGGTCGCGCCGTCGCCGAACATGCCGACCCTCGACAGCGCCTTCGCCTTCTGCGGCACCGGCCTGTTCGAGGGCACGAACGTCAGCGAGGGGCGCGGCACGACCCGCCCGTTCGAGACGCTCGGGGCGCCGTACATCGACGGGCGGCTGGCGCCGCTGCTGCGCGAGGCCGATACGCCGGGTGTGGTGTTCCGGGAGATCTGGTTCACCCCGACGTTCCACAAGTACGCCGGCGAGACCATCCGCGGCGTCGCGCTGCACATCA
This sequence comes from Rugosimonospora sp., assembly GCA_051986465.1. Classification (GTDB taxonomy): domain Bacteria; phylum Actinomycetota; class Actinomycetes; order Mycobacteriales; family Micromonosporaceae; genus DATEJJ01. The sequence continues at coordinate 8,758 of JBPYFB010000238.1, forward strand.
CCGACCGGTCGGCGGCCGACCCGGTCGGCACGGCGCTGACCGTACTGGACGCCATCGCCGGCCTGTACCCGGATCGGTTCGGGTTCCTGCCACCCGGCGAACGGGTGGACGGTGTGCACCGCGGGTACGCCGTGGACCGGCTCTGGGGATCGGCGGCGCTGCGCGAAACCGTTGTCGCGGGCCGATCTGCCCGCGCGCTGCACCCGGGTACCGCTCCCGTCGGGGCGGCCTACGACGACACCGTGCTGCTCTATCCGCGGGTCTTCCCGGCCGCGTAAACCAGCACCACGAAGTCACGCCTTGATGAAAGTTCTTGACTTGCCTCCTCGACGCGAAGAGAATTTTCGTCCAACGGGCTTGGTGCCGTATGCGCGGGAACCGAGCGTGCGCAAGTGACCGTGCACAAGGAGGATCAATGACGCAGTCCACCTCCATCGCGACGATCAGATCGTTCCGCTCCGGGGACGGGCCGGCGATCGCTCGGGCCTGGACGGTGGCGGCGCCGGGAGACGGCATCACCTACGACCGCTTCCGCGACATGTTTCTCCTCGACCGCAACTTCGACGCCGGCGGCCTGCTCGTCGCCGAGCACGACGGTGAGGTGGTGGGCGCCGCGTACGCCGTGCGCCGCCGCATCGCCGCCGACGCGGCCGACCTGGAGCCGGAGTCCGGCTGGATCCCGTTCTTCTTCGTCACCCCGCAGGCGCGCCGCCAGGGCCTCGGCACCCGGCTCGTGCGCGCCGCGATGGAGTGGTTGGCGGACAAGGGCGCGAAGACCGTGTACTTCTCGTCCTACACGCCCAACTACTTCCTCCCGGGGCTGGATGCCACCCGGTACCCGCAGGCCGCCCGCCTGCTGGCCGCCCTCGGCTTCACGACCCAGTACGAGTGCGTCGCGATGGACCGCAGCCTCAACGACTACGAGGTACCCGAGCGCGTACACCAACGCGTCGCGGCACTGCACGCGGATGGCTGGCGCTTCGGCTCACCCAGCGGCGACGACCTCGTCGACCTGATCGATATCGCCGGAAGCCGCTTCAATTCGGACTGGGGGCGGGGGATCCGCGAGGGCGTACTCGGCGGGCAGCCGCTCGAGCGCATCATCGCGGTACGCAACCCGGACGGCGCGATGCTCGGCTGGGCGATGCACGGTACCTACGAGAACGTCCTGGAGCGCTTCGGCCCCTTCGGCGTCCTGCCCGAGAGTCGCGGTACCGGCCTCGGCGAGATCCTGCTCCACCTCACCCTGGAGCGGATGCGGGCGCTGGGCGCGCACAGCGCCTGGTTCCTGTGGACCGACGAGGCCTCCCCAGCCGGCCACCTGTACGCGAAGACCGGATTCACGATTACCCGCACGTTCGCGGTTCTGCACGCGCCGCTCACGGTGTGACGCGCAGCCAAACCAGCACCGAGAGGAACATCATGAGACCAGTCCTGTTCGGCCGACGCGGCCGGACCGCCAGCATTGCGCTCCTCGCCGGCGCCGCAGCACTCGTCCTTTCGGCGTGCGGCGGTGGCGGTGGCGGATCCGGAAGCGACAACGGCAAAGTCACCCTCACCTTCCTGAGCCACTACGGCGACGAGCCGATGAAGAGCGGCATCTCCAAGCTCATCTCCGAATGGAACTCGTCGCACCCGAACATCCAGGTCAAGCAGCAGACCGTCACCTTCGACGACCTGCTCACGACGCTGAATGTCCGGCAGACCGGCGGGCGGGGCGCGGACGTGCTCAGCTCGTACGCCTTGTGGGGCGGGCAGCTCGCCGCGAACGGCGTACTCGACAAGCCACCCGCCGACGTCGCCAAGGACATCCAGGACAACTACAGCAAGGCCGCCTCGTCCGCGGTCACCTCCGGTACCGGCCAGGTCTTCGGGTATCCGACGGAGTTCAACACGTACGTGCTGTTCTACAACAAGAAGCTGCTCGCGGACGCCGGCTACGACAAACCACCGGCGGACTGGGCCGAGCTCCAGGCGGTGGCGCAGAAGACCACCAAGAAGGACTCGTCCGGCAACTACAAGGTCCAAGGGCTGAGCCTGATCCAGGACGGCGACAACCAGACGGCCCACCCGTTCCTGTCCCTGCTCAACTCCACCGGCGGCGAGTTCCTCAACTCCAACGGTGACTCCGCCATGGACGACAAGGCGAAGTCGGTGATGCAGCTGGAGTCCGACCTCGCCAAGGCCGGCTCGACGACCACCTCGATCATGCCGACCAAGACGTTCCCCACCAACGGAACCGCGATGGCCATCCAGGCGGGCTGGTGGATCGGCAGCCTCAAGGCGTCGATGAAGGCCAACTACGCGAACGTCGGTACCGCTCCGGTACCCGGGCCGCAGGCTGGCCAGAAGGGTTCGCTCGCGTACGCCTTCTTCACCGGTGTCAACGCCCGGAGCAAGCACAAGCAGCAGGCGTGGGAGTTCCTCACCTGGTTGAACTCCAACAAGAACGCGCAGGGCGTGACGGGGATGGGCGACTTCCTCGCCTCCAACGGACTCATCCCGCCGCGCAAGGCCGACGCCGACGTCCTGGGCGCGAAGCTGCAGGCCGAAGACCCCAATCTCAAGCCGATCTACGAGGCGGCCGGCTACGCGATGGCCGAGTCGAACGCGGCCAACGGCTACAAGGCGAAGACATCGCTGCACACCGCACTCAACAAGATTCTCGTCAACCACGCACCGGTCGACCAGACGTTCACCAGTCTCAACACCGAAATCAACAACAAGTAGCGGCCGCCGGTGGTGGGGCGCATCGCCGCCCCACCACCGCGACCCGACAGTCTGGTCAGGTGGAGACGCAGATGACAGGAACGTACGCGAGCGCGACGAGCCAGGCGCCGGCCAAGGCGGCGGCGGTACGGTCGACACCGCCGTCCAAGTCGCGCCGGCTGCGCCGGCAGGGCCGCGCCGGCTACCTCTTCCTCGCGCCGTCCCTGCTGTTCTTCACGGTCTTTCTGATCCTGCCGTCGTTCTTTGCGATATTCCTGTCGCTGTCCCAGTGGGGCGGCTACGACCTGACGCAGATCAAGCTCATCGGCGTGAAGAACTACCGGGACGTCCTCAACTTCCACGGGACGTTCGTCTCGCCGATCCTGGTGAACACCCTCGTATTCGCGGCCCTGTCGGTGATCCTGGCGGTCGCCGGTTCGCTGGTGGTCGCGCAGTGTATCGAGCGCCTGCGGTTCCAGGGCTTCTGGCGGTTCCTCTACTTCCTGCCCGTCGTGGCGACCGTGGTCGCGATCGGCAACGTGTGGAAGCTGATGTACCAGCCGTCCGGCCTCATCAACGGCATCCTGAACGCGTTGCACGTCAACTCCATCGGCTTCCTCTCCGATCCGTCGATCGCGCTGCCCTCGGTCGCCGTCGTCCAGGCGTGGGCGTCGATCGGCGCGGCGGTGCTCATCCTCACCGCCGGCATCAAGGCGATCGACCGGACCATTTACGAGGCGGCCGAGATCGACGGGGCGAACAGCTGGCGGACGTTCTGGGGTATCACGCTGCCGCTGCTCCGCCCGTCGCTGCTGTTCGTGTTCATCACGCAGTGCATCGCGGGGATGCAGTCCTTCGCGCTCATCATCGTGATGACCAAGGACGGCGGCCCGGCCAACGCCACGAACGTCGCCGCCTTCGAGATGTACCAGCAAGCCTTCAGGTTCGGTGCCTGGGGAACCGCCAGCGCGATGGCGATGGTGCTTTTCGTCATCATCTTCATCGCCACCCTGATCCAGCTCTGGGTCAGCCGACGAGCAGGAGACGAGGACTGATGGCGCGCCGCAACAAGCGAAATCGGATTCCCTGGATCTCCTACACCGTCGTGGCGATCGGCGGCGTACTGATGGCGATGCCCTTCTTCGACATGCTCGCAAGCTCGTTCAAGGGCGCGGGCGAGTACGGCATACTCCCGTACCACTTTCTCCCGCACCACTTCACGTGGAGCAACTACAGCGCGGCGTTCGACCAGCTCCAACTGGGTCACTTGTTTCTCAACAGCGTGATCGTGACGCTGACCGTGACCGCCTCCGTGCTGCTGACCTCCGCGATGGGCGGGTACGCGCTGGCCAAGCTGCGCTTCCGGGGCAGAGACGTGATCTTCCGGTTCATCCTCGCCACCATGATGCTTCCGCCGTTCCTGCTGCTGATCCCCGACTTCATCATCATGCTGAACTGGCCGCTGGTCGGTGGGAACAACATCATCGGCCAGAACGGCGACGGCGGCATGACGACGAACCTCATCTCGCTGGTGCTCCCGTTCCTCGTCAACGGCTTCGGCATCTTCCTGATGCGCCAGTTCATGCTGGGCATACCGGACGAGATGCTGGAGGCGGCGCGGCTGGACGGGGCGGGCGAGTGGCGGCTGTTCTACAACATCATGGTCCCGCAGGCGGGTCCGGTCGCCATCACGCTCGGCCTCATCACGTTCGTCGGCCAGTGGAACGAGTACATCTGGACGTCGCTGATGGCCTCGAACAACCCCGACCTGATGACGCTTCCGGTCGGCATCCAGTTGCTGCAGAGCTTCATCGACCCGAACCGGACGGCGCCGATCGTGATGGCCGGCATCATCATCAGCACGATTCCCGTGCTCACCATCTTCCTTGTCTTCCAGCGGTACTACGTCCGCGGCGTGGTGCTGAGCGGGATGAAGTAATGAACCATCCGCCAAAGACGATCCACCAGAGAGGAACGCAGCAACCGTGAGTAGGACAGTCCTCGCCGTCGGCGGCCACATCGGAGACATGGACCTGACCGCCGGGCCGACCCTCGCCAAGATGATCGACGACGGCGACCGGGCGATCCTCCTCGCCTGCACGTACGGCGAGCGCGGCCACCCTCGGCTGACCCCCGACGAGTACCGCGTGCAGAAGGTACGCGAGGGCGAGCAGTTCGCCAGCGACATCGGCGCGGAGTTCCGGGTGCTCGACTACTCCGACGGCTTCCTTCCCGACAATGACGAAGCGGCGAACCAGATCGCGGACATCATCCGCACGGAGAAGCCGGAAATCGTCATCACGCACTGGACCAGAAGCATCCACCGCGACCACGAGCGCACCGCGATCCTCGTCGAGCGCGCGCGGTTCCTCGCCTCGCTGCCCGTGGACAGCCCGCTGGGCCGGCACGGGGTCGCCCAGTTGCTGCACGCGGACAACTGGGAGGACGCCGAGGGGTTCGAGCCCGACCTGTACGTGTCCATCCCCGAGGCAGCCTTCCAGCGCTGGCGCGCGGCGATCCAGAACCAGGCGTTCGCCCGCGGCGAGACGTACGGCTTCCGCTACATCGACTACTACACCGCGATGATGTCGGCGAAGGGTTGCCTTGCCGGTACCGAGCGGGCATGCGGCTTCGCCGTGGGTGGCAGCGCCAAGTTCCGGCTCGCGGGGCCGTAACCCCGCAACCCTTACCGGGGCAGCAGGTCGTCCTCCACCGGGCTGTCCACCGGCTCCCGGCGCTCGCCCGAGCGCTCGACCCGCGCCGCGTCGCCGTGCCCCGGCCACCATGCGGCGTGGCCGACGAGCGCGGTCAGCGACGGCACCAGGAACATCGACATGACGAACGCGGACAGCAGGATGCCCACCGCGACCGAGAAGCCGATCTGCTGGAGGAACGAGACCGGCGCCAGGGCCAGCGCGGCGAAGGTACCGGCGAGGATGAGGCCGGCGGCCGCCACCGACGGGCCGGCGTGCTGGACACCGAGGGCGGCGGCGCCATGCGGTTGCGCGCCGTCGCGGGCCTCCTCACGCAACCGGGCGATCATCAGGATGTTGTAGTCGGTGCCGATCGCCAGCACGAACAGGTACAGCACGATCGGGAGCTGGAAGGTGACCCCCGGGTGGCCGGCGGCGCCCTGGAACAGGTACACGGCGGAGCCGAGCGTTGCTGCGAAGTTGAGCAGCACGGCGACCACCAGGTACAGCGGTGCCACGATGCTGCGCAACAGCAGGGCGAGGATCAGCGCGATGAGTACCGCCGCGACCGGCAGGATCACGGACAGGTCCCGGTTGTTCGCCGAGTTGATGTCCGCGAAGATCGCCGTGGTACCGCCGACCAGGACCTTGGTGCCCGGCGGCGCGGCGCCGTGCAGGTCGGCGCGCAGGTGGTCGTGTACCAGCGCGATCGCCTCGTTGGAGGCCGGGTTCAGGGTGAGCGGCAGGCTGAACATTGCGACCCGCCCGTTGCTTGCGCGCACCGGCTGCTGTACCTGCCCGACGCCGTGCACCTGCGCGGCGGCGGCGGAGAACGCCTGGAGTTGCGCGTCGGTGAGCTGCCCACCGTCCACTGTGGTCAGATACGCCTCGGTCGGGTCCAGCGCGCCCTGCGGGAAGCCCCGCTGGAGGTCCTTGGTGGCCTTCGCGGACTCGGTCGTGGTGGGGAAGCCGGCGGTGAAGTCGTAGTCGGCCTTGAAGCCGAGCACACCGGCGGCGAGGGCGAGCAGCACCACGCCGGAGCAGACGGCGGTGACCGCGGGGCGCCGCCCGACCGCCGCGCCGATGCGCGCGAAGCGGGTACCGGTCGGCGGGCGCCGCCACGACTTGGACGGCCAGAAGGTGGCGGTGCCGATCAGGCTCACCAGCGCGGGGATCAGCGTCAGCGCGGTGACCAGCATGGCGAACACGGCGATGGCCAGGGCCGGCCCGAGCGAACCGAAGCCGCCGAAGGTCGCCAGCAACAGCACCAGGAACGCGATGATGACCGCCGCCGCGGCCGAGGTGATGACCTCGCCGACCCGCTCGACGGCCTGGACCATCGCGGTCTTGCGGTCCTCGCCGGCGCGCAGCCGTTCCCGGTACCGGAACAGCAGGAAGAGCATGTAGTCGGTGCCGATGCCGTACAGCACGATCAGCATCAGGGTCTGCAGGCTCTGGTCGACGTGGAAGTTGAAGAGCTTGCCGGCCTCCGCGACGAGGTTGGAGGAGACCTGCAGCACGATGCCGATGACGAAGATGGGCATCAGCGCGGCGATGGGCGCCCGGAAGATGATCAGGATGAGCGCGATGATGAGGACGAAGGTGGCGGTACCCACAATCGCCAGCGCGGTGGCGAAGGTGCCGTTGTTGTCGAGGAACTGCGCCGCGGAACCGGCCACGCCCGCGCTCAGGCCGCCGCCGATGTTGGCGTGGATGGCCTCGCGGGTGTGCTTGACGGCGTCCATCTGACCCTGTTGGTCGGTGGCGGCGGCGGTGATCGGGATGTTGATCAGCTGTACCGACTTGTTCGGCGCAACCGCCTGCGGACCGGTCACCGCGGGGCCGACGCCGGCGACGTGCTCGCCGTTGATGGCGGTCGCGAGCTGACCCACCCGCGCCTGGTCGGCGTCGGTCAGCGGGGCGCCGTCCGAGCGCTTCACCACGACGATCGCGGTGGACGTCGCCTGGTGCGGGAAGGCTCCGTTGGCCAGGTTGGTCGCCTGGATCGACTCGTACTTGTCGGGCAGGAAGCTGCCCTGGTCCGCACTGGTGATGTCGGACAGGCGTGGCAGGAACACCGAGATGAGTACCACGCCGATCAGCCAGCCCCCGATGACCCACCATGGCCGGCGTACGACGAACCTCGCCCAGCGACCAAACATCGATCAGCCTCCCGTACTGTCGATTGGCGCACGAGTCTTGTCGCCACTAAGTGAAGCAGACCGCTCGCGCGCCTCAGGACGTGGGCTGGGCAGTACGGGAACGTCCACCAGTCCCAGAACGTCCACCGGCGCCGGCCGCCGCGCCGATGGCGGCGACGGCGAGCAGGGCGAGCGGGGCGAGCAGCAGGCCCGCGAGGATCTCGCCGCCGAGCGTGTCGCTGAGCAGATAGCTGGCGACGTCCGGGTACCCGCTGGTCGCGAAGGCGGCGATGTCATGCGGGTCGGTCAGGGTGTAGTGCGGCGCCTGCAGCAGCGCGGTCATCGTGACGGTGAACTGGACGGGCGCGCCGAGGATGGTGGTGAGCATGCCGGCCCGGATACCGGTCGACCAGTCACGGGTCACGACGGCGGCGCCGACCGCGACGGCCAGGGTGGCGGCGGCGGCGACCGGTGACACGGGAGGGATGGCGCCGGCCGGGTCGATCGGGACGGCCCATGCGTACGCGATCGCGCCGACCGTGCTCGCCGCCACGCCGCCCAGGCCCCACCACGCCGCGACGCGCACGTGCCGGCCGTCCCGGGGTGGGGTGAGCGCGAGGGCTAGGTAGCCGGCGAGAACCATGGCGAGCAGTACCGAGAACACGTGGGTCGGGTCGCTTGTCGCGCTCGGGTGGGCGATGGCGACGCGCGTGACGGTGGCGATCGTGGCCCCGACGCCGGCCACGCCCACGGCGGCGACGATCAGGTGGGGCACCGCCGGCCGCCAGGGCCGCCCCGCGAGGACGACGGCGGCGTACCCGGCCATCAGCGCGCCCAGCACGGCGACGAACACCACCATGTTGGACGCCTGGGCGGCGGCGACGCTGGCGGCCGCGGCGATCGCGAGCCCGACGGCGGCGACCAGCGCGGCCCGCCGCAGGCCCCGCGGCGGCGGGAACAGCGCGATGCGCAGCGTGCCCAGGGCGAACCGCCACCGGCGCACGCCGCCGCGCACGTGGCTGAGTTCGGCGACCATCGCCTGTCCCCAGTCGCGCAGCTGATCCGGGTAGCGGCCGGCGGCCGCGCCGGTGATCCGCTCCGGCAGGTCGCGACCGGAGCTGGTGCCGCGCACCACCAACAGGATGCCGGCCGAGACGATGGCGAGGATCACGACGACCGGCATCAGGCGTCCGCCAATCTGTTCGTGGCGCGCCGGCCGGTGCGTGTACCCGGCTTGGTGACGGCGGCCGCGGTCTCGGCGGTCTCGGCCGCGTAGGCGCGGCCGGCACCGCTGAGCCGGTACAGGTGGCGCGGCGGGCGGCCGGCGGCCGGCGTCTCCTCCCACCGGGTCTCCAGCAGTCCGCGCTCGGCGAGCCGGATCAGGATCGGGTACATCGAGCCGGCCTGTACCCCCAGTTGCGTGCACAGGTCATAGCCGTAGCGCCAGTGGTGCGGTGCCTCGGCGAGGGCGGCGAGGACCGCCGCGGTCTGCGCGGACGGCCGGCGGGTACGCGTCATGCGGCTAACTCTATATACCAAGACTTAGCTTGGCAAGCTGTACCGGCGACTCAGTGGGCGGTCAGCGTGACGTCGTCGAGCACGAACGAGGTCTGCAACTTGGAACCCTCCACACCGGTGAAGGTGAGCGTCACCGAGGTGCCCGCGGCGCCGCCGAGGGTGAAGGACTTGTTGGCGTATCCACTGTTGTGGTTGAGGTTGGAGTATGTGGCGAGTGTGGTGCTGCCGGCCTTGACCGTCAACGTGTCGAACGCGGTGGAGGTTGTCGTTTCGTCGGTGTCGATGTGCAACCAGAACGACAGCGTCTGCGACGTGCAGCCGGCCGGTACCGTCACGGTCTGCGAGAGCGTGTCGGTGTGTGCGGTGCCGTACCCGTCCAGCCACGCGTCCCAGGAGCCGGCGTGCGGCGGCTCGCTGCTGGAGTTGCTGATCACGCCGGACGACGCGGACCACGGTGCGGCGCTACCGGTCTCGAAGCCCGTGTTGCCCAGCAGTTGCCCGCCGGTGCAGCCACCGCCGCCACCGTCCGTGGACGTGGGTGTGGGCGACGGGGACGGCGGGGGAGTGGTACCCGAACCCGCCAGCCACGCGGTCGCGTTGAGGGCGAGCGCCGCGTCGGTACCGGCCGGGTCGTCCCAGCCGTCGAAGAGCGTGTTGCCGGACTGGCCGGTACCGTCGTCGATCGGCGAGCTGTCGCCCCAGATCGCGACCTTCCCCGAGCCGAAGGTGCTGGTGCTGAAGAAGGCTCCGGTGGTGCCGTTCTGGTTGGCCGAGGTGCGCCACACCAGCCCCTTGACGCTGCTGTTGTCGGCCGGGTGAAGGGTCTGCGTGCTGCCGTCGCGGATGATGCTTCCGGTCACCGTGCCGAACGGGCCGTGCAGCACGGGATCGGTGCTGCCGCTGGCGGCGACCGGGTTCTCGCTGGAGATGTCCACCACGTCGACGCTGAAGCCGAACGGGTCGGTGTTGTCCACGCCGTTGTTGCTGAACAGGTCGTTCGCGATGCGTACCGAGTCCCACCCGTCGTTGTTGCGGTCGCTGCCGGTGTGGTCGACCACGAGGAAGAAGCCGCCGCCGTTCTGGATGAAGTGCATGATGGCAGCCTTCTCCGAGGCGCTGAGCGGCGAGTTGGGTTCGGGCGTCACGAACTCGTCGAAGTTGGCCAGGTCCAGTGCGCCGCCGCCGCCGTACGTGATGGTGTTGCCGGGCGCGAGCGTTTTGAGGCTGTACTCTCCGGTGCGCTGCAGCGCCACGCCCCAGGCCGAGATGGCACCCGTCCAGGAGCTCTCGCTTGTCGGGTTGGCGTTCTGCGCGGTCGGGTCGGGCATCGAGGTACTGATGATCCAGTCAGCGTTACCGGCGGTCTCTGCCTTGGTGTCGTCGAACAGCACGCGGTGCGTCGTCGCGGCGTGCGCGAGGTGCGGCGCGACAAGTACGGTGCCGGCGGCGAGAGCCACCGCGGCGGCGAGGGTACGAGTACGAATGCCCATAGTCGGAACTCTATGGGTGCATCGAGTACGGCGGATAGACGCGAGGTTTCTGATTCCCTCAATCCGCTTCCCTCAATCCGCTTCCCTCAATCCGCGTGTGGACGCATCCGCGACGCCAGGCGCTCGGCTTCGTCCTCGTCGATCAGGTCGTAGTCCTGGCCGTTGCGCAGCACGTCGAACGCGCCCGGATGCGCCACCCAACCCCTACCAGGTACGAACAACTCACCGTGCAGGCCCATACCGTCATCGCGCAGCCGCACCAGGATGTAGGCGCTGCCGTCGTCCTCGCGCATCACGTGGTAGCGCACCCACGGGTCTTCCGGCCGGCTCACTTCGGTCTCTTCCCTGGCGCGTTTCCAGCGTTTCCAGCGTTCCTGGTCGTCACGCTAGGGCGCGGTCCGCCCGGGCCGCCTGCCCGGAAGGTCGCCACACCGGGCCGCCGGAGCTGCCCGATCGGGCAAACCGGCCGGCGCCCGTAGGCTGTGGGGATGCCACCGACGCCGCCGCCGTACCGGATCGAGGCCCTCGCGGCGCTGGACGGCCAGCCCATTCCCCCGGCCACCAAGGGTTTCACCGCACCCGGCTGCACCGCACCGCGGACGCCGGCCGCGATCGTGGCCGCCGGCGGCACGCTCTTCGACGGCGCCTTCAGCTTCCCGCTGCTCGCGGTGCGGCAGGCCGCGGTGGAGCACAACGTCGCACTGATGGCGCGCTTCTGCGACGACATGGGGGTACGGCTCGCGCCGCACGCGAAGACGGCGATGGCTCCCCGGCTGTTCGCCCGGCAGCTCGACGCGGGCGCGTGGGGCCTGACCGCCGCCACGGTGGAGCAGGTACGGGTGTACCGCGAGTTCGGGGTGGGCCGGGTGCTGCTCGCCAACGAGCTCGTCGACCCGGCCGGTATCGACTGGGTACGCCGGGAACTGGCCGCCGATCCCGAGTTCTCGTTTCTGTGCTATGTGGACAGTCCGGAGGGCGTCGCGCTACTGGCCCATCAGGTGGACGGCCCGGCGCCGGTACGCCCGCTCGAGGTGCTCGTCGAACTCGGTCACCCGGATGGCCGGACCGGCTGCCGTACCCGCGCGCAGGCGCGTGCGGTAGCGGAGTGCGTGGCGGCCACCCCCGGGCTGCGCCTGGCCGGGGTCGGCGGGTACGAGGGGAGCATCGGCGGGGACCGCACCCCCGAGGTGCTCGCCGCGGTCGACGGGTTCTGCGCCGAACTCGTCGCGCTGCTGCGGGAACTGCGGAGCGGCGGGCTGCTGGCCGATCCGCGCCCGATCCTGACCGCGGGCGGCAGCGCCTTCCCGGACGTCGTGGCGCGCGCCTTCGGGCCGCTGCGCGAGGAGGCCACGCCGATCCTGCGCTCCGGCTCGTACGTGGTGCACGACGAGGGCATGTACGAACGGGTGACCCCGTTCGCAGGTGAGCTGCGTCCGGCGCTGCGCCCGGCACTGCGACTGTGGGCGCGGGTACTGTCGCGGCCGGAGCCGGAGCTGGCCCTGCTCGGGCTCGGCCGCCGGGACGTCGGGTTCGACCACGACCTGCCGGTACCGAGGGAGGTACGCACCCGCTCGGGCACACCCAGCGGTACTGGCGGCCTCACAGTCACCGGGCTCAACGACCACCACTGCTTCCTGCGCACCCCACCGGATCACCCGCTCGCCCCCGGCGACCTGGTCGGGCTGGGTATCTCACACCCGTGCACCACGCTGGACCGGTGGCGGTACGCGCCGATGGTGGACGAGACTGGCAGGGTCACCGAGATCATCCAGACGTTCTTTTAGAGGGGGGTCCATTGCGACGGCAGGTCTCCACGGAGGCGGCGGCCCGGCCGGGCGGCGCGTACTCGCAGGGCATCGCGGCGGGCGGCTTCCTGTACACGGCCGGGTTCGGGCCGCAGGACCCGGCGACCGGCCAGGTGGTGGCCGGGGGAGTGGCGGAGCAGACGCACCAGGTGCTGCGCAACATCGAGGCGCTGCTGGCGACCGAGGGACTCGACCTGTCCGACGTGGTGAAGGCTACGGTGCACCTGCACGAGCTGGACCGCGACTTCCCCGCGTTCAACGAGGCGTACGCGAGCCACTTCCAGCCGCCGTACCCGGTGCGTACCACGGTCGGCTCCCGGCTGCTCGGGATCCTCGTCGAGATCGACGTGGTAGCCGCGTACCGGGACCGCTAGGCGCTCTACCGCTAGGCGCTCTACCGCTAAGCGCCCCGGCTGACCCGGTCGGGCGGCAGCACGAGCTCGCTGGGTACCGTCCCGGACTCGCCAGCCACCGCGGCCAGCTCCTCGCCGACCGACTCCGGCGCGATTTTGCCAAGAGCCCGGCGGTGCGGCGTGCACAGCAGCGAGGCGCCGGCCGCCACGACACAGGCGACGAGGGCGAACCAGAACGCGACCGCGAGCCCGTCGGCGAACGGGCCGGAGATCAGGTGCGGGAAGAAGGCCCGGCCGGTGAGGTAGTTCGCCTGGCCCGCCGGCAGCGTACCGAGGACCGGGCCGAGCAGTTGCTGCATCGGGTTGTACCCGAGGAACGCGGCGAACAGGACGGCGACCGCCGGCAGGTGGGCGATGGGCTGGGCGGCCGAGGACGGTACGCCGTGCTGGGTGAGGCCCTGGTACATCGCCCCGGGCAGGTTGGCGGAGAGCCCGGCGGTGATCAGGCTGAAGAAGATGCCGATCGACAGCACCATCGCGGAGTTCTGGAACGTCGTGCTCATGCCGGCGCCCACCCCGCGCGCGTTGGCAGGCAGGCTGTTCATCACCTCGGCCCGGTTGGGTGACGAGAACAGCCCCTGGCCGAGCCCGTTGACCAGCACGATCGCGGCGAACTGCCAGTACGTGAAGTTGACCGGCAGCGCGATGAGCAGCAGGAAGCTGACCGCGGCGACCAGCATGCCGACGGCCGCGAAGACCCGGGTGCCCATCCGGTCGGACAGGTACCCGGAGACCGGCGCGGCGACCAGGAAGCCGAGCGTCATCGGCAGCATGTAGATGCCGGCCCACAGCGGGGTCTGCGCGAAGCTGTACCCGTGCTGCGGCAGCCAGATGCCCTGCAGCCAGATGAGCAGGATGAACTGCATGCCGCCGCGGCCCAGCGACGCCATCAGGCTGGCCACGTTGCCGGCGGTGAACGACCTGATCCGGAACAGCGACAGGTTGAACAGCGGGCTGGCCGAGCGCACCTCGATGACCACGAAGAGGGCGAGCACCAGCCCGCCACCGATCAGCGCGCCGAGTACCCACGGGTTGCCCCAGCCCATCGCGTGGTTGCGGTACGGCTGGATGCCGTACGTGATGGCGACCAGCACGGCGATCAGGCCGACCGCGAAGGTCATGTTGCCCCACCAGTCCATCCGGGCCGGCTGGCGTACCCCGGTGTCGTGCAGCTTCAGGTACGCCCATACCGCGCCGAAGACGCCGACCGGTACGGATACCAGGAACACCCAGTGCCAGTCGATGGGCGAGAGCACGCCGCCGATGAGCAGGCCGAGGAAGGAGCCGGCGATCGCGGCGATGCCGTTGATGCCCAGCTCCAGGCCGCGCTGGTTGGCCGGGAACGCGTCGGTGAGGATCGCGCTCGAATTGGCCATCAGGAACGCGCCGCCGACGCCCTGCACGATCCGGAACGCGATCAGCCACCAGGCCGCCGCGCTGCCGTGCATCCAGGTGACGGCGAGCAGAATCGATGCGGCCGCGAAGATTCCGAAGCCGAGGTTGTACATGCGGGCCCGGCCGAACATGTCGCCGAGCCGGCCGAAGCTGACCACCAGGACCGCGGTGACCACCAGGTACCCCATCATCATCCACAGCAGGTAGCTGGTGTTGCCGGGCTCGAGCGGGTTGATCCCGATGCCCTTGAAGATGTCCGGCAGCGCGATCAGCACGATCGACGAGTTGATTGTGGCCATCAACACGCCGAGCGTCGTGTTGGACAGGGCGATCCACTTGTACCCGGGCCCGAGTTCGCCCGGGGCCCGCCGCCCCCGCCGCCCGGACCCGTGCTTCGCCTGTGTCATGCCACGCCCCGCCTTCCTCCTGCCCTGCCCTGCCCCACCACATGCGCCCGCCCACATGCGTTACCCGGGCCGGACGCCCGAGAACATGATAATGCAGTACTGCAAAAATGCAGTCATGCAGCGTTACAGTAGCTGTGTGAAGGCAAACACAGGCGAGCGAGCCACCGGCCTTCGGGTGCGCAAGAAGCTCGCCACGCGTGAGGCGCTGCGCCGCGCCGCGATCACCCTGTACCGCCAAAAGGGGCCGGACAACGTGACGGTCGAGGACATCTGCGCCGCCGCCGGGGTATCACCGCGGACCTTCTTCAACTACTTCGCCACCAAGGACGAGGCGGTCTTCGCGCTGGACGTGGAGCCTGCCGAGATCCAGCAGCGGATCATCGACCGGCCGGACCACGAGCAGCCGCTGCAGGCGATCCGCGCGGTCTACGCCGACGTGATCGCCGAGCTCGTGGAGAACGAGACCTGGCAAGAGCGCACCCTGCTCTTCCGCGAGCGACCCGAGCTGTTCGCGCGCCCGGCGCAGGTGGGGCGCGCCTCCGAACGGGCGATCTGCGCCGCGATCTCCGCCCGTACCGGGCACCCGGTCGACGACCTGTATGTGCGTACGGCCGCCGCGGCGGTACACGGCGCGGTCAAGGCCGCGGTCAGCTGCTGGCGTCCCGACCAGGAGCTCGACATCGTCGCCGCCTTCCACAAAGCGATCGACATGCTCGCGCGCGGGCTACGTCCCAGCTAGCCCACAACCAGCCAACATCCCGCAACTTCCACGGCATCGACGCCGGGTGGGCGGCCGTTGCCGCTGTTCCGGTTGACCTGACCGCTAACGCCCTTCTATGTTTGTCGACTAAACAAACATAGACGGAGTTCGAGATGGGATGGTCAATGCGACGGCGTACTCTCGCCCTGGCAACGGGCATGGCGGCGACGGTGGCCGCGTTGGGCGCGTGGGTGATTTCCGCGCCCGCCGCGTCCGCGGCCACCGGCTGCAGCGTCAGCTACACACTCAGCGGCCAATGGCCCGGCGGTTTCGGAGCCAACCTCACGATCACCAACCTCGGCGACCCGATGACCTCGTGGTCGCTGGTGTGGTCGTACCCGGCCGGCCAGCAGGTCACGCAGATCTGGAACGCCACGGACACCCAGAGCGGTACGCAGGTCACGGCGAAGAACGTGAGCTACAACGGGTCCGTGGCGACCAACGCGACCGTCTCCTTCGGCTTCAACGGCACGTGGACCAGCAGCAACCCGGCGCCGACCAGCTTCAGCCTCAACGGCACCACCTGTACCGGCGGGGTATCCGGTTCGCCCAGCCCGAGCCGGACCGGCGGTACCAGCCCCAGCCCGTCGCGGACCAGCCCGAGGCCGTCCACGTCACCGTCCTCGTCATCGGGGAACGGCGTGCCGTCGGACGCGGCCTGGGTCGCCACCGGCTCCTTCGACTCCTGGACGAACAACGGCTACACGCTGAACAACGACGTCTGGGGCGGCGGCGCCGGCCCGCAGACGATCTGGGCGCGTACCGGCACCAACTGGGGTGTCGTCGCCAACCACCCGCGCACCAGTGGCGTGAAGTCCTACCCGCACACCGGTAAGAACCTCAGCCGCACGCTCAGCTCGCTGGCCTCGGTGAGCAGTTCGTTCAACGTGACGGTGCCGGGCGACGGCGACTTCGAGACGGCGTACGACATCTGGGCCAACAACAACGCGTACGAGGTCATGCTCTGGATGAACGAGAAGGGCGCGGTCGGCCCGATCGCGGAGTCCTACGACGCCAACGGCGCCGTACCGACCGTCCGCAACCTCAGCGCCGGCGGCCACACCTGGAACGTCTACCGCGGTTCGAACGGCAGCAACGCGGTCTTCTCGTTCGTACAGACCAGCGCCACCAACTCCGGCACCACCGACGTGCTCGCGGTGCTGAACTGGCTGCGCAGCCAGGGCTGGTGGGGCGACGTGACGGTCGGCGACATCCAGTTCGGCTTCGAGCTGACCGGTACCGCCGGCCAGTCGAGCTTCGTCTGCAACAGCTTCTCGATCACGTCGAGCTGAATACCGTAAACCGAAAACCGGTCGCGCCGGCAGTTCCTCCGTGCGAGAGTCGCACGGAGGAACTGCTGCGACTTCTAATGCCGATACCAGTTGGAGTGACGATGCGAGCAACTTCCACGCTCCGGACCCTTGCCCGTGCTGCCGTGGAGTTGTGCATTGTCGTTCTTGAACCTGGGTATCGTCGCCCATGTTGATGCCGGAAAGACCAGCCTGACCGAGCGCCTGCTCTTCGAGTCGGGGGTACTCGCCGAGCCCGGACGGGTCGACGCCGGCACTACCCGTACCGACTCGCTGGAGTTGGAGCGCCGGCGTGGCATCACCATCCGCGCCGGCATCACCTCCTTCGCCCTCGGCGACCTCACTGTCAACCTGCTCGACACCCCCGGGCACCCGGACTTCATCGCGGAGGTCGAGCGTTCCCTCGCGGTGCTGGACGCGGCGGTGCTCGTGGTGTCGAGCGTCGAGGGCGTACAGCCGCAGACCGTCGTGATCTGGCGCGCGCTGCGCCGCATCGGCGTACCCACAGTGCTGTTCCTGAACAAGGTTGACCGGGCCGGCGCCGACGTGAACCGCGCGCTCGCGCAGGTGCGGCACCGGCTCACCGCGCACCCCGTCGTGCTCACCGCGGTGCGCGGCGAGGGGCGGCGCGACGCTCAGGTGTGCGCGCTTCCCCTCGACGCCGAGCCGGTCGTCGAAGCGGTGGCCGACGTCGACGACGCGGTGCTGGCGGCGTGGCTGGCCGGGCGGCCGGTCCGCCCGCGCCAGGTGCGGCGCGCGATCCGGGAAGCCATGGGGCGGGACACGCTCACGCCGGTGGTGTTCGGCTCGGCGATCACCGGCGCCGGGGTCGGCGAACTGTCCCGGGTGCTGACCGATGTGGTGCCGCGCGCCGGCGAGCCCGGCGGGCCGCTGGCCGGCACGGTCTTCGCGGTGGACCGGGACGAGCACGGCCGGCGCGCGTGGGTGCGGTTGTGGTCGGGGCAGGTCGCGGTGCGCGACCGGATACCGCTGGGTGGGTCGGCTCCGAAGCTGGTCACCCAGATCGCGGTGAGCGAACCCGGCGGCGTCCTGGTGCGCCCGGTCGCCCGGGCCGGCCAGATCGCGGCGCTGCGCGGCGGCGCGGCGCGCATCGGGCAGACCATCGGGCGCCCGCCGCGGCGCCGTTCGCACCAGTTCCCGCCCGCGACCATGCAGGCGCTGGTCGAACCGGTCGACCCGACCCAGCGCACCGCGATGTTCGCGGGCCTGGTCGAGTTGGCCGAGGAGGACCCGCTGATCGACCTGCAGATCGACGAGGGCGCGGGGGAGGCGGTGATCCGGCTGCACGGCGAGGTGCAGAAGGAGGTGGTCGCCTGGCTGCTGGAGGACAGGTTCGGGGTACCGGTCCGCTTCACGCGCGCCTCGACCGCCTGCATCGAGCGGGTCACCGGCGAGGGCACGGCCGAGGACCGGACCAAGGAGCGCGGCAACCCGTACCTGGCCGGTATCGGGCTGCGCGTCGAGCCGGCGCCGATCGGGC
>JBPYFB010000239.1:0-31108 GCA_051986465.1 Rugosimonospora sp.
TGCAGCCACCGGTACTCATGGCCGGCCGGGATCCACAGTGGCAGGTCGTTCCAGGGCTCGATGCCGGCGTCGAGGATCGGCTCGGGGTCGGTCCAGCGCAGCCGCGCCGCCGATCCGGTGGCGGCCACGCACGCGTCGAGTACCTCGCCCATCGTCGTATGGCCGGTGCGGCTGACCGCGTTGAAGACTCCGCCGGTGCCGGCCTGGCCGCGGTCGAGCAGCCAGGCCGCGAGGTCGCGGACGTCGATGTACTGCAGTGGTAGGTCGGCGGGGCCGGGCGCCAGCACCTCGCCGCCGCGCGCGATGCGGGCCAGCCACCACGGCAGGCGGCCGATGTCCTCGCCGGGGCCGAGGATGAGGCCGGCGCGGGCGATGAGGGTACGGTCGCCGAAGACCTCCCGGGCCGCCCGCTCGCCGCCGGCCTTCAGCTGCGCGTACTCGCCGCCGGTCGCGTCGGCTTCGGCGTCGACGATCGGCCAGTCCTCGCCGGCGCCGAGGGGTACCGGCATCCGGTACGCGGACCGGCTCGACACGTATGCGTAGAGCCCGACCGAACCGGCGAGCGCACGGGCCGCGTCCCGTACCGCGCGTGGCTGCCCCGCCCAGGTGTCGATGACGACGTCCCACGCGCCATCAGCCGATGCCGCTCGTTCCAGTGCCGCTCGTTCCAGAGCCGCGAGGTCGGCGACGACGGTGCGGTCGCCGCGCAGGTGCGTCACCCCGTTGGGTACCGGAGCCCGCAACCCTCGCGTGAACGCCGTCACGGGCCAGCCGCGCCGCAGTGCGTCGGCGACGATGGCGCCGCCGACGAAGCCGGTACCGCCGAGCATCAGAAGTCTCATTCGCCCCAGTGTTCCGCATGGCGCCCGGACCGCCGCCCCAGTTAGCCAAGGGCCGACATGGACCGCGCGACATGGAACGCGCGACATGGAACGTGATGGAACGCCGTATGCGAAGAGGGGGAACGGTGACTCAGCCGAAAGGACACTGTCGGACGGTGCGGGTATCACCGCGGCGAACAGGCGCTCCTCACGTCGTGGGGGCCCATTCCTATGGGCGCACCACACGTGTCGCGTTTTGAGCATTCGGTGATGGGGGCTCGCACTCGGTGGTTACCGTGCCAGTGGTCCGGGGCAAGGGGGGTGCCATGCCCGACTTAGTCAACGTTGATATCAGAGAACAAGTTGACATCAGAGAACAGGTTGGTACCAGAGGATTGGTGCGGCGCCGCCTGCTCGACGAGTTGGCCGGGCTGCGCCGGGGGCCGCTGGCGCTCGTGGTCGCCCCCGCCGGTTTCGGCAAGACCACCCTGCTGTCGCATTTCGCGCACAGCTTCGACGGCGCCGTGTGCTGGTTGTCGGCGACGCCGGCGGACGCGGACCCGGCCGCGTTCGCCGCGCGGCTGCGCGAGGCGACCGGGTGGCAGGAAGTTGGCTCGCGGGAGGATCGCGGCGGTCTGCTCGCGCCGCTCGTACACGCGAGCGCGGGCGGGCGGCAGGTGCTGCTCGTCGTCGACGACGCGCACTACCTGGAGGGCTCGGAGACCGAGGCGGAGCTGGGGCGGCTGCTCGGCTCGGTCACGCTGCGCGCGCCGTTCCTGCATACCGCGCTGGGTTCGCGTCGCATGCCCGGCTTCAACCTGTACCGGCATGAACTGTCCGGCCTCGTCGTCATCGACGCCGACCGGTTGCGCTTCCGCAGCTGGGAGGCGGAGGAGCTGCTGCGCGACGTGTACCGGGAGCCGCTGCCGCCGGCCGAGGTCGCCGCGCTGGCCCGCCGGCTCGGCGGCTGGGTCGCGGGGCTGCACATGTTCCACCTGTCCACCCGCGGGCGCTCGCTCGCGCAGCGGCGCGCGGCGGTGGCGGCCGTGGATGGGCGCGCCGCGCTGTCCCGCGCGTACCTCGCCCGTACCGTCCTCGCCGAACTCCCCGCGGAGCTGCGCGAGTTCCTGTTGCGCACCGGCGTCTTCGACGTGGTGACCGCGCGCCGCTGCGACCAGTTGCTCGGCCGCCGCGACAGCCAGCAGCGACTGGAGAGCCTGGAACGGTTGCAGGCGTTCACGACGAGCCACGACGGCGGCCGTACCTTCCGGTACCACGAGGTGATGCGCGCCTGCCTCGCGGTGACGATGGCCGACGAGTGGGGCGACGAGGTGGCGCGCGGCTGGCACGCGAAGGCGGCCGGGCTGCTGGTGGCCGAGGGCGCGCTGGCGGAGGCGATCCGCGCGTACGCCCGGGCGGAGGACTGGGCGACCGTGCGCCGGCTGCTCGACCGGATCGGGTCGGGCGTCGTGGACGCGGTGGAGTCCTGGTCGGAGGTGCTGCCCGAGTGGCTGGTCGCGGAGGATCCGTGGCTCGTGCTCGCGGAGGGGCGCCACCTGTTCAGCCGCGGCCAACTGGCCGCCGCGATCGAGCACTTCGGATACGCCGAAGCTCTGTTCACTTCGGAGGACGGCCGCGCGCACTGCCGCGCCGCCCTCGCCCGGGCCAGCCTGTGGTTGCCCGGGCCGTCGCTGCCCGGGCCGGTGCCGCCCCGGCAGGCCGCCGGCTGGGCGAGCCTGCTGCGCGCGGCCACCAGGCGGCACCCCGCAATGCTCGCCGTCCAGGCGGGGCAGTGTGCCGCGGGCGGCGACGCCCAGCCGCTCGCGGCGCGCTGTGTCGAGGTGCTGGGGTACGCGCTCGCCGGCGATGTGGCGCGGGCCGGCCGGCTGCTGGCCCGGACCGGCCCCGAGGTGGCCGACGCGCACGGACCCGGCCTGCCCGGGCTGGTGCTGAGCCTGTTGCGCGCCGCGGCCGACCTGGCGCGCGGCGACGGGGACGCGGCGAACCGGCTGGCCGACGTGGCGGCCGAGGCCGAACGGCGCGGCTGGCCATGGCTGACCCGGATGGCGCGGGCCGCGGTCGCGCTGGACCAGACCGAGCAGAGCGCCAAGGCGGCCCGCGCCGTGGCCGAGGAGTGCGGCCGCGAGGGCGACGCCTGGGGCGAGGTGCTGGCCAGCGGCCTCGCGTGGCTGAGCCACGCCGGCCGCACCGGCAGCGGCACGGTCGAGCTGGGCGATCTGGTACGCAAGTGCCGGCAGCTGGACGCGGGCGTGCTGGAGGCGTGGTTCCACGGGCTGTTCGCGCTGGCCGCGGCGGTCGCGCAGGTGCCGGACGCGGACGTCGAGGCGGCGCGGGCCGCGTCGATGGCACAGGCGGCGGGGGTACCCGGTGCCGCGGCCGCCGCGCTCGCCGCCCAGGCCTGCCTGTCGGGTACCGCGAGGTGCGCCGCCGACGCGCGTGCCGCCGCCCGCGACGCCGGCCTGCCCGACGCCCTCGTCACCGCCTGGCTGTCCAGTGTGGACAGCCGTGCCCCGGCGTGGTCCGCGCGGCCGACCGAGACCGGACTGACCGTGCTGTGCCTCGGTGGCTTCGCCGTACACCTCGACGGCCAGCGGGTGGACTGGTCCGCGGTGCGCCCCCGGGCGCGGGTGCTCATGCGCCTGCTCGCGATGCACACCGGGCGGCTGGTACACCGGGAGGTGCTCATCGACGCGCTGTGGCCGGGCATGTCCCCGGCCGCCGCGACGCACAACCTGCATGTGGCCATGTCCAGCCTGCGCAAGCTGCTCGAACCGGGCTCGGCACGCGGGCAGAGCCGGTTGCTGGTCCGCGACGGCGACGCGTACGGGCTGGCGCTGCCCGCCAACGGGTACTGCGACGTGGCCGCGGTGCGCGCCGCGCTCGACCAGGCCCGGGCCTCCTCGCGCGCCAGCTCCGCTGGGCTTGCCGCGCTGCGCGCCGCGGTCGCCGGGTACACCGGCGACCTGCTCCCCGAGGACGGCGCCGCCGAGTGGGTCAGCTACGAACGCGAAGAGCTGCGCGGCGCGGTGGCGGCCGCGGCGGCCAGCCTCGCCGCCCTCGAACTGTCCACGGGGGACACTGTCGCGGCGGTCGCGGCCGCCGAGCGCGCGGTCGCCATCGACCGGTACGGCGACGAGGGATGGCGCCTGCTGATCCAGGCCCACGAGCGCGACGGCGACCTCGGCGCGGCGTCCCGCGCGCGGATGCGGTACGCGGAGATGCTCATCGAACTCGGGGTGGACCCGGTGGCTCAGCTCGCCGCGCTGTCGCCGTCGCCCACCCTCGCCCGTCCCACCCCGACCACGCGCACGGTCGCCGGTACGTGAGCGGGCAGCGCGTCGGTCACGGTGGCGACCAGGCGCTTACTGTCCACTGCGGACACTGACGAGACCCGTACCCGGATCTCGATCCACGGCGTGCGCTCCCCCGGCAGCTGCGCCTGCGGCTCGGCCGACCATGTGCAGCCGCCGCTGTCCACCACCTCGACCTCGGCGCCGGTCAGCAGCGCCACGTGCGCGGCGAGGCCCTGCTGGGTGCCGCGCCAGCGGTGCAGGTTGACCCCGTTGGCGATCAGCTCGCGCCGCTGCGCCACCGGCCAGGCGTCGTCGAGCGTGAGCGCGACCCAGTGCGCCAGCCACTCGAGGAGGTCCGGTGGCGCGAGCCTCGGGTCGAGGTACGCGGCGAGACAGTCCAATGTGGTCAGTACCGGCGCGAGTACCTCGTCGAACGCGGCGGTCAGCCGCTGGGTGAAGTCGTCGTCCAGGTACACGGCGGGCAGGTTGTGCCCGATCGGGTGCGCGCTGGGCAGGCCCGCGATCCCCTTACGCATCGGCATTTCCTTTATGCATCGGTGACCCGCACCTGGTGCGCGTAGGAGAACACGAGCGCGTGCGGCGGCAGGTCCAGCCGCTGCACCTCGCCGCCGCGCTTGCCGGTGGTCGGGTCGGCGCCGAACAGCTTGACGTCCTCCACCAGGTCCACCCCGGGCAGGCGCTGCAGGACGGCGAAGACCTCGCCGGACTGTACCGGCCGCCCGAACGGCCAGCCGGTACCGTCGGAGCCGCCGACGATCGGGTTGAGGTAGCGGAACAGCGCCTCGGTCGCCCGGGTCTGCAGCGCCGCCGGGGCGGTACGGGGCCGCGCGCGCAACTGCGCCACCACGGTCACCCCCTGGTAGTAGGGCGGCTCGACGGAGATGCGCGAGCCGAGGCAGCGCCGCTCGTCGAGGTACGTCGCGATCTGCGCGAGCGTGTCGTTCGCCGGCCGCAGCTCGGTGAAGCGCAGGTCCACCGGGTTGGGCACCTTCGGCACCACGAGCAGCCGCACGGCGCCCGGGTCGTTCGGCACCGGTACGCAGCGCACCCGCGCGGTGTCCGGCGCCGCCTCGCGCGCCAGGTACTCGTAGTCCTCGACGGTCACCGCGCGGTCGCGGGTACGCAGCAGCAGCGGCCCGCGTACCGACGCGTCCGCCACCGACTCGCCGTCCACGCCGCCCTTGGCCGGGGCCCGGTTGGTGACCCGGTTGACGAACGGCACCGGGTCCCGCTGCACGGACAGGACGCCGCGCGCCACGTTGCCGCGCTGCCCGCCGCCGGTCTGGTACAGCGGCACCCGGATCGGCGCGGCCTTCGGCGGTACCGCACCGTAGTGGCGCAGCCCGCCGTCGGGCATCCGGATCGCCGGGCCGAAGAGCACCTCGCCGGCGACCCGGTCCAGTACCACGTGCCGATCGTCCGCTGTGGACTGTGCGAACGAGACCACCTCGCGCCACTCCTGCCAGCCGTCCCCGCCGGCCACCTCCACGACGAGCGGCTCGTCCGAGGCGACCACCGGCCGGCGCGCGAGCGGGAAGCGCTGCCCCGGTACGCCCTCGGACAACCCGATCACCTCGTTGCGGATCACCTCCGCGTGGGCCGCCGGTACCGTGCCGCCGATGGTCGACGCGGTCGCGGCGTTGATACGTGGCGACATCTGGTAGAAGGGCTGCCCGGCGACCGGCGGTACCAGCCGGCAGCGGATCCAGCCGGCGCGCCGCCGGCCGGCGAGGGAGGCGGCGTGCCCGGCGGGTACGTGCAGCACGATGTCGCCGGCGAGGTTGAAGCCGCCGGTCGTGTCCTGGTCGACCTCGCACGGTACCCAGCCCGTACCGTCCCACGCCTCCCACTGCCAGGGCGGGTTGCGCGGGTCCACCCCGACACCACCCACGGAGCAGTCCAACCGCAGCAGGATCGCGCAGCGCGGTACCGGTCCGGACAGTCCGAACAGGACACAGTCGCCGATCGCGGGTACCTGCGCGAAGGCGTCCAGCCCGGTACCCGCGCGCAGGTCCTCGGTGTGGTCGACGGTCTGCCCGCCGGCCGCCGCGGTCATGATGTACTCCAGCGAGCTGGGCACCATGTCGAGGTCCACGTCGGTGCGGAAGACCACCGGCTCGTCGCCGCTGCTCTGCACGCTGGCCACCTGCGCGCCGCTCGGCACCAGTACCGACAGCTCCTGCGCGGCGGACAGCCAGAACGTCACGTCGGTACGGGCCGGGGTCGGCGAGAACAGCCGTACCCCGATCAGCTCCAGGAACCGCAGGTAGTGCAGGTCGGGTACCCGGTTGAGCCGGTACAGCAGCTGCTCCACCATCGTCGCGAACGTCTCGATGAGCGTCACGCCCGGGTCGGAGACGTTGTGGTCCGTCCACTCGGGACAGTGCTGCTGTACCAGCCGCTTCGCCTCGTCCACGAGGTCCTGGAAGCGCCGGTCATCCAGGTTCGGTACCGGCAAGGGCATCGCTCGCCTCCTCGCTCATCGGGATGACGTAGAACGGGAAGACCAGGTTGCGCGGGTCGTTGCTGCCCCGCAGCGCGTACCGGATCTCGATGAGCAGCACGCCGCGGTCCGCCTCGTCGAAGCTCACCACCACGTCGGAGACGGTGATGCGCGGCTCCCAGCGCTCCAGTGCGATCCGCACCTCGTACGCGATCTGCCCGGCGGTGGCCGCGTCGGCCGGCGCGAACACCAGGTCGTGGATGGCGCAGCCGAACTCCGGCCGCATCGGCCGCTCGCCCGGCGCGGTGGCGAGGATGAGGCGGATGCTCTCCACCACCTCCCGCTCGCCGTTGACGAGGGCGATGGAGCCGGTCGCGTCGGTGCGCAGCGGGAAGGCCCAGCCGGCGCCGAGGAACTCCTCCAGCATCTCACCCTCCAATCAGGACTGTGACGCAGCCGGCGATGATGGGGGCGCCGCAGCCGGCCAGGTCGCCCAGGCGCGCGGCGGGCTGCCCGCCGATGAGGACCGTCGGGCACCCGGGCGGCACGATCGGGGTCGGCGGGTGCACCGCGGGCGGCGGGAACGAGCACGTGTGCAGTGCTCCCACGGTCGCCGCGGGCATCCCTCCGATGAGGACGGTCGGCACGCCGGGCCCGGTGATGACTCCGGGGTGCCCGGTCGGGTCGCCGACCCTCGCCGCTGGGGGCATTCGCTCTCCTCAGTTGATCCGAACAACCGCGCCGCGGACGGTGACCGAGCCGCTCGCGGTCAGCTCCGCGGCGGCCTGGGCGCTCACCTTCACCTGCTGGCCCTTGAGCTCCAGCACGCCCTGCCCGGCGTCGACGGTGACACCCATGCCGGTGACCTTCACCGGGCCCGAGCTGGTCAGCTCCACCGTGCTCGACTTCTTGTCCAGCTTCAGCAGCAGTTTGCCGTCCCCTGTGGACAGCAGCACGCCGTCGCCGCGCGGGGAGTCCACGAGCTCCAGGCGGTGCCCGGTGCGCGAGACGAGGGCGCGTACCCCGATCTCGCCGCTGGCACCGTCCACCGCCGGTACCGACAGCTCCGGTGGGGTGTCCTTGCCGTTGTACAGGCCGCCGATCACGTACGGCGTGTCCAGGTCGCCACCGGCGAAACCGACCAGTACCTCGTCGCCCACCTCCGGCAGCACCACGGCACCGCGGTCCTTCCCGGCGCCGGGCGCCACCGTGCGCGCCCAGCCGCTGGTGAAGTCCTTTGCCAGCCAGGGGAACGTCAGGCGTACCCGGCCCAGCTTCAGCGGATCGCGGGCGTCGCTGACGACGGCGGGTACCAGGCCCGCGGTCGCCGCGTCCCGGCGGCCGCCCGGCGAGCCGGCGACCAGCCCGTAGAGGGAACGCTCCTGCCGGCCGGAGACGGTGAAGGCGGTGGTGTACCCGGACTGCTCGTCGAAGAGGTGCCGGGTGCTGGTGAGCGTGTACTTGCCGGCGAAGGGCGCGCCGACACCGGCGAGCGCGACCGCCGTACCCTGGCGCAGCTTGGGGTTGCCCCGGGCCACCCCGGACAGTTCGACGCTGGCCCCGCCGAGCTGGTCGGCGAGCGCCTCGGCGGCCGCCGTCACCTCCGCCTGGCTGTGGTACGCGGCGCCGGCCGTGAGGAAGTCCGGACCGCCGAAGCTCTTCGCCATCGCGACCGGGTCGACCCCGTCCACCTGCGCGCCCTGAAGCCGCGGGGTGGCCTTCGCGCTCAGCTCCTGCTTGTGCTCGAAGTCCCAGCCGCGCGCCTCGA
Source organism: Rugosimonospora sp. (assembly GCA_051986465.1). Taxonomy (GTDB): domain Bacteria; phylum Actinomycetota; class Actinomycetes; order Mycobacteriales; family Micromonosporaceae; genus DATEJJ01. The sequence goes on from JBPYFB010000239.1 coordinate 8,368, forward strand.
CCTGCGCCACCTGCTCGGCGGCGCTGACGCTGGCCCGCAGCGCGACCAGGTTCTCCTGCGCCTCCAGCACCAGCGGGTCCTTTGTGGACTGTGCCGTGGTGGACGGCGCGCCGCTGGGCGGCCGCGGCATCCGGAAGTCCAGCTTGCCGTCGACCACCGTGATCTGCGCGCCGACCAGGTTGGCCAGCCGGCACAGGAACTCCCAGTCGCTGACGTTGTCCTGGGAGAGCTGGGTGTTCTGCTGGCCGCCGACACCGGCGGCCGCGTCGATGGTGCCCGGGGTGAGGCCGGCGCGCTGGGTCACCTTGCGCACCACGTCGGCCACGGACATGTTCGGGTACGCGGCGACCCGCCGGCCCCGGAACAGCCGGTGCGCCTGGTCCATGCCGCGCACCTGGGTCACGCTGCCCGTGCTGTCCAGATCCAGCTCCAGCGCGGTCACCTCGCCGGACATCAGGAGTTCGGGTGCGGCCGGCTCGGCGGTCTTCACCTTCAACGACACCTTCGCGCCCACCGTGAAACGCCCCTTGGACAGCGCGATCCGGGCGGAGTCGTGGAAGCGCAGCACGAACATGTCCGGCAGGTTCCGGTCGTCCGCGACGTACGCGTACGTCAGCAGGGACGCCACATCGGCCGGCAGCGGGCTGCCCTCGACCTCCACGAGGAGGGTATTGGCGAAGCTCTCGTTGGCCATGGTTTCACTCGCCGTCCACGGCGATCTCTTCCAGCGCCGGAATCAGCAGCCGGGTGCCGGGGCGCAGGCGCATCGGGTCGTCGATCCGGTTCGCCTCGGCGATCGCCCGCCACAGTTGCGGATCGCCGTAGGCGCGGTACGCGACGGAGTGCAGCGTGTCGCCGACGACGGTGACGTGCGCGTCGCGCGCGGCCAGCGCGCCGGAGGTGGGGTTCTGGCCGCCCTGCTCCCCCGAGATCTCCTCCAGCGTCACCGTACACAGCGCGCGGACGGGGGTACCGCCGGGCGTGAAGAGGGTGTACTTCGCGGTGACGCTGCTGACGTACGCCGGGAAGCTGGTCAGCCCGCCCCAGTGGAAGATGACCCAGGGCGGCGAGCCCTTCTTGCCCTGCCGGCTCTTGTCCGTCGGTACGCAGCACGAGAAGAGCCTGTCGACGGCCTTCACCACCTTGTCGCCCATGGTGTCGGTGGCGTCGAAGAACATCTCCAGGGTCAGCTTGCTCGGGTCGGAGCCGAGGAACTGCAGCGTGCCGCTCTTCTTCGCGTTGCGCTGCGCCTGCCGCTTCCACTTCGCGTTCTTGGTGAGGCTCAGCTCCTTCGGGTTGAACTGGAACGAGATTTTGCCGATCGTCTCGTTGCTGGGGCTCGCGGTGTTGCCGGACTGCGGCGGCTCGCGCAGCTCCAGGTACGCGTGCTGGAGGTTGGGCGGGGCGCCGGTGGCCTTGGGCGGTGGCGCACCGGCGGCGGTGAAGGTGACCGGGGAGGACACGGCTCAGCCCCCCGAGCGGGGTGCGAGGAAGCCGTGGTGCGCGAGCTCCAGGGTCTCGGTGGCCACCTTCGGCGAGTCGGTGGACAGCTGCGGGCCGCTCCACCGCACCGGTACCACGTCGACGAGCGCCCACCGCGCGATGACCGTACCTTCGACTGTGCGTGCCTCGATCGTCGCGGTCTTGCGCTTCACGCCCGACGCCATGCTGGCGAACCACTGGGTTATCTTGCCGCTCTGCGCGGTCACCGGCCGGGAGAGCTTGACGTTCGAGTACTTGATGCGGGTCGGCAGCTGCCACACGATGCCGTTGTTGCCGCCCTCCTCGCGCTGCTCCATCACGAACTCGCACCCCAGGCCGTCGCAACTGTTGAAGGCGCCCAGATTCTGGTCGTCTATCTTCACCACGAAGCAGACGGCGACCGCCTCTTCCACGTCAGCCATCCGGCCAGCCTCCCTCTCTCAGAACCTCAGGTCGGTCAACGCGCCCCGGCGGTCGCGGTCCAGCAACAGCTCCGCCTTGAGCCGGCGCAGCAGCGGGTCGAAAATCTTCTTGACGAGCTCGTCGGGGTCCCCGCCGCCGGGCGCGGATCCGTGGCTAGCGGACGCGTGTGCGGGCGTGGCCGTCGTTGTCTTTGCTGTTGCTGTGGATGGCGTGGCGCTCCCGCCGGCCGCGTCATCGGCCCGCTGCACGACGACCCGCTCCATGGGCACCTCGGCCGGCACCGGGACCGGGTGGGCGATGCGCATCACCACGGGCTCCGGCGCCGCGACCGGCTCGGCCGGTGCGGTCCGCACGACACGCTGGACGGCCGGCCGCGGCGCCGGATCGGGGGATGGCGGGTCCACAGTGGATGGTGATGCCGTCGAACGCTGCACGGGAAACCCGGCGGCCAGGGTCGGTCGGGTCTGTTGCGGTGGCGGCTGCGGCGATGGAGACAGAGGGTGTACGGGTACCGGCGGCCCGGCGTAGCCGACCGGCCCGGTACCGGGCTGGGTCGATCGCTGGACCGGCGCCGTCGGTACGGGAGTGGGCCGGCTGGCCGCCAGCGGACCGGAGACGGGCGGCGCGTCGGGAGTTGCCGCCTCCGATACGGCCGCGGCCAGGTCGGCGAGGCCCAGCAACGGCCGCACTTCCTCGGGCGGTACGCCGATCTTGGAGGGTTCGACATTGAATTCGATGTCGAAGCCCCCAAGATCTGCCGGGCGCGAGGGGGTGGGCACGATCGGCGCGCCCAGGCCGAGCCGGCGCGCGGGCGGCGCCACCGAGCGCTGCACGCTCGCCTGCGGAGAACTCGGTGCCTGCGAAGAACTCGGCGTATGCGGCGAGGTCGGCGTATGCGGAGAGGTCGGCGTATGCGGGGAGGCCGGCGCCGGCGGGGAGCTCAGTGCCTGCGAAGAACTCGAAAAGCTCGGCGAACTCGGCGAACTAGCCGAACTCGGTGGCTGCGGGGAGTTCGGCGAACTCTCAGTCGGGCCGGGCGTCTTGAGGGCCGCGACCGGCCCGATCGGCGTGGCTGGCGTGAGCGGCGCGATCTTTGTGACCGGCGTGAGCGGCGCGACTGATGTGTGCGGCGCGATCGGCGCCAGCGTCGTCTCTGGGGTCGCCTCCGGGGTCGTTGATGGCGCCGGTGACGGGGGCACCGCGCGCGGTGCCGAGGACCCCGTCGCGGTTCGCTGCACGGCGGTGAGCGGTGGCTGCCGGTCCGCTGCCGGCGACTCCGGCAGCACCGGGGCCACCACCGGCCGGGCGTCCGGCAGGGTGTCAGGTGCGGGGTCCCGCGGGTGAGATACCTCGGTGGCGGGTTCGGGCAACCCTAGCGTCGGCACCTCAACTGTCGGCGCCTCAACTGCCGGCGCCTCAACTGCCGGCGCCTCAGCTACAAGCGCCTCAGCCGCCGGCGCCTCAGCTTTGTCGCGCGACCCAGTGTCCACAGTGGTCGGTACGGGTTCCAGCACCCGCGCCTGCGGTACCACGTCGGCGGCCGACGTGTACGCGCGGCTCGACGAGGCACCGGCGGGACCCGGTACCACCGCGCGCTGCACCACCGCACGCTGCACCACCCCACGCTGCACCACCGAGCGGCGCGGCGGAGCGGGCAGCGGCATAGCTGGCGGCGTCGGGCCTTCAGCAGTTCGTCCCTCGATGGTTCCCGCCGGTTCGGCAGCGGAGACCACGTGCCCGAGTGGTGCCAGGAAGGCCGGCGAGTGCCAGGAGGTCAGCAGCTCCGGCATCCGCTCCGGCGGGTTGACCAGAGGATGCTCACCGACCATCCGTTGTACGGGCGGCAGGGCGCGCCAGGCCGCGGGCTCGGCCGCGCGGAACACCGGCTCGCCGGTGGACTTCTCGCGTCCACGCCGCCAGGGCCACATCCCTCGTCACCGCCCCTGACCCAGCCTGGTATTGATCTTCGCTATCTCCTCGACGTACCGGCGCCGGTCGCCGTGTTCGAGGTCGAGAATCTCGTCGAGTCCCCAGTGGAAGTGGAAGGCGACGTACGCGACCTCCTCGTGCAGCGCTTCGGTCGCGTACGTCACGATTCCCCCAGGCGCCCGCCCGCGAGGTCGACCTCGAACGCGTGCCCGCACTCGGGACAGGCGACACCCGCGCGGGTGTGCCCCTCGCTGTTGATGCGCCGGTACATGTCCTGCAGGAACGCGAGGTCCGAGGCGAACAGGTTCTCGATGACCCCCGCGTGTACGTCGGTGACGGAGCCGATGCGGGTGACGACCCGGGCGAGGAGCACCACGGTGAGGTACGCGGGGTTCTCGCGTACCCGGTCGTCGCGCAACGGCACCAGCTCGTCCCGCGCGGTCGCCAGGCGCATCACCCCGGACCGGTGCACCGTACCCGCCTCGTCGACGTACCCGCGGGGCAGCTCGAAGGCGAACTCCGTGCGCAGCGGGTCCCGGCGAGCCGGCGAATCCACCGAAGCGGCGGACGGTGCCGGCGGTTCAATGGTGGCGACAGAGCGGCGCATCGGGCTACTCGACCTCCATCTGCTCGTACGTCACGACGAGCTTCTCGGTCAGCACGCTCGTGTCGCCGGCCTTCAGGGCACCGATCTCCAGGCTCTTCGGCCAGGCGTTGGTGAGCTTGTACCGCTTGAGCGCGTTGCCCTCGAAGTCGTACACGATGATCGCGCCGCCCTTGCGCGCCTCGCCCATCTTGCCGAAGTGCGCGGTCTGCACCCACTTCTCGAAGCTGTTGTCTTCGCTGAGGCCGCGGGTGAGCGTGACCTCGCCCGCCTTCGGCCGGCCGGGCAGCTTCTTGAGGATGTACTTGCCGTCGGCGGTGTTCTGCTTCAACTCGATGACGTCCTGCTCCATCTTCAAGCCGCTCACCTCGGTGATCTGCTTGATGACGATGCCGTCCACCTCGAGTCCGAAGGAGTGGCCGACGGCCTTGTCGAGCTGGGGAACTGCCATGCCGCTCTCCTTACTCGTTCACGAGGCTTGTGCCGCCGGACATCTGGGCCAGGCGGAAGATGACGAACTCCGCCGGCTTCACCGGCGCCACACCGATCTCGCAGACCACCTGGCCGGCGTCGATGCTCTCGGCCGGGTCGGTCTCCCGGTCGCACTTGACGTAGAAGGCCTCGTCGGGGGTGAGCCCGAACAGCGCGCCCTGGCGCCACTCCATCACGAGGAAGGCGCTGATGGTACGGCGGATGCGCGCCCACAGCGCGTCGTCGTTCGGCTCGAAGACCACCCACTGCGTACCGTTGAGGATCGACTCTTCGAGGTAGTTGAACAGCCGCCGCACGTTCAGGTACCGCCACGCCGGGTCGGAGGAGAGGGTACGGGCGCCCCACACGCGGATACCGCGGCCGGGGAACGAGCGTACGCAGTTCACGCCGAGCGGGTTGAGCAGTTCCTGCTCCATCCGGGTCAGCTGAGTCTCCACCGCGATCGCGCCGCGCACCACCTCGTTGGCGGGCGCCTTGTGCACGCCGCGCGAGGCGTCGTTGCGCGCCCACACGCCGCCCATGTGCCCGCTGGGCGGTACGAACTGGTTGGCGCCGCTGGCCGGGTCGAAGACCTTCACCCACGGGTAGTAGAGCGTGGCGTATTTCGAGTCGTACCCGGCGAGGTCCACGCGCCAGTCCTTGACCTGTTGCGGCGACAGGCCGGGCGGCGGGTCCAGGATCGCCATCCGGTCACCCATCAGCTCGCAGTGGGCGATCATCGCGAGCTGTACCGCCTTCACCGTCTCCAGGTCGACCGCGCTGCGCTGGTACGCACTCATCAGGTCCGGCGCCGCCACCATGGTGATTTCGTCGATCGCCTCCAGGCCACCGACACCGGTGCGCTCGGCGACGTCGCCCACGTAGTCGTCGGTGACGATCTGGCGCGGTACCGGCGGCGGCACGGGCACGTCCTTGAGCGCGACGCTGCCGCGCTGCGGCGCGGTGACCGGGCCGGCGGAGGCGTCCTCCTCGATGGTGATGAGCTTGGAGCGCTCGCGCACCACGGTGACGACGTTGTCCTTGCCGCGCTTGGTGGTCACGCCCTCGAACGTCTCGGCGACCTTCCCGCCGCGCTTGACGATGAGGTTGAACTTGTCGTCGGAGGCCGGCTGGCCCTCGCCCGGCGTGTGGTCGGCCACCTCGACGGTGATCTCGCCGCCCCGGCTGTTCGCCGGCAGTTCCCGGGTGACGACCCGGTACCCGCCGATGACCGCCTGCGGGCCGCTGACCGCCTTCGCGCCGTTGTTGCGCGAGCCGCCCACCCGTACGACGTAGCAGTTGCCGCCGCCGTTGAGGAAGTAGCCGTACACCGCGTGGGCGAGGTAGCAGCCGTCGACGAACTCGCCGAAGGTCTGGGTGAACTGGCCCCAGTTGGATACCAGGGTCGGCGTGTTGAACGGGCCCTGGGCGGCGAACCCGACGAAGGCGGCGACAGCGGTACCCACCCCCTCGATCGGTCGTGAGCCGGACTCGACCTCCTCGACGTACACGCCGGGAGATAGGTACGTGGGCATCGCGCCTCCTCGCGTTCGTTCTCGTGCTTGCGATACTGCGGGACCGCCCGGCTGCCCGGTACGGCGCGCGGGCGCGCCCGGGGGAAGTTCCGGCTGCCCCAACGGGCATTCAGTTGCTTGAGACAGGATCCAGTTCGAGCAGGTCCAGCCCGGCCTGGAAGGCGGTGGCCGACGGGTTCTTGCCGAGCACCGCGAGCGTCAGGGTGTGCGTACCCCGGCCGAGCTTCAACTGGCCGTACGACTGGGGCGCGTGGATCGCCGCGACCGCCGCGTACCCGTCGAACTGGTCGCCGATCTGCTGCTTGTCCACCTGCACCACGACCTGCCCGTAGGTCGGGCCCTGCGTCTGTACCAGGACGATGTCGTAGGTGGCCTTCACCTTCACCTGGAATTTGAGGGTGAACGCGTTGTCCGCCGCCGGCGGGTCGAACAGCAGTTGGTGGTCGTTGGACCACATCAGGCCGCCGGTGTTGGCCTGGATCGTCAGCGATCCCATGCCGGTCACCTCGGCCAGGTTCTCCGCCTCGAACTTGACCGGACTGAGCGGGGAGGGCGACGGGGACGCCGAGGGCGAGGGCATCGCGGAGCTGGGCGCGGGCATGCTGGGCGGCACCGCGACCGGGGCGGCGGCTGACGGTGCGTTGCCGCCAGCCGAGGCGGGCGCGCTCGCGGCCGGCGTCGAGGCGCCCGCGGTGAACATCGGCAGCCGCTTGCCGGCGACCGCGACCGCGCCGCCCGCCGCGCCCACGAGCGCGACGACCACCGCCACCTTCGCCACCCATCCGGCGATGAGCGGTATCGCCTCCCGGTTGCCGGTCAAGGCGATCGGCGGTACCGGCTGGCGCGGCGTGACGGTCACCTGGAACGGGAACGGCTGCGGCTTGCCGAACAGCCGCAGCGTGGGGCGTACCGGCACGTTGATCTGGTGCGTCCCCGGCGGTATCGACACCTCGCCCGCGGGTACCGCGAAGCGCAGCTTCCCCGCCTGGTCGTCCGCGCGCACCGCGACCGGCTCGATGACGTTGCCGGTGTTGGTGACGTCGATACTGTGGACGGTGCGCCAGCGCCCACTCGTCCCTTGTGGAGTGAGCGTCGCCGCCACATTGCGAAAGGCGCCCACCTCAAGCGTCCCGTTGCCGCCGACGGTCAGTCCCGGGTGCAGCACGGAGGTGGCCCGGATGGTGAACCAGGCGCGCCCCGGTACGGTGCCGGGCTGCCGGGGCGGGCTGAACCGGATCGTGCAGTCCGCACGGCTGCTCGGGTAGACGGTCACTGTGGACGGTTCCACGTTCGCCCACGGCGCGGCCGGCCCGATCACCCGCACCGCGAACTGCTCGACCTGCGTCCCTCCATTGTGGATGGTGACGGCGGCCGTGGCGGTCTCGCCGGGTACGACCGAGAGGGCCGGCTGCGCCAGGGTCAGTGACGCGGCAGCGTTCTGGGCCTCCGGCGCCTGGCGCACCGGCGCGCCGCCGACCACCGGTACCGGCTGCGGTGCCGGTCCGGCGTTGCCGCCACCCCATGGCAGATAGGCGCCGCAGTCCGGATTGGCGCAGAACTGCGCACCATCGACGTTGTGCCGCCCGCATTGCCGGCAGACGATCGCCATTCACCCGCTCCCCGTCATGCTGTTCGCGTCCCGGCCAGGCGGTTGTCCTGCGCCGTCTGCGTTCGTACGTCCGGTGTCACACACACGTGGTCGACCGGGCGCGCCTCGCGCCACACGTAGCCGGCGGCGCACGTGGTGACCCCGTACGCTCCGGTCGGGTTGCGCCGCGCGTTCGCCTGCGCGTTGTCGCTCGCCGCCTGGGTACGCGTCGCGGGCGGCACGCACACGTAGTCGGTGGGGAACGCCTCGCGCCACACGTACCCGCTGCGGCACTGCTTCGGCGGCGTGGCCAGCCGCGCGGTCGCCTGCGCGTTGTCCTGCGCCGCCTGGGTACGCGCGCTACCCGAGACGCACACGTGGTCGGTCGGGGACGCCTCGCGCCACACGTACCCGTACCCCAGAATGCAGGTGTCGGGCCCGTACGCCCCGTTGGTCCACCGGCTCGCGGCGGCCGCGTTGTCCGCGACCACCTGGTCGTGCACGGCCTGGGTCACGCACACCTGGTCCGAGTCGAACGCCAGCCGCCACACGTACCCGGCCTGGCACGAGCCCGGCGGTGGCGGCGGCGCCGACGAGTGGGCCGGCGAACTCGCCGGCGCCGAGGACGGCGCCACCGAAGCGGCGGACGCCTGGCCGCCGCTGGCGGCCTGGGTGGCCCCGCCGCCGTTGGTCGCGCTCGCCGCCGCCTGCTGGGACGCCTGGCCGAGCGGCGTGGATTTCGACACCAGGCGCGGCGCGACCACGAAGGTGGCCAGCGCCGCGACGGCCAGCGCCGCCGCGGCGACACCCAGCTTCGGCACCCAGCCGGCGACCAGCGGGATCCCCTCCCGGCGGCCGTCGAGGCGGATCGGCGGGGTGGGTGGCCGGGCCGTGACGAGGACCTGGAACGGGTACGCCTGGGGCTGGCCCACGAGTCGCAGTGGCGGCCGCACCGGCACGTCCACCCGGTGGGTACCCGGTGCCAGTGGCATCTCGCCCGCCGGTACCGCGAAGCGCAGCCGGCCCGCCGGATCGGTCGCCTGCACCCGCACCGGTTCCACGACGTTGCCGGCGTTGGTCAGCTCGACGGTGTGCACGGTCCGCCAGCGTCCGTTGGTGCCCTGCGGGTTGAGCGTCGCGGCGAGGTCGCGGAACGTACCGACCGCAAGCGTGCCGTTGCCGCCGGCGCTGAGTCTGGGGTGCAGGATCGAGGTGGCCCGTACTGTGAACCAGGCGCGGCCCGGCGCGGTATCCGGCGCGCGCGGCGGGGTGAACCGCACCGTGCACCGCGACCGCTCGCCCGGGTACACGGTCAGCGTCGGCGGCTCGACCACCGCCCAGCCCGCCGCCGGACCGATCACCGCGACGGTGAACTGCTCGACCTGGCTACCTCCATTGTGGACGGTCGCGGTCGTGCTCGCGGTCTCCCCCGGCACCGCGGCGAGCGCGATATCCGACAGCGCCAGCGAGGCCGCCGCGGTCTGGGTGTCAAGCTGGGTGTCCAGCCCCGGCTGCCCGTCCCAGTCCAGGTACGCGCCGCACGCCGGGTTCGCGCAGAAGCGCGAACCGTCGGTGTTGTGCCGCCCGCACTGCCGGCAGACGATAGCCATCCCACCTCCCGCGTCCCGGATACGGTGGCACCGATCGTCCGGGCGGCGGCAGAGCAGGCGACGCTGCCGAGCGTGCGGTACTGGTTGCCCGATCGGGCAGTGCGGGATTCCCTTTCAGCGGCTAGTGGCTAGCGGGTAGCGGCCAGCGGTCAAGCGCCTGCGTCAAGCAGGGCGCGGGTCCACGCCTCGGTGTGCTCCTCGATGTAGCTCGTGGCGCGTCCCCAGTGGTCGCCGTGGCCCTCCGCGTACAGGCGCGCCCACGGCTGCTGGCCCGTCTCCGCTCCCGACCGGAGCAGTTCGTACATGCTTCGGGTACGCGGGGCGAGCAGCGACACCAGGGCGTGCCGCTCCCGCTCGTCCAGCCCGTACCCGTCGACCAGCGCGCGCAGCCGCGCCCCGTCCACCGCCGGGTTGCCGTCCGGCGCCAGCGGTACGAAGCCGTGCGCCGCGTACGCCAGGTCCCACAGGCACGAGCCCGGTGCCGCGCAGTCCCAGTCGATGAAGACCCAGCGGTCGCCGTCGCGTACCAGGTTCCACGGTGCGAGGTCGTTGTGGCAGATCAGTTCCGCGCGATCCGGCGGGATGATCACGTTCCAGCGCGCATCCGGCGGCGGGCGGAATCCGCGCATCACCTCGTGCAGGTCGCGGATGAGCCGACCCAGCCGGCCCAGCTCGGGTACCGACATCGGTGGCATCGTGTCGGCCATCTGCCCCGGCACGTACTCGAGCACCTGCCGCCCCGACTCGTCGCGCCCGAGCGGGCGGGGTGCGGCGGCGAAGCCCACGGCGACCAGGTACGCGAGGAGCGCCTCGACCGCGGGGGTGGCCGGGGTCGCCGGCTTGCGTACCGTCGCGCCCACCCGTACCACGCCGGTCGCCACGTTCCCGCCGGTCAGTACCTCCTCGTCCACGTGCGCTACCTCTCCGCGGCCTGATCGATGCGTTCGTCGAAGATAACATGTAGGTCTTGACATGACTATTTCTACATGTCACTTTCTAGAGGTTGGTACCGCGCCCGACTCCACAGCCACCTGACACCCTTGGGAGACACCGATGGAAAGGCACCACGAACTCGGCACGAGCCGCATCGCGGTCGTCACCGGCGCGTCGAGCGGTATCGGCGCGGCAACCGCGCTGCGCCTGGCCCGCGGCGGACTCAGCGTCGCGCTGGTGGCCCGCCGCGCCGACCGCCTCACCGACGTCGCCACGAAGATCGGCAACACTGGCCCAGCCGGCGGAGCCGTTGTCTATCCGGCCGACCTGACCGACGCGACCGCCCGGGAACGGGTCATCGCACAGATCGCCGCCGACCTCGGCCCGATCGGCGTACTGGTGAACAGCGCCGGGCACGGCTACTACGGCGCGTTCGCCACCATGCCGTGGCCGGCCGCCCACGCCATGACGGAGCTCAACGCCACCGCCCCGGTCCACCTCAGCGGCCTCGTACTGCCGCACATGCTCGCGGCCGGCGGGGGCCACATCGTCAACTTCGGCTCGGGCGGCGCGCACGTGCACTTCCCCGGACTCGCGATGTACACCGGCACCAAGGCGTTCCTCTCGGCGTACAGCACCGCGCTGCACCGCGAGCTACGCCGTACCGGTGTGCACGTCAGCCTGCTGCGCTGCGGGGACGTCCAGACCGAGTTCTTCGACAGCATGGCCGCGCGCTCCAACCCGATACCGCGCGAGCCGCGGAAGATCCCGGCCGAGCGGGTGGCCGAGGCGGTCTGGCAGGTCCTGCGGCGACCACGCCGCCTGGTGTGCGTACCCCGCACCATGCGACTCGTCGCCGGCCTCGAACAATGGCTGGGCTGGTTGCTCGACCGGGCACCCGTCGACCCCACCATGCGCGCCCAACTGGCCGAGGCGGACCAGCAAAAGGGGACCGTCAGACCTCGACGTCGATCTGGCTGAGCAGCGCCTGGAGCTCCTCCTCCGAGGTGTAGACCCCATCAGGTGGCGGCGGGTTCCACGGCGAGGACGTATGGACCTGGACGAGGCGCCGGGTGCCGTCGGGCTGGCGAACCGGCCAGAACGTGCCGATGTCCTGCTCCGCGATCACCTCCATGATGGTGTCGTTGATGACCCGGAAGCCGTGCAGCGTATCGGGTGGGACGACCGCGATGTCGCCGGCGCGGCACACCCGCCGCTCGTCGCCGACGCGCATCACCACCTCGCCGCTGACGATCCGGATCACCTCGTCGCCGGCGTGCTGATGCATCGGGCTCGGCGTATCAACCGGAATCCGGCCGCTGGCCACCAGCAAGCGTCGCAGGCCGTCGCGGCGCCCCGCGAGAAGCCGGAAGCCGGTAGCGCTCGGTGCTTCGAAACTGGCGAAGTAGGTCATGGCTGTCAAACCTCCGGTACGGTGCTAGCCTTAGTACAGGTGTTCGAGGTGGAGTGGACCGAGGAGCAGCACCGGCTGGCCGAGTACGAGGCCGCGTGCGCGTACTGGCAGGGCTTCCTGGACGGGTACGCGCGCTGCGACGCGGACCTGGCCGCCGCGCTGGCACGGGCGCTGGGCGGGCCGGGTTGTCGCGACTACGGCGACGGCGTCGCCCGGCACCTGCGCGAGGCGGACCGGCGCCAGGCCCGTGCCGCATGGGACGCCGCCGCCGCCGATCCGCGCCCCGGCGACTACCCGGCGCCGCCCGCTCCAGACGCCGGCGCAGATCGTGGTACGCCGTACCCGCTATAGCAAGGACAATTGACCATGATCTACTCCCGTCAAGCCGCCGCCGCCAAGTTCGCGCGGGCCACCGCCACGTCCACGCCGAGCGCCTCGATCAACTGACCGGCCGGATCCGGCGGCCGCCGCTCCAGCAGGGCCAGCAGCAGGTGACGGGTCTCGATCCGGCGGCTCTTCGTGCGCCGCGCCTCCTCGACCGCGCGAACCATGACCCCCCGCGCACTCGAGTTCCACGGCTGGTGGGCACGGTTGGGCTTGGCGTTGGGCGTGGGGAAATCCTGCTCCGCGAGGTCCAGGCCGATCGCCACGAGCGCGGCGCGGTCCAGCGCGTCGACCGCGGCGCGGGCCGTCGCCAGATCAGCTCCGAGGGTACGGGTGGCCAGCCCCTTCGGGTCGTGGAACATGCCGAGGAGCAAATGGTCACTGCCGATGCGCCGGTCGCCCCGCCGGCCCGCCTCCTGGGTGGCCGCCTTGAGTACCCACGGCCGCGCGTCGGTCTCCAACCGTTCGAACATCCCCCGCCTCACTTCCCGTACTTGGCGTGCACGGACTGGCGGGAGACCCCGAGGGCGTCCCCGATCTGCTCCCAGGACCAGCCCTGCTGCCGCGCGAGTGCCACGTACTTCGCCTCCACCTGCTCGGCGAGGCGGCGCAACGCACCGACCGCGCGCAGGCCGACCGCCGGATCGTCGGAGCGGAGGCTCGCCGTGAGCTCGTTCTCGACCACGCTGTCAGTCTAGCCTGACAGAGCGGCCATGTGTCAAGCCAGACTGACAGTCAGGCGGCGGGCGGCTCCTCGTCCTCCTCCTCGCCGTCGCGCTGCACGTACGTCTGCGCCGTCGCCTCGTCCTCCTCGGGAGCCTCCTCGTCCCGCTGGACCGACGCGGACGCGGACGCGGGTGCGGCCGACGCGACCGCCGCGCCGTGCGAGGCCGACAGGATGCTGTCCGCGTTGGCGGAGGCCTCGCGCTCGAACCGGTCCGCGGGGTCGCTCACCTTCAGGCCACCACCCACGTCGGTACCGTCGACCGGACCGCTGCGCTGCTGCACCACGTGGGTCAGCTCGTGGGCGAGGGTGTGCCGCCCCTCGTCGGAGCCCGGGTCGTACCGGCCGCCCTGGAACACGATGTCGGAGCCGACGGTGTACGCCTGGGCGTGCAGCGACTTCGCCGAGTCGTGCGCCGCGCCGTCGGTGTGTACCCGCACATCGCCGAAGTCCTGGCCGAACCGGTTCTCCATGTCCGTACGGGTATCGGCGTCCAGCGGCCGCCCGCCGCCCCCGCCCACCACGTCGGATACCGACGAACGCTCCTCGTCCATGAGCGCGCCGACGCCCGCGTTGCCCACTGTCCTCTGTAGACCGAGCAGCCCGGCCTGGCCGAGCACGTCCGTGCGACCGGCGCTCGCCGCCCGGTACAGCAGGTCGTCGCCGTCCCGCTCGATCCGGTCACCCTTGGGCCGGAAGCTCGCCTCGGCGTCGTGGTCGTGGTCGTGCCCGCGCATGGCAGCCCCCTTCGGGTCATGTCGCGCCCAGCCTGCACCCCGGTACCGCCGCGCGACAGGGCGCGGGCGCGGCGGCACGGGCAGCCGTCGCTGCCCGATCGGGAAAGGCGACCGACTAGTTCACCAGCGCTCTAATTCACCAGCGCTCTAATTCACCAGCGCCAGGTACGGGCCGAACTCGCGCTCCAGGCACAGCCGGCCCAGCTTCCGGTACTCGCGCGCCACGCCGCCCACCGCGTCGGCCATGGTGACCGGCCGCCCCGCCTCCGCGGCGAGGTAGGCGGCGGTGATCGCGGCCGAGCGGATGTGCCCGCCGGTCAACTCGAAGCCGGCGGCGAGGAAGTCGAGGTCCACGTCGCCGGCGCGCGGCATCACCCGGCCCAGGCAGCGGTCCCACAGGCTGCGGCGCAGCGCCTCGTCCGGCTGCGGGAAGTCGACCATCATGTCCAGCCGCCGGGTGAACGCCTCGTCCAGGTTGGCGCGCAGGTTGGTGGCGAGGATGGCCAGGCCGTCGAAGGTCTCCATGCGCTGCAGCAGGTACGCGCTCTCGATGTTGGCGTACCGGTCGTGCGCGTCCCGTACCTCCGAACGCCGCCCGAAGATCGCGTCCGCCTCGTCGAACAGCAGCACCCCGTTGACCGCGGCCGCCTCGGCGAAGATGCGCTCCAGGTTCTTCTCGGTCTCCCCCACGTACTTGTCGACGACGGTTGCCAGGTTCACCGTGTACAGGTCCATGCCCAGGTCTGCGGCGATCACCTCGGCCGACATGGTCTTGCCGGTACCGGAGTCGCCGGCGAACAGCCCGGTGACGCCTCGTCCCCGGCCGCCACCGGGGCGCATCCGCCACTCGTCGAGCACCCGGTCGCGGTGGCGGGCGCGGCCGGCCAGCTCGCGCAGTTGCCCGAGGATCGGCATGGTCAGCACCAGGTCGCTCCAGTCCACCGCCGGCTCGGTACGCCGGGCCAGGCGCTCCAGCCCGGCGGCGTTCTGGCTGCGCGCGCCGTGGCGCAGGTGCTCCGGCCCGACCGGGGTACCGTCCGAGAGCGCGGCCAGGCTCGCCGCCTCGGCGGCCCGGCGCACCTGTGGTGGCGAGAGCACGAAGTGCGCGGTGACCGCGGCCGCGTCCAACTCGGTAACTGCGGCCGCGTCCAACTCGGTGACCAGGCCGCCGGAAAGGTCGGAGTCCCGCCCGCCGGAAAGAGCCGAGCGCCACAGCCGCCCCCGGTCCCCCGGCGGCACCGGTAGCGCCTCCATCTGCAGCGGCGGCCGGCGGCTCCAGCGCGGATCCCACCCGGCCGCACCGTAGAGGATGACCGGCACCGGGGCACTGGCGAACACGTCGAGCACGACCGCGAGGTCCACTGTGGACTCGGTACCGGCGTCGACCGGCCCGGCGACGATACCGGCATCGCGCAGCAGCGCCTCGCGCAGCGCCGCGCGGGCGATCGCGGGGGCGTCCGGTCCCGCACCCAACCGGATCGCGTCCACGCCCACCGTCGCGAGGCCGGCCGCGCGCAGGGCGGCCGCGCCCAGCGCCAACCCGCTGCCACCCGGCCGCTCCCGCAGGTACCCGAGGCGCACGCCGGCCTCGACCGCCCGCCCCAGCCGCCGCGTACCGGGCAGGTGCTCGACGGGCTCGTCGGGCAGGAGTACGGGCACGAGTACCGGATCCGGCCGGTCGTCGCCGAGCAGGTGCCCGACGACCCGGTCCGGTACCCGCAGGGTACGGGAGAGGAACGGGCGCTCCGGCTCCTCCACCGCGAGCAGGCCGGAGCCGACCAGCGGCGCGCCCGGATCCAGCCGGGACCGCCCGTACGCGGCCGCCTCGGGTACCCCGCACAGGCGCAGCGCCAGCCCCACGGTCGCCCGGCGGCGCGTGACGTCGTCGTTGAGGTACCCGTAGAACTGCTCGAACCGGCTGTCCACGTCGGGCGCGCACGCCACAAGCAGCAGGCGCTCGTCCAGCGGCGTCAGCCCGGCCGCTTCGACGAGGCGCGCGAGCCGGCCGTCCTCTTTGTCCACAGTGGCCCTGTCCACTGTGGACAGATCGGCATGGGAGAACGGCGCGCGGCGCGCGGCCAGCAGCGCCGCCACCGCCTCGTCGGAGAGGTACAGGCCGCGGAACGGATCGTCCGGGTTGGGGTCCGTCGCGCGCCGCGCGGCCACCGCCTCCCGGATCCCCCGCTCGATCGCGCCGAGCCGGTCGAGCAGGTAGGCGAGGCCCGGGTCCGGGCTCATCCCGAATCGCCCGGGGAATCCGGCCGCCTGGCCGCGCGCCCCGACCGCCGGGCCCCGCCGGCATTGCCCGCCCCACCGATATCGCCGGTATCGCCGATGGACGCGGCATCGCCGGTGGACAGCAGCCGCCGGCGCACCATCGCGATACGCAGCACGTCCCCGGGGGCGGGCCGGCGCGGGGCGGCGCGGGCAGCCCGGCCCCGCGGGGGCGGCGCGCTCGCGTCGGGCTCGACGAAGACCCGGTGCGCGACCAGATCGTCCGGCTCGACCCGGAGCACGAGACCCTCGGTCACCGGCGGGCCGGCCTCGAAGGCGGTACCGGGGTCGACCGGCGCGCTGACCACCACGTCGAGGGACGGCTTCAGCTCGCCACCCAGCGCGGTCCACACGTCGGCGAATGCCCGGTCCTCCGGCGGCGGCAGCGCGACGGTCATCGGTACCGGCAGCCCGAGATCGACCAGCGAGCCGGCGAGCAGGCCGGGCGGTACCGACTCGTGGCGCAGCAGGCAGGCCAGCAGCGCGGAGAGCAGCCGGTGCTCGTCCTCCGGGCGCTGGGTCCACGCGGTGAGCAGGTACGACAGCTTCACGTACCGCGGCGGCAGGTGCCGGGCGGCCACGGTGCCATCGGTCCGGTACTCGTTGACCAGCCCGCGGGA
The DNA here is from genome assembly GCA_051986465.1 of Rugosimonospora sp. GTDB lineage: Bacteria > Actinomycetota > Actinomycetes > Mycobacteriales > Micromonosporaceae > DATEJJ01. The sequence goes on from JBPYFB010000239.1 coordinate 25,096, forward strand.
GCGGCGGCGCATGTCCTCGCGGATGTCGTACAGGTACAGGTTGATGGTCGGGGCGTTGCGCCGCGCCGACCAGTCCTTCGTCGGTGCGTCGAAGGCCACCTCGATATCGGTGCCCCGCAGCGCCTCGTCCTTCACCAGCCGCCGCAGCGCGTCGTCCACCTCATGGATCATTGGGGGTCCTAAATCAGACCGTTGCGCAACGCGTAAGCGACCGCGTGCGAGCGGTTGCGCAGCTGCAGCCGGCTGGTCACCTCGTGCAGCACGTTCTTGATGGTGCGCTCCGAGTAGGACAGCTTGCTGGCGATCTCGTTGGTGTCCAGGCCGTCGGCGACCAGCCGGAGCACCTCGACCTCCCGCTCGGCCAGGCCGGCGAAGGTCAGGCCGCGCGGCCCGAGCACCTGGCGCTGCAACTGGCCGACCTGGGCGAGCAGCCGGCCGAGCAGGTCGGGCGGGACCGAGCCCTCGCCCACCGCGGCGGACCTGATCACGGAGACCAGCCGATCGGCGGTGGCGTCGGCGCGGCGCACCACGCCGGATACCCCGATCTCCATCACGGCGGCCAGGTCGAGGTCGTCGATGCGCCCGGCGACCAGCACGAGCCGCGTCACGCCCGCGCAGCGCAGCGCGCGCAGCGCCCGCAGCGCGTCGTCGTCCACTGTGTCGGTGACCACCAGGCCGACCTGCGCGCCGTCCCGCTCGGCGTCGTCGAGCACCAGCACCTCGGGGCGTGGCCGCAGCTGGCTGCCGAGTCCGGCGCGGCAGATCGGGTCCGAGGCGTAGACGTATACGGGGATGCGGTTCATGGCACCAGGATGGCGAGCCGGACTCTCCGTACACTCAACGTGGACTCGACAGGGCCGACTTTCCTGCCCCAACGCGCAGTCTTCAGCGCCCCCGCAGCCGCTCCCGCTGCGGTTCCACTGTGTACTTCGGGTCCTCGGCGGAGGCGACGCCCGCGTAGAAGATGCCGAAGCGGGTACAGGCCGCGCCGGCCAGCAGCGCCGCGCCGCTCGCGGCGGCCGCCGCCCGGTTGCGGCCGAAGACCGCTCCGGCCACCCCGCCGGCCGCGGTCAGCAGCTCGCCCAGGCGCAGCAGGCGCCCGGACTTGCCGCGCCGCAACGGCTCGGCCACCGGACCCAGTCGCCGGCGCATCCGCGCCAGCGCGGCGAGCTCCAGCGCCGCGCCCATCGCGGCCGTGCGCCGGGCCGGCACCGCCTCGGCGACCGGCGCCGCGAGCATGCCCAGGCCACCGGCGGAGGCCGCGGCCGAGCCGGCGAAGACAAAGGGCATTTCACGGTATCCGCCGTGCCAGACGGGTACCGCCGTGTCCGAGATGAGCACACCGGTGTACGCGGCGACCGCCGGCCCGGCCAGCCCCGCCCCGACCGTGGCGGCCCGCCCGAGCCCCGGTACCCACCCGGTCAGCTCGCTCGCCGCGGCCAGCCCCACCTGGGGCCCGTACCCGGCGAGCAGCCAGGAGCCGACGCTCATCGGCGAGGTCACCTTGAAGACCCGCAGCATGTTCACGAAGCGGGCCGGCCGCCCGAGGTCGTGCACGAGTGCGTACATCGACCAGCCCAGCGCCGCGGCCGCACCCGCCTTGCCCACGCGGGCCAGCCGGTACCGGCCGGTCAGCTCGGCGGCGGCGGCGAGCGTGGAGGAGGCTCCGGCGAGGCCGCCGAAGAACAGGTACGCGGCGACGTCCTTCGCCTGCCAGGTGGGCTTGTTGAGGATCGGCTGGCCGTAGTACGAGCGGAACTCCGCCCTCGGTACCATCAGCCGCTCGCCCCGGTGCCGCCGCTCCCGCCGGCCGGCCGAGCCCGGCGTCGCCTCCCGCTCCGGCGGCAGCCACGGGTCGCTGTCCTTGCGTACGTCCGTCATCCGTCCCGCACCGTTCCCGGCGCCGTTGCCCGCGCTCATTGCGTCACCGCCCCACCCTGATCATGCCGACCACCGCCGCACCCCTGATCATGCCGACCACCGCCGCAACTTCATTGAAATTGCGGTCTCCCGGCCCCGCCAACACCGCAACTTCAATGAAGTTGCCGTGATCTTGAGGGCGCCGCGGCCCGCTGCGCTCATGAGCGGCCGCCGATCGCGGCGGCGGCGACGCCGGCGAGCAGGGCCAGCGCGGCGAGGCCGGCCCGCTTCCACATCGCCGGCAGGTCCCGGGTGGTCACCACCGGGTCCGGTGGCAGCCCGTACACCTCGGGCTCGGCGAGCAGCAGGAAGAACGCGGCGGCCCCGCCGACCCCGTCGTCCGGGTCGTGCCCGTACAGCCGCGCCGAGCTCACCCCGGCCTCGTGCAGCTGGTCGACCCGGCGCGCCGCCCGTTCGCGCAGCTCGTCCAGGTCACCGAATTGGATCGAATCCGTGGGGCAGCTCTTCGCGCACGCCGGCTCCTGGCCCACGCCGAGCCGGTCGTAGCACATCGTGCACTTGAACACCCGGCCGTCGCCCTCGCGCTTGTCGATGACGCCGTACGGGCACGCCGGCACGCAGTACCCGCAGCCGTTGCAGACGTCTTCCTGCACTACCACCGTGCCGAACTCGGTACGGGTCAGCGCGCCGGTCGGGCATACGTCCAGGCATGCCGCGTGCGTGCAGTGCTTGCACACGTCCGAGGACATCAGCCAGCGGAAGTCCATGTCCTTGACGGTCGTGACGTGCCCGTCCGGTGAGCCATCGGGGGGCGGCCCGGAGGCGGGCATGCCCAGCGACACCGGCTCGCGCCGCCACGCCGCCGAGGCGAGCTCGCCGGGAAGGTCCGTTGTGGACACTCCGGACTCCTGCCGGCCCAGCCGCCGCGGCTGCTCCACGAAGGCGACGTGCCGCCAGCTGTTGGCGGACAGGCCGGTGGTGTTGTCGTACGACATGCCGGTGAAGTTGAGCCCGTCCTCCGGGATCGCGTTCCACTCCTTGCAGGCCACCTCGCACGCCTTGCACCCGATGCAGACGCTCGTGTCGGTGAAGAAGCCGGCGCGCATCCGCTACACCCCCATCCCGGTACGTTCGGTGATGCCGGCCCGGCGCCGGTACTCCCGCACCAGGTCCACCTGTGCCGCACCGCGTGGCCGGCGCCCCGGCCGGATGTCCGCGGACAGCGCCTTGTCCTCCTGGATGTGCGAGTTGGGATCCAGCGCGATCGCGGTCAGCTCGTTGGGCGCGTCGCCACGCGCCAGCCCGTTGGGTCCATAGTGGAACGGCAGCCCGATCTGGTGGATGAGGCGCCCGTCGACGCGCAGCGGCGCGACCCGCTCCGTGACGAGTACCCGCGCCTCGATCGCGCCGCGCGCGGTCACGATGGTCGCGAAGTCGCCGTGCACCAACCCGCGCTCGGCGGCCAGCTCCGGCGATACCTCGCAGAACAGCTCGGGTTGCAGCTCCGCGAGGTACGGCACGCTGCGCGTCATCCCGCCCGCGGTGAAGTGTTCGGTGAGCCGGTACGTGGTGACCACGTACGGGAACACGCCGGCGCCGGGTTCACTGCCGCTCGGGTGGTACCGGTTGCGCTCGTGCGGGTACGCGAGCCGGGCCGGGCTGCGCCGCCGCCCGTACAGCGGATTGTCCACAGGGGAGTCCTGCGGCTCGTAGTGCGTCGGCATCGGGCCGTCCACCACGCCGGCGGGTGCGTACAGCCAGCCCCGCCCGTCGGCCTGCATGATGAACGGGTCGGTACCCGCGATCGCCGCCACGCCCGTGGCGCCCTTTGGCGGGCGGTAGTCCGGTGGCTTCGTGCGCTCGAAGTCCGGCGTGTCGTATCCCGTCCAGGACTTCTGTTCCGCGTCCCACCAGACGAGCTTCTTGCTCTCGCTCCACGGGCTGCCGTCCGGGCGGGCCGCGGCCCGGTTGTAGAGGATGCGCCGGTTGTCCGGCCAGGACCACGCCCACTGCGCGGCGATCCAGTCCTGTTCGGCGCCGGGCTTGCGGCGCGCGGCCTGGTTGACACCGTCCTTGTACACGCCGCAGTAGATCCAGCAGCCGCAGGCGGTCGAGCCGTCGTCCTTGAGCGAGGTGTACCCGGGCAGCGGGTCACCCTTCGCGTCCCAGCCGTTGATCTCGGCGAGTACCGCCTCCGCCATCGGTTCGGCCTGCCTGCCCTCGGTCGGGTAGTCCCAGGTGAGCTGCAGGATCGGGCGGTCCATGGGTGCCTCGGAGCCGGCCAGCTTCTCCCGGATGATCCGTCCTAAGTGGAACGTGAACCACAGGTCGCTGCGCGCGTCGCCGGCCGGCTCGACCGCCTGGTGGTGCCACTGGAGCGTCCGGTTGGTGTTGGTGAAGCTGCCCGACTTCTCGGTGTGCGAGGCGGCCGGGAAGAAGAACACCTCGGTACCGATGTCCTCAGTGGACAGTTGACCGTTCTGTATCTCCGGCCCGTCCTTCCACCACGTCGCGCTCTCGATGAGGTTGAAGTCCCGCACCACCAACCAGTCCAGCTTCGCCATCGCGGTGCGCTGCATGCTGGCGTTGGCCGAGCCGACCGCCGGGTTCTCGCCGAACAGGAAGTACCCCTTGCACCGCCCGGCCTGCTGCTCCAGCACGGTGTCGTAGTGGCTGTGGCTGCCGGTGATGCGCGGCAGGTAGTCGAAGCAGAAGTCGTTGTCCGGCCGGGCCGCCGGCCCCCAGTACGCCTTGAGCAGGCTGACCGCGTACGCGCGCATGTTGGCCCAGAAGCCGCGCCGCGCGGCGTCCCCCTCCACGAACGAGTCCAGGGTCAGGCTGCGGTGCGCGTGCGGCATCGGTATGTACCCGGGCAGCAGGTTGAACAGCGTCGGGATGTCGCTGGAGCCCTGGATGCTGGCGTGCCCGCGCAGGGCCTGGATGCCGCCGCCGGGCCGGCCGATGTTGCCCAGCAGCAACTGCAGGATGGAGGCGGCCCGGATGGTCTGCGAGCCGGTCGTGTGCTGCGTCCAGCCCAGCGCGTACACGAAGGCGCTGGTGCGGTCGGGCCCCGAATTCTCGGCCAGCCGCTTGCACACCTCCGTGAACTCGTCCCGCGGTACCCCGGTGATCCGCTCCACCATCTCCGGGGTGTACCGGGCGAAGTGCCGGCGCAGGATCTGCAGCACGCAGCGCGGGTCCTGCAACGTCTCGTCGCGGCGCTCCTCGCCTTCCAGCGCCGCGCTGCCCGAGCCGTGGACCTCGCCGCGCCCGGCGACCGAGACCGTATGCCCCTGCACGCTGCGCTGCTGGTACAGCTGGTCGCGCTCGCCGGAGGCGGCGGCCACCATCATGCCCTCGTACTGCCAGCTCTCCGGCGTGTAGTGGCGGGTCTCCTCGTGGAAGCCGGAGAACAGCCCGTCCAGGTCCTCGGTGTCGCGGAACTGGTCGCTCACGATCGTGGCCGCGTTGGTGTACGCGAGCACGTACTCGCGGAAGTACTTCTCGTTGCTGAGGACGTAGTTGATGATCCCGCCGAGGAACGCGATGTCGGTACCGGCGCGCAGCGGTACGTGTATGTCGGCGAGCGCGCTGGTACGGGTGAACCGCGGATCCACGTGGATGATCACCGCGCCGCGCGCCTTGGCCTCCATCACCCACTGGAAGCCGACCGGGTGGCACTCGGCGAAGTTGGAGCCCTCGATGACGATGCAGTCGGCGTGCTGCAGGTCCTGCATGAAGGTGGTCGCGCCGCCCCGCCCGAACGAGGTGCCCAGACCGACCACTGTGGAGCTGTGGCAGACCCGGGCCTGGTTCTCCACCTGCACCACGCCCAGGCCGGTGAGCAGCTTCTTGATGAGGTAGTTCTCCTCGTTGTCGAGGGTGGCGCCGCCCAGGCTGGCGATGCCCATGGTGCGGGCGGTACGCACGCCGTCGCGCTCCCACTCCCAGCTCTCCCGCCGGGTGCGGATGACCCGCTCGGCCACCATCTCCATGGCGGTGTCGAGGTCCAACTCCTGCCAGTCGCGCGCGTACGGTGGCCGGTACTTGACGCGGTACTGCCGGTGCGGACCGGTGGTCAGCTGCAGGCTCGCCGCGCCCTTGGGGCACAGCCGGCCGCGACTGATCGGCG
>JBPYFB010000240.1:0-10566 GCA_051986465.1 Rugosimonospora sp.
AATCCACATCGAAGTTCCCGAGTGCGCGGCCGGAGCGCTCCACGATGACGAACGCGCCCGTGTACTCGCCGCCCGCGGCGCGGTCGGCCGCGATGTCGGGCACGGGTTGGTCGACGTCGAGCCGAACCACGCGTACCGGTCCTGGTGGTTGTGTCCCACCAGTCATCTGCGGTTCCTTTCCTGGCGACCTGCCACATCATGCGACCGCGACGGCGCGCCCGATCGCGCAGACAGTACCAACCGAACCGGTCACGAACCCGGCGACGGGTTGGCGGTACTCCCATCGAGTGCATTCGCCGCCCGGCAGTCTGAACCACCGTGGGTTTACCCGGTAGGCGCCCTCTGCATCTTGTGGGAGATTTGCCAGCACCGCGGTTGCCCCGAAATCGCGGTGTCGTTGTATTAAGCATGACCGAGTTCCCAGAGAGACTGGTTTCGGCACCCCACAGACCAAGTCTCGCTATTCGCCACGGTTATGGCACCGGAGCCGGTCTGGCCTTTATGAGCTGCGGCGACGGCGGCGACCTTGGCGATCGTGGCGACGGTCATGATTGGTGACCGGCGCACCTTCCCGGCGCGTCGGCCTGCGACGGTGCCATTTGCTTCAGCGCCGAGAAGGCCAAGCGTATGACGACAAGCCGGATATTCCGCAGCGCCTCTGCGCTGATGTTCTCCACCGTCGCGAGTTCGGCCCTGGGCATGGTCTTCTGGGTTGTGGCCGCCCGGCTGTTCCGCACAGAGGACGTGGGACGGGCCTCGGCCGGCGTGTCAGCAATCATGCTGTTGGGTGGTTTGGGCCAGCTCGGGCTCAGCTCGGTGTTGATTCGGTTCGTACCGATCATTGGCGGTGCTGTCACGCGCTTCCTGCGCCGCGCCTACCTTGTCTCGACGGGCATGTCGCTGGTGTTGGCCACCGGGTTCCTGATGTTGGGCCTCGGTAAGCAGTTCACGGGACATGGGGCGCTGTGGGCCGTCGCGTTCTGCGTCGCGGTGCCCTGCGCGTGCGTATCGAGTGTGCAGGATGCGGTGCTCACCGCACTGAGACGAACGTCCTGGGTGCCGGTCGAGAATGTCGCGATCGCGGTCGGGCGCCTGGCCCTGCTGCCGGTCCTGGCCGTCACCGCGTCCGTCGACGCGGTGCTGATCTCGTGGGGCGTGCCGATGGCAGGCGCGGTCGCGGTCATCAGCGTGGGAATCTTCAGTCGGCTGCTACCGAGGCACGTGCGGATGCACGCCGGGCGGGTACGGATGCCCAGCCGCCGTGATCTGCTCCGGTTCACCAGCGCGGGATACGCCAACGGCCTGGTGAGTAACCTGACAACCTACCTACCTCCGGTGTTCATCACCGCGATCCTCGGGCCGGCCGCGAATGCGGTCTTCTTCGTGCCGTGGCTCGTCGGCACTGTCATCTACGGGTTGTTGTGGAACATCGCCTCCTCGTTCGTGGTGGAGGCCACCAGCGATGCGGCGCAGACCGGTACTCACCTGCGCCACGCCGCCCGGCTCGTGCTGTTGGTCGGCATCGGGAGCACGCTCACGCTCGTGGCCGGTGCGCCGTGGCTGCTCGAGCTACTCGGCAGGGATTACTCGAAGGGAGGCACCACGGCCCTTCGCCTGGTCGGCCTGAGCGTGCCGTTCAGCTGCGTCATCCTGCTGTACTCCGTCTCACTCCTGATGCAGCGCAGGAACTGGGCGATCTTCCGGCTGAGCTGTTTGTCCGCCGCGTTGTCGCTGCCGCTGTCGGTGATCGGCACGTACCGCGTCGGCGTCAGCGGTGTGGTCGGAGGCTTCCTCGCCTCCGACGCGATCGTCGCGCTGTGCCTGCTGCCCACGGTCGTCCGGCGGTACCGGGCACTGGCCGATCGCTCCATCGACGACGACGAGACGGCCGTGCTGGACGTGGCCGGGCTGCGGGCCGAGCTGGGGCAGCACGACCGGGGCAGCTTCAAGCCCAACTTTGCCGAGTGGCCAGGCGAGGACCACCAGACGGTTGTTCTCGACGGCGAGGCCATAACCCCTGCCGTTGCGGAGCAGGACGCAACCGTGGTGCTGATGCGTGTCGACGAGGTGGCGATGGTCCCGCCGGAACCCGTGCTCGCATATCGCTGGGCGGCCGATGGGGTCGAGGTGGTCTCAGCACCGGCCCACCTCGACCTCAATCCTGAGCCGGCGGTGGTGCGAGGCACCGGTCCGTCCGCCACTGCCGGGGCGGAGAACCTAGGCCCGGCGCACAGCCGCGGGCCTTCGGCGCACTCCGTGGCGGACGATGAGGCAACCTTCAGCTAACACCGTCCACAATGGACGAGATGCCCGCGTGGGCTCGCCCGGACTCACTTCCTTGCCGAGTTCACCCCACTGCCCGCCCTCTGATCCGCTCCAGCGTCACGAGCGCGGCCCTCACCAGAGCGTGCCGCAGGGCCCGCAGCCCCCGAGCCGGCGGGCTTGCCAGCCGTAGCCACGCCTTTGCCCTGCGCAACTGCCAGGCGGCATCGGTGGTCGGCAGCGCCTGGTAGATCCATATACGCTTGTCGATGTATTCAACGGGGGCGTATCCCGTGCGCTCGAGCGCCCATCGCAGGGACAGATCGTCGTCGTACAGGTGCCAGGCGCTGCGTTCGGACGCGCGCCGTGTGGCGAAGTTGACGACGAGGTAGCCGCCCGGTTTGGTCGCCTCGTAGAGTTCCCGGGCCGTCTGCAGCGCGTCGGGAACGTGCGTGAAGCTGTCCAGGGCGGTGATGACGTCGTACGAGGCCTCCGGTAGTTCGGCAGGCAACTGGACGTATGTCGCCTTCACTCCGCGCTGCTCCAGACGCCATTGCGCGAAGACCAGCAATGGTGCGGAGACATCGGCGAGTGCGACGTCGTACCCGAGCGCCGCGAACAACTGCGCGGTCACTCCCACGCCCGATCCGAAATCGAGCAGGCGGGCGTCAGGGGCCGGTGGCGGGAGACGGTCGGCGACGACGACATGCTTCGGGTACGCGTAGCCGACCGTTTGCACGTACGAGTACCAGAGAAGGTCGAACGACCAGGACGTGACGGAGTTGAAGAACCGTGCCAGACCCTCAGGCGTGTCGGGCGAGGAGGCCCGCCACTCGTCCACGCTCTCGTCCTCCCAGTGCAGGCACCGGTGAACCACCTGTTCGGGTGTGAGGTGGTAGTAGTTCGCGAGGTCGTCGATCACGCCGTCACGCACGGCGCCCCCGGCAGGTGGCCGCAGCGTGTCAGCGTAGTGTCTCATGTGGACGGAGTGCTCTGCCCGCCATCGCGTCGGTGACCACCCCGCCGTCGACGGCGGCGGCGTGGCCGGATCCTCGGGGTCGACGTGTAGACCCTGGCCGGCGAGGCTCTCGCTGAGCAGAACTTCCGCGATCCGCATGCGAAGCCGCTCGAGCGGGTTGGACCTGCGCGGCAGTGATCGCTGCATGGAATGTGTGTTGATGGGAACCTCCGGCCGTTTCGGCGTCCCACAGACCTTGGGCCGCGCGGTGTCGGCGCCGTCGGCGAGCGACGAACACGTCGCCCGCGCCGGAGGGGCACGGCACCGCAGCCACTGTACAGCACCGATCACTGTATGGCGCCAATCGGGCACAGCCCGTAACAGGGTCTGGCGGCCAACTCGTGCACCTGCATGGTGTTGGCGCATCCGCCACCTGCCGTCCCCCGTGTGGTGGAGCTTGGCGCAACCTTCCCCGCGGGTGGCACCACGCCGCATAGCGTCGCAGCCGGCCCGAGCGGGAAGGAAGGACGCGTGCGCATTCTCATCAGCCTGTTCCGGCTGGCCATCGGCGGAAGCCAGATCAATGCGATCGAGATCGGCGCGCGGCTGTGCCAGCGGGGTCACGAGGTGATCGTGTACGCGCCCGACGGCGAGCTTCGGGAACGGATCGACGACCTCGGCCTCGAGTTCGTCCCAGCCGGCCCGGCCCGGCGCAGGCACCCGCCCACGGTGGCCGGCGTGCGCAGGCTGACCGAGCTCGTCCGCGAACGGAAGATCGACCTCATTCACGCGTACGAATGGTCACCGACGCTCGAGGCCGCCTACGGTCCGCACCGGCGCCTCGGGGTACCGGTCCTGTCGACGGTTTACGCGGTCGAGGTACCGCGGTTCGTACCCCGCGATCTGCCGATGATCGTGGGCTACGCCAACGAGGTCGAGCGCCAGCGGCGGCGTGGCCGCTCGCTGGTGTACCGGGTCGCCTGCCCGGTGGACATCGAGGCCAACGCGCCGGTCGCCGACAGCGGCCCGGCCAGGCGCCGCTTCGGACTCGGCGACGACGAACTGGCCGCCGTCGTCGTCAGCCGGCTCGCCCCCGACCTCAAGCGCGAGGGCCTGCTAGCCGCGGTCGCCGCCGCCGGCCTCGTCGATCCGGCACTCAATCTCCGCCTGTTGATCGTCGGCGACGGTCCCTGCCGCCAGGAGCTGCAGGCCGCGGCCGACAAGGTCAACGCCGACCTCGGCCGCGAGGGGGTCACGCTCACCGGCCGGATGCTGGATCCCCGGGACGCCTACGCCGCCGCAGACATCGTGCTCGGCATGGGTAGCTCAGCGCAGAAGGGCGCGGCGTTCGGCAAGCCCGTGGTGATCCAGGGTGAGAAGGGCTACTGGGAGGTACTCACGCCCGCCACCCTGCCGGCGTACCTGCGCCAGAACTTCTACGGGATCGGCGACGGCAGCGACGGCGCACCGCGGCTGGCGAGAATCCTCACCGACCTGGCCGGGGACCGCTTGCGCTGGGCGGAGCTCGGTGCCTTCGGGCGCTCGACCGCGCTGTCGGTGTTCAGTAACGACGCGGCGGCCGAGCGGGTCGCGGCGATCTGTGAGGACCTTGTGGCGCGGCGGGAGCCGCTCGGTCGGCGGGCCGCCGGGCTACTGCGGGCGAGCGCCTGGTTCGCCGGCTTCCGCGTGGTCGAGGTCGGGCGCCGGGTCGGCATGCGGATAGGCAGCCGGTAGGCGCCTCCTATCGACCGCGATACCTGACACGACGGCCCTGAAGCCGAACCCGCCACCGTCGCAGGGCCACGAGCGCATGCCGCCGCTGCGGCAACCGGTACGGCCGGTACCGTGGGCACACCCCAGGCTCGCACCGCACGCACTCGGTACCGGCCCGGAAGTGCGCGTGGGCCCGCCAGGGATGGCCGCACCGGCAACAGTCGTCCACGCCGCCCCCCACGTCATTTGCCTGGTGTTCCGCGTTCGCATTCCGACCGTAGCCTCGATGATCAGTCGGTCGGTGGTGTTCGGACCCATCGGCGGCGAGGCGACTCCAACCTGACGGCCTCGCTGGTAAGCGCAGCAGGCAGCGAGTGCCGCCTCGCTTATCACCTCACGCGGCCGACCTCTCGAGCGGACATGGCGGCAGCCGGGGCGGGTCGGTCGTGGTCATCGCGACCTGCTGCGTGCCCGTCCCTGTCCCCTCGGCAGGGTTCTCTTGCGCTAATGACACGGTTTTCATCGTATACGCCAGATTATGACCGGATATGCTACGGTCCGCGCCCGCCGCGCGGTCGCCGTCATTGCAGGGGAGTGAGAGCCTGTGCCCACCTCGTCCGCCGAAGCGGCCGGCATTAGCCGGCCTACCGTGAGCGTCGTCGTGCCGTGCCTCAACGAGGAGCGGAATCTGCCGTACGTGTTCGAGCGGATGCCGGCGGACGTCGATGAGGTCATCGTCGTGGACGGCGGCTCCGTCGACCGGACCGTCGAGCGCACCTACGAGCTCTGGCCCTCGGCCAAGGTGGTGCAGCAGTCCCGGCGGGGCAAAGGTAACGCGCTGGTCTGCGGCTTCGACGCCTGCAACGGTGACATCATCGTGATGATCGACGCGGACGGGTCCACGGACCCTGAGGAGATCCCGCGGTTCGTCGACACGCTGCGCGCCGGGGCGGATTTCGCCAAGGGTTCACGGTTCCTGCCAGGCGGCGACAGCCACGACATCACCCGGACCCGGCGGCTGGGCAACTCCACCCTGAGCGCCACGGTCAACGTCCTGTTCGGCACCCGGTACTCCGACCTTTGCTACGGATACAACGCCTTCTGGCGCTGGGTCGTGCCGTACCTCGAACTGCCCGGTGCCGACGCGCCCGCTCCGGCATCCGGCGGCATGCTGCGGGGCGACGGGTTCGAGATCGAGACTCTGATCAGCGTCCGCGCGGCCGCCCTGGGCCTGCGCATCAGCGAGGTACCCAGCGTCGAGGCGGCCCGGATCCACGGCGTGAGCAACCTCAGCGCCTTCCGCGACGGCCGGCGCGTGCTGCGCACCATCCTGCGGGAGCGGTGGCGCGTACGAGCCGACGGGTCGCAGCGGCCGACGCGGCCGCTCTCGCCGGTCGATCGGCGCCCGGTCGACGCGGGCTCGGGCATCTGGTTGTCGATCCGCGACGACGGCCTGGCGCCGCACCGGCCCGTGGGCATGCCGGCGCTGCCGAACCCTACCGAGGACGAGTGATGCGATCCGGCGCGGAGACGGTTGGGCGGCCCGGTCCGGTCCGGGTCGTCTTCGTCGACCTCGACGGTCCGCTGCCGGACCTGGCCGCCGCACGTCCCGAGGGCGATCGCTACGTCGCCGCGCTGGTGTTCGCGACCCGTCAGGGGGTACCCGTCGGCCACGTCGAACTCGCCCTGGACGGCGCGACGGTACCGGCCGACACACTCGCCCGGGCGCTCGCCGCGCTGGGCGATCCGCGGCCGGAGCCGGTCGCCGCGCCCGATCCCGCGCCGTTCGTCAGCGTGGTCGTGCCGACCCTGATGCGCCGAGCCGAGCAGTTGGAACGCGGCGTCGCCGCCCTGTCGGCCATGCGGTACCCGGCGTTCGAGGTGATCGTCGTGGATAACCGGCCCGACGGGCACCCCGACGGCCTGTCCGAGCGCCTCGCCGGGTACCCGGGAGTATCCCTGGTGGCCGAGCGGCGACCGGGCATCTCGGCGGCCCGCAACCGCGGCCTGCACCACGCCCGCGGCGAGATTGTCGCGTTCACCGACGACGACGCGCTGGTAGACCCGGGCTGGCTGGCCGCGATCGGTCGTCGGTTCGCTGCCGAGCCGCGGACCGACGCCGTCACCGGCCTGGTCCTGCCGGCTGAGCTGGAGACGCCGGCGCAGGTCTGGTTCGAGCGGTCGGGCGGCAAGCTGAACCAGCGGTACGCGGTGGTCCACTACCGGCTGGCCGCCCGGGCCGGCTGGTCGGCCCGGCGGTTCGCGGTCACCGCCGAGCCGGCCGGCGACGGGCTCATCTCGATCTACCGGGCCAAGTTCGGCATGGGCGTGAACATGGCCTTCCGGACCGCCCGGCTGCGTGCCGCGAGTGGGTTCGACGAGGCGCTGGGCACCGGTACGGTCAGCCGGGGCGGTGAGGACATCGCTGCGCTCACCCGGCTGCTGTACGCCGGCGGGGGCGTCACCTTCGACCCGGCCGTCGTCGTGCGGCACTACCATCGCCGTACCGAGCAGGAGTGCCGCATCCAGATGTACGGATACGGTGTCGGGTACACGGCGGCGCTCACCGCGCTGGTCCGCTCCGATCCCCGGCATCTGGTCGGCCTGGTACACCTCGCCGTTCCCGCCCTTGGCGTGATCCGGCGCCGCGTTGACGACCGTGGCGGGACCGGGTACCCCTCTCAGCTGCGGCGCGCCGAGCGCCGTGGCCTGCTCGCCGGGCCGCTGGCCTACCTGCGCAGCCGCCGCAACCAGCCGCTGCCGGTCCGGGCGCGACCGGCAGCGCCCACAGACGACGCGCCCGGCGGGCGGACGGACCGCCAGGTTGCGAGCGCGTAACTGTGATAGAGGAACAGCCCGTCGCCGTGCGCGCAGCGCCCGCCAGTTCCAGCATGTCGGTGGCCATCTGCGCTTACACCATGAAGCGCTGGCGCAATCTGCTTGAAGCCGTCGACTCGGTGCTCGCCCAGATGCTGCCAGGCGACGAGGTCCTGCTCATCATCGACCACAACGACGAGCTGCTGGCCCGGGCCGGCGACCGGTTCGCCGACTCGCCCCAGGTCCGGGTGGTGGGCAACACGGGTCCGCGCGGCCTGTCCGCCGCGCGCAACACCGCCATCGAGGCCAGCCGGGGTGGCCTCATCGCCTTCCTGGACGACGATGCCGTGGCCGGCGCCGAGTGGCTGGACCGCATGCGCGTCGCGCTGGACGACGAGCAGGTGCTCGCGGTCGGTACCGCCGCCGTGCCGAACTGGCCCACCGGCCGCCGACCGGCCTGGTTTCCGCCCGAGTTCGACTGGGTGGTCGGCTGCTCCTACCTGGGTCTGCCGTCGGTCCCGTCGGACGTGCGTAACGTGATCGGTGCAGGCATGGGGTTCCGGCGGGAGGCCTTCGAACTCGCCGGCCGGTTCTCCACGGCGGTCGGGCGGATCGGCACCGCCCCGACCGGCTGCGAAGAGACCGAGCTGTGTATCCGGCTGCGCAGCGCGAAGCCGGGCATCCGGGTCGTGTACCTCCCGGACGTCGCGGTGAGCCACCTGGTGACGCCGGACCGGCTGAGGCTTCGGTATTTCCTGCGCCGGTGTTTGGGCGAGGGGTTGTCCAAGGCCCGGGTGGCGCGGCTCGTGGGCGCGGATGCCTGCCTTTCGACCGAGCGCAGGTACCTCACCTCGGTGCTGCCCCGCGGGGTGTACCGCGAGGTGGCCCGCGGGCTGCGCGGCCAGTGGACCGGCTGGCTGGCCGGGACGCTGATCGTCGGCGGCGCCCTGGTCACCGGGGCGGCCTACGCCGCGGGGCGGCTGCGGCGCGTCGGTGCGTCGTGATGGCGGTCGTGGAGCGACCGGTGTATCTGCTCGGCCAACGTAGGGTGCGACGGTGGCGGTGACGGCCAAGGCGTCGGTCGGCCGCCTGGCCCGGTGGCTGTGGCCCGGTGAACCGTCGGACCCGACGTCCACGGCACTGACTTGGACCGGCGCATCGCTCGGCATGCTGGCACCGCTCGTCGCGTTGTCGCCGGTGCCCCCGGCCGTCAAGATCCTGCCCGTCCTGCTGTTCACCTGCCTCGGACCGGGTGCCGCCGTGGTGTGCCGGGTCCGGCTCGGCGACGCGGTGACCGCCTGGGCGCTGACGCTCGTGCTGAGCTTGTCGACGGTCGCCGCGCTGGCCGCCGGCATGGCCTGGCTGCGGCTGTGGCACCCGTCCACCGGGCTCGTCCTGCTCGGCACGGCTATGGCGGCCGCCTGCGTGCCACTGCTGGTTCAGCGCCTGTGGCGCGACGAACGGTCGGCGGCTGTCCTCCCGCCGGTGGGTGCCACCGCGGTCATGCCGCGCGTCGAGGAGCGTCTGGCGCCGGACGCCACCACCATGACACCGGCGGTGATCGGGAACGCGCCGCACGGGGCCAAAATGGTGCTGCCCGCTACTGCAGAAGGGTGGGATACCCGCCCGGAGGGCTGGCTCCTCGAGGAGCACGACCTACCGCCCGGCAGGATGCGCTGGCCGGTGGCCGAGGCGCGGCCGCCGGACAAGACCACGGTGCTGGAGATGACCCGCGACGATCGGCTCATCGTCGGGATCGGCCGGATGTCGGGCGAGACAGTTCTGCGCGCCGAGCCGGCAGGACCGCGGGGCACACGGCCCGTGCCCATGCCGCCGTCAGCGTGGCGGGCCCGCTGGCTGACTGGGCGCAACACCGGCACCGCGCTCCTGCTCGCTACCGTACTGACGCTGTGGGTGGTCAGCCTTGCCCTGTCCGACAGCGCAGGCGTCGGGGACTACGGCCTGCTGTCGGTGATGCACCCGACCTTCTTCATAGCCGTCGCCCTCTGCGCGACCGGCTTTGTGATCGAACTGTACCGGCGAGACCCGCGCTCGCCCGTTCTCGTCGGGTACCTCGTGCTGCTCCTGCTCATCCTGCACGCGACGGTGCCGGTGCTGGTGCACGAGCCGGAGTACGCCTGGACCTACAAGCATCTCGGCGTGATCGACCACATCCGCGCCACCGGCGCGCTGGACAACCCCGACGACATTTACCTGCAGTGGCCCACCTTCTTTGCGCTGGGGGCGCAAGTCGTGGCCGTGACCGGGCTCAGCGGGCTCCGCCTGGCGACCTGGGCGCCGCTCTTCTTCGACGCGCTGAACTGCCTTCCGCTGTTCGCCATCGCCCGGACGCTCAGCAGCGACCGGCGCGTGCCGTTCCTCACGGTGTTCGTGTTCACCAGCATCAACTGGGTCGGGCAGGACTATCTGTCGCCGCAGGGGTTCTCCTTCGTCCTGTGCCTCGGCACCCTTATGATCATGTTGCGTTGGTTGCGCCGGGTCCCCGGACCTGCCGACCGGAAGCCACCCCGCGGGATCGCGAGGCTCTGGGCGTCGCTGCAGAGCGGGCTCGTCGAGGTGCCCTACACCTCGGCCCGCACCCGTCACCTCGCCCTCGGGGCGCTGTACTTCGTCTACGCGGTGGTCGTGACATCGCATCAGCTCTCGCCTTACATCGTCGCAATGAGCGCCACCGGGCTGGTTGCGCTCCGGCTGATCCGACCGCTGCGTGTCGTGCCGATCCTCTTCGGCATCGCCGTGCTGTACTTGCTGCCCCGCCACCAGGTCACCGACAACTACGGCCTGTTCAACGGCTT
>JBPYFB010000241.1:0-18986 GCA_051986465.1 Rugosimonospora sp.
AACGGCTCGATGATCGTCCAGATGCCTATCGCGACCATCGCCCAGCTCAGCCGGTACATCATCGACGGCGCCCGGGCCAGGCCCAGGCCGATGATCGCCACCGTGATGCCGAGCACCAGGTTGTTGACGGCCACCCGTGGCGTGTGGCTGGCGAAGCCGACGATCCACGGTGAGATGGCCAGGTACAAGCCGCTCAGCAAGACGAGGCCGTCGACGGCGACAGCCTGCCCCCCGTCGAGAATGCGTGCGTACCGCTGCCGCATTTCGCCCACGTCAGGGTGCTCGGCAATGTCGGGTGTCCGGCGAGAAACGTTAGCCACCCTGGTCGCCCCCTTCTCCGGATTGGTTCGGGTCGGTCCTGACCTTTTACGGGTACCCGACCGCTACGTGGCGATTCGTTGGCATTTGTTGCTATCAGATAACGGAAGATCATCAACTCGGTACCGGCGTATCCCGGGCTCCGCCGGGGTAGCTCCAGAGTGTGGACGCCTCACACACGCGACACATGCGCGAGCCCGGCCTGCGTGACTCTGGCCTGCGTGACTCTGCCCTGCGCGCGGCGGCCATGGCGCTCGCCGGTACCGCGCTCGTCGTCGCCGTACGGGCGACCCGCCGGCGCCGGCAGTCCTGGATAGCGGCCGGCCGGTACGAGCACCGGGCGCTCACCGAGACCGTCGACCTGCCCGCCCACCGCGAACACCTGTACTGGCTGCTGCGCGACCCCGAGCGGGCCGTCCGCCTGCTCGATCCGGACGCGCGCGTCGTGCTGCTGGACGCCACGCGCTGCCGGGCCACGCTCACCGGGCCCCGAGGCGAGCCGGTGACGTGCCTGGTCGAGGTGGTCGGCGACGTACCGGAGATGGTGGTCGCCTGGGCGGTGGCGGACGGGCCGCTCCCCCACCAGGGCCGGGTCACGTTGACCCCGGTACCGGCCGGCACCCAGGTCCGGGCCCAGCTGCGGTACGCCTGGTCGCGGCGGTTGCAGGAGGAGTCCGGCATCGAACCCGAGACACCGGCGCGGGTGCTGCGTCATGCCATGAACGAGCTGCGGGTACAGGCGCTGTCAGCCCAGCCGTACCGGTAGCTCCGGGGCCGCCCCGCGCAGCGGTACCAGCGGCGCGCGGACCAGGCCGAGCTGGACCGCCTGGGTACCCAGTGCCGCGTCGACCAGCCAGTCCACGCTCACCCGGATCCGGTTGGCCGGCAGCGCCGCGAGGTGGTACCCGCGGGTGATCGCGCCCGCCGCCACACCGGACAGCGGTACCCCCAACGGGTTCGCCGCGGCCTGCACCCCGCCGAGATCCACCAGAAACCCGAGATCCTTGTGCCGGTACGGCCGGGGCCGCCCGACGCCGTACGAGGCGGCGACGTTGTGCGCGACCGTCCGGCCCTGCCGCTGCGCGTGCTGCGCGGTCATCGGCGTGGTCTGGCCGGGCCGGGTCAGGTCGGGTACCGCCGCCGCGTCGCCGCACGCGAAGACCTCGGGGTGCCCGGGTACCCGCAGGCACTCGTCCACCACGACGCGCCCCTTGCGCAGTGGCAGCCCGAGATCCTCGACGAGCGGGTCCGGGCGCACCCCCACGCACCAGATGAGCGAGCGGGTGGGTACGAACTCCCCGTCGGTGAGCTGGACGCCCTCGTGGGTCGCCGCCTTGACGGAGGTACCCATGCGCACCTGCACCCCACGCTCGCGCAGCACCCGGTCGGCCGTGCGGGACAGCCGCTCGGAGAGCTCGGGCAGCACCCGCGGGGCGACATCCAGCAGCAGCCAGCGCCGCGGTACCCCGGACAGCCGGGGATGGGTCGCCGCCACGTCCTCCGCGTACAGCTGGCACTGCGCGGCCACCTCCACGCCGGTGTACCCGGCGCCCACGACCACGAAGGTGCAGCGCGCCTCGCGCTCGCGCGGGTCGTCGGCGCCGTCCGCCATCTCGATCTGGCGGATCAGGTGGTCCCGCAGGTACAGGGCCTCGGGTACCCCCCGGAACCCGTGCGCGTGCTCGGTCACCCCCGGTATCGGCAGCAGCTTGTTCACGCTGCCGACGCAGAGGATCAGGCGGTCGTACCCGAGCGCGCGGTCGTTCTCCTCGGGGTCGGCGTAGTGCAGGGTCCGCCGGCCGGTGTCGACCTTGTGTACCTCGCCGAGTACCACGCGCACCCCGGGCAGGGTGCCGCTCAGCGATACCGAGACGTGCCGGGGCTCCAGGATGCCCGCGGCCACCTGGGGCAGCAGCGGCAGGTACAGGAAGTAGTCCGTGGGGTTCAGCAGAGTGATCTCGGCCCGGCCGCGGGAGAGCGCGGCCAGCCTTCGCGCGGCGTGGTACCCGGCGAACCCGCCGCCGACGATCGCGATCCGGCTATCTCGGTTGGTTCGAGGGGCCATGCCTGGCCGCTTACCCCTCGCCCCTGCCAGCAAACGACCGCGGCTTTCCGGTCACCTGATCTTGCCGGTCACCGCAGCTTGCCGGTCACCTCGGTGCGGGAGGAGACGCCCAGCTTGTGCAGGATGTTCGAGACGTGCACGGCGGCGGTCTTCGGGGAGATGTACAGCCGCCGGGCCAGTTCGCTGTTGGTCAGCCCGTCCGCGACCAGCAGCGCCACCTCGCGCTCCCGGGGCGTCAGCGCGGCCGGGCCGGTGACGGCACCGCCCTGGCCCGGCTCGGCCAGGCCCAGCCGGTCGCGTACCTGTCGCAGCTGCTCGACCCGCCAGCCGCGCCACCGCGCGAGCAGCTCCTCGGCCGCCCGTACGTGCGCCACCGCCGCCTCGGGCCGGCCGAGCGCGAGCAGGCACCGGGCCGCGCCGACCTGTACCGTGCCGCGCGCGGCGGGCGGCAGCACGGCGGAGCGCTCCAGGCTCTGGTACCCGTCGAGCGCGGCGACGTGCTCACCGCGCGCCTCGGCCAGCTGCGCGTCGACCAGGGTGCCCCAGTCGTCCCGGATCTCGGGCAGGCGTAGGGCCTGGGCGAGCTCCGCCACCCGGACCAGCGGCAGCCCGGCGTGCAGCGCCGCGCTGACCAGGTCGTGCGCCTGGTCGCCAGTGCGCCAGCTCTGCGCGGCGAGCGCGGTGAGCACCTCGGCGAGCAGGCGGTGCGCGCGCTCCAGGTCGCCCTGCCGGCAGGCGAGGTGGAAGGCGAGGCCGGGTACGGTCAGCGGCGCGTACATCCGCAGCAGCCGCAGGTCGGTCAGGATCTCCTCGACCCGGTCCAGGTCGTTCGCCTCCAGCCGCACGCCGGCGAGGAACACCGCGTGGTAGTCGGCGCGCCGGCCGGTGCGCAGGTACCCGCGGTCCCGCGCCCGCCCCTCCTCCAGCGCCTCGATCGCCGCGTCCAGGTCGCCCTCGCGCAGCGCCAGGCGCGCCCGGCCGCTGAAGTACGCGGCCACCGCGAGCGATTCGAAGCCGGCCCGCTCCGCGTCGACCCGCATCCGCTCCAGCACCTCGGCCTGCTCGGCCGGCGAGGTCGGCAGCATCGCGTACAGCAGGTTGTTCAGCGCCCGTGCGGCCAGTACCCACTGGCCCCGCTGCTCGGCCTCGTCGACCAGGCCGGCGAGCAGCGCCCGCCCCTCCTCGGCCCGGTCCGGCCGGTCGCTCAGCGCGGCACCCTTCTCCACCAGGGCGGCCAGCCGCACCTCGGGCAGGTCGAACTCGTCGGCGAGCGCGATCGCGCGATCGGCCCAGCCGACCGTGGCGTCGAAGTTGTCGCGCAGCATCGCCGACTGCGCCACCGCGGCCATCGCCCTGGCCTGGTCACCGCCGCGCGGCAACTGCTCCACGAGCTGTTCGAGCTCCGCGGTGACCTCGGTCATCTCGTCGATCTCGTCCAGCTCCCAGGCCAGCCGGGTCAGCAGGTACAGCGCGTCGGCGCGATCGGTCGGCGTGGTCGCGGCGTCCCGCCAGCGCCGCGCGTACCCCACCGCGTGCGGCAGCAGGCCGGCCAGCCAGGCAGCGCGGGCCGCGGCGGCGAGCAGCTCGGTGTCGTCGCCCACCTCGTCCAGACCCATCTCGGCGAGCTGGAGGGCCTGGTACGCGGAGCCGATCGACAGGTACAGCGCGGCGCCGCGGCGGGCGGCGGCCACCATTTCGTCGTACCGGCCGGCGGCGCGCGCGTGGTGTGCCACCAGCGCGGGATCCGGATAGTCGCTGCCGGACTGCCCGCGGCGCGGCGCCGCCGAGGTGAGCGCCGAAAGCGCCGCCTCGTGCAACCGGCGGCGCTGGCGGCCGAGCATCTGCCCGGTCAGCGCCTCGCGCACCAGGGCGTGCCGGAAGGTGAACTCGTCCTCGCCGGACTCGACGAGCACGCCGTGCGCCACCAGGTCGCGCAGCACCGCGATCAGCTCGGCCTCGGCCGCGCCGGTCACCGCGGCGAGCAGGTCGAAGGGCACCCGGTGGCCGAGCACGGCGGCCGCCTCCAGGATCGCCTGCGCGCCCGGTGCCAGGTCGGCCACCTGCCGGCGCAGCACCTCGGCAAGGCTCCACGGCAGCGGCTGCTCGCACAGCGTCGAAGGGTCCGCGCCGCCGCCGGCGCGCAGCAACTCCTCGAGGAAGAACGGGTTGCCGCCGGTACGGTGGTGCAGCGCGGCGACGGTACGGAAGGGCACCGGCGCGCCGCTCGTCGCGGCCAGCAGAGCCGCGGTATCCGCAAGGTCGAGGCGCTCCAGCCTGAGGTGGGTCACCTGGTAGCGCCGCTCCAGCCGGGCCAGCAGCGCGGCCATCGGGTGCCGGCTGGTCACCTCGTCGGGCCGGTACGTGCCGACGAGCAGGCGCGCCCCGCCCTGTTCGGCGAGGCGTTCGAAGAGCACCGCGCTCTCCGAGTCGGCCCAGTGCAGGTCCTCGAAGACGATCACGGCGGGGCCGTCGCCGGCGAGCGCCGCGACGATCTGCAGCCCGGTGTGCAGCCGCTCGACCGGGCTGCGCGCCGGGTCCACCAGTGCGTCCAGCAGTGCCTCGGAAAGCGGTGCCTCGCCGACCGCGCCGAGCAGCATCTCGTACGGCCGGGACAGCGAGTCGGGCTCGGCGTGTCCAACCAGGACGGTGGTACCCGCCGGCAGCGCCGCGATCAGCTCCTGTACCAGCCGGCTCTTGCCGATCCCCGGCTCGCCCGCGACGACCGCCACCTCGGTGTGCCGGGACGCGCGCGCGGAGGCCGCGAGCTGTACCAACTGGCGCAGCTCGCGGTCACGCCCCACCATCACCGGGCTGGCGCCGCCACGCTCGGTCCGCACGGAGCAAGGGTACCGGCGGTGCGCCGGCCCTATCCGACGTCGGCCTCCGCCCGCTCGCGGCGCCGCCGGCGGCGGGCCGCGGCGAGCAGGCGGTAGCGTTCGGCGTCGGCGATCAGCCCGCGCTGCCGCTCGGTCACCGGTCCGACGAGCATGAGTGCCGTGGTGTACATCGTGGTCTCCTCTGTTGTCGTGCCTGTCTTTTCTGATGACTCCATGCTCGTCGCGCGCGGCCCGGCCAACATCGGAAGCGCCGACCTAACTTGGGCGGCGGCGACCTACCTAGCCGGTCGCGGCGGGCACCTAGGCATACCTATCCGCCCTGTCCGCGCGCGCCGGGGCGGCACGGGGCAGGATGAGGGGCGACTGCTCTGCCTAGAACTGCTCTCGCTGGAAGGGATGACCCGCCGATGTCGCTGGAGCGCCCCCTCGCCCCCGACCCGTACGACCTGTTGCCGCCGGTACCGTCGTTCACGCTGGAGAGCGACGACATGACCGACGGCGCTCCGAAGGATCCGCGCCACGCGCACCAGATGGCCGGTGGCGACAACATCAGCCCGCACCTGCGCTGGTCCGGGTTCCCGCCGGAGACGAGCAGCTTCGTCGTCACCTGCTTCGATCCGGACGCCCCCACCGGCAGCGGCTTCTGGCACTGGGTACTCGTGGACGTACCACCGGAGGTCACCGAGCTGCCCCGCGGCGCCTCGCCGGATAGCCTGCCGGCGGGTGCCTTGGAGCTACGCAACGACTACGGCGCGTCCGGGTACGGCGGCGCCGCACCGCCACCCGGTGACCGGCCGCACCGGTACGTGTTCGCGGTGCACGCGGTGGACGTACCGGCGCTGGGAGTTGACGCGTCCGCGACCCCCGCGGTGGTCGGCTTCAACCTCGCCTTCCACACGCTCGCCCGGGCCACCCTGCGCCCGACGTTCCAGGCGCCCGCCCAGTAGTTACCTCGTACCCGGGGCACCCGTTTCAGGGTGCCCCGGGTACCTTTGATCGCGTGTCCAAGGCTCAGTGGCTGGACAAGGACCAGCAGGCCGCGTGGCGCCGGCTGCTGGCCATGTACCAGCTCCTCCAGGACGCGTTGGACCGGCAGCTGCAACGCGACGCGGGCCTGCCGCACACCTACTACATAATCCTGGCGATGCTCTCCGAGGCGCCCGGCCGCCAGTTGCGGATGACCGACCTGGCGCAGACCGTGCAGTCCTCGCAGAGCCGCATGTCGCACGCGATCGCCCGGCTCGAGGAGCGCGGCTGGGTACGGCGCGAGCAGTGCCCGAGCGACAAGCGCGGGCAGAACGCGGTCCTCACGGACGAGGGGCTCGAGGTCCTCGCCGCCGCCGCACCCGGGCACGTACAGGCGGTCCGGGAGAACCTCTTCGACCTGCTGACCCGCGAGCAGGTGGGCCAGCTGACGGAGATCTGCGAGGCGGCGCTGGCGCGGCTCGACCCCAACGGTGCGGCGCTGGGCAAGTTCGAGCGCCGGCCGGCCTGACATGCACGACGATCGACGCAAGGTGGAGGACCGGCTGGAGCGGGTACTCCGGGAGCGCGTCGAGCCGGCGATCTACCCGGCGCGGGTACCGCTGGAGCTGGCCGTGTGGCACGTACCCGACGAGCCGGTACCGGTGGCCGAGGCGCTGCGCGCGGCGTACGGGCCGTTCCGGGTCGGCGAGGCGTGGGGGCGGCCCTGGTCGACGAGCTGGCTGCGGGCCACCGGGTCCGTACCGCAGGCGTGGGCCGGGCGGCGCGTGGAGGCGGTCTTCGACCTCGGCTTCGCGCCGAGCCTCCCGGGCTTCCAGGCCGAGGCGCTCGTGTACGACGCGACCGGTACGCCGCTGAAGGGGATCGCACCGCAGAACCAGTACGTGCCGGTGGCCCGCCCGGCCCGCGGCGGCGAGCGGATCGACCTGCTCCTCGAGATGGCGGCCAACCCGGACGTCCTCGCCGGCGGCTTTCGGCCCACCCCGCTGGGCGACAAGCTCACCGCGCCGGACACCCCGCTGTACCGGATGGCCGCCGCCGATATCGCCGTGCTCGACGAGGAGGTGTGGGGCCTCGCGCACGACATGACCGTCCTCGACGAGCTGATGCGCGAGCTGGCCGTCACCGATCCGCGCCGGCACGAGATCCTGCGCGCTCTGGAGCGGGCGCTGGACGCGCTGGACCTGGCCGACGTCGCCGCCAGCGCCGGGGCCGCGCGCGCCCGGCTGACCGACGCGCTGTCGCGCCCCGCGCACGCCAGCGCGCACCGGGTCTCCGCCGTCGGGCACGCGCACATCGACAGCGCCTGGCTGTGGCCGGTACGCGAGACGGTACGCAAGACCTCGCGCACCTTCGCGAACGTGACCGCCCTCGCCGCGGACTACCCGGAGCTGGTCTTCGCGTGCTCGCAGGCGCAGCAGTACGCGTGGGTCAAGGACCGGTACCCGGAGATCTTCCAGCGCATCCGGGACGCCATCAAGTCCGGCCACTGGGCACCGGTCGGCGGCATGTGGGTCGAGGCGGACGGGAACCTGCCCGGCGGCGAGGCGCTGGCCCGCCAACTGGTGCACGGCAAGCGCTTCTTCCTCGACGAGTTCGGCGTGGAGTGCAACGGGGTATGGCTGCCCGACTCGTTCGGCTACACCGGGGCGTACCCGCAACTGGCCCGCCTCGCCGGGATGCGCTGGTTCCTCTCCCAGAAGCTCTCCTGGAACGACACGGACCGGCTGCCGCACCACACGTTCTGGTGGGAGGGTATCGACGGCAGTCGCATCTTCACCCACTTCCCGCCGGTCGACACGTACAACGCGGTCTTCTCCGGGCGGGAGATGGCGCACGCGGTGGCCAACTACGCGGAGAAGGGCCGGGGTACCCGGTCGCTGATGCCGTTCGGGCACGGCGACGGCGGGGGCGGCCCGACCCGCGAGATGCTGGAGCGCGCCCGGCGCCTGCGCGACCTGGAGGGCTCGGCGCGGGTCGAGATCGAGCACCCGGACGCGTTCTTCGAGGCCGCGCTCGCCGAATACCCGGACGCACCGGTCTGGTCCGGCGAGCTCTACTTCGAACTGCACCGGGCCACCTACACGACCCAGGCGCGGACCAAGGCGGGCAACCGGCGCAGCGAGCACCTGCTGCGCGAGGCGGAACTGTGGGCGGCCAGCGCGGCGGTGCGGCGCGGTGCGGCGTACCCGTACCAGGAGCTCGATCGGGTATGGAAGGCGGTACTGCTCAACCAGTTCCACGACATCCTGCCGGGCAGCTCCATCGCGTGGGTACACCGCGAGGCGGAGGCGAGCTACGCCGAGATCCGGTCCGCGCTGGAGGCGCTAATCGCGGCGTCCACAGTGGAGGGTGGCGGCGAGCCCTGCGTCTTCAACGCCGGGCCGCGCGAGCGTTCGGAGGTGGTCGCGGGACCCTCCGGGGAGCCGGTGTTCGTCCGGGTACCGGCCCTCTCGGCCGTGCCGCTCACCTCTGCCGTACCACCACCGGCACCCGTGACCGTTGCCGGCCGGGTACTGGAGAACGGGCTCGTCCGGGTGGAGCTGGACGAGGCCGGGCTGCTCACGTCCGTACGCGACCTCGCCACCGGGCGGGAGGCGCTGGCCCCGGGCGCCCGCGGCAACCTGCTCCAGCTGCATCCCGACCTGCCCAACCACTGGGACGCGTGGGACATCGACCGGCACTACCGTCGGAAGTGGACGGATATCACCACAGTGGACTCCCTGTCGGTGGTGGACGCCGGACCGCTGGTCGGATCGATCCGGGTGGTCCGGGCGTTCGGCGCGTCCCGCATCGCGCAGACCATCTCGGTACGGGCCGGCAGCGCGCGGATCGACGTGGCTACCGACATCGACTGGCACGAGCGGGAGCAGATCCTCAAGGTCGCCTTCCCGCTCGACGTGCACGCCGACCGCACCGCGGCCGAGATCCAGTTCGGGCACGTGTACCGGCCGACGCATACGAACACCAGTTGGGACGCGGCCCGCTTCGAGGTGTACGCGCACCGGTGGATCCACGCCGGCGAGCCCGGGTACGGGGTGGCCCTGCTCACCGACTCGACGTACGGATACGACGCCGGCCGTACCACGCGCGACGACGGGGGTACCACCACCACGGTCCGGCTGAGCCTGGTACGCGCGCCGCGCTCCCCCGACCCGCACGCCGACCAGGGACCGCACCGGTTCCGGTACGCGCTGCTGCCCGGCGCCGGTATCGCCGAGGCGATCGGCGAGGCGTACGCGCTGAACCTGCCGCTGCGGGTGCTGCCCGGCGCGCCCGTACCGCCACTGCTCACTGTGGACGGTCAGGCGGTGGTCGTGGAGGCGGTGAAGCTCGCCGACGATCGCGGCGGGGACGTGGTGGTGCGCCTGTACGAGTCGCTGGGCGGGCGGGCCGCGACCGTGCTGCGCCCCGGCTTCCCGCTGGCCCGCGCGACCCGCGTCGACCTGCTCGAGCGCCCGCTGCCGGACGGCACGCTCGCGGTGGCGCCGGACGGCTCGGTCCCGCTGGTGCTGCGCCCGTTCGAGATCGTCACGCTGCGCCTTGCCCGCGCCTTGGCGTAGCCCCGGGCGGGGTCCTGGGGTTACCATCGACGCGGCGCGATGCCATGCGACCCTGGAGCCGGTTGCGAAGCAGTGCGACAGCGACACATCAGCCTGCGCACCCCAGGCCGAGGAGTCACCGTGCAGCGAGATGTCGTGCGGCGACTTGTCGTGAAGCGACTTGCTGGAAATCGACTTGTTGGCAATCGCCAGCGCGCCCTGCTCGCCATCCTCGCCGCGCTCGTCGTGGTCGTGGCCTTCGCCGCCGGCCGGCCCGCCCTCTCCGGGACGGCACCCGTCAAGGTCATGCCGCTGGGCGACTCCATCACCGGATCGCCCGGCTGCTGGCGGGCCCTGCTGTGGAACCGGCTGCGGAGCACCGGCTTCACCAACACCGACTTCGTCGGTACCCTGCCGCCGCAGGGCTGTTCGGTGCCGTACGACGGCGACAACGAGGGGCACCGCGGGATCCTCGCCACCAACATGGCCAACCAGAGCCAACTGCCGCCGTGGCTCGCCGCGACCAAGCCCGACATCGTCGTGATGCACCTCGGGACGAACGACGTGTGGAGCAACATCGCGCCCGCCACCATCCTCGCCGCATTCAGCACGCTCGTCGACCAGATGCGCGCGAGCAACCCGGACATGAAGATCCTCGTGGCCCAGATCCTGCCGATGAACCCGAGCAACTGTGCGGAGTGCGCGCAGCGGGTGGTGGCGTTCAACGGCGCGATCCCGGCCTGGGCCGCGGGCAAGAGCACGGCGCAGTCGCCGATCGCCGTCGTGGACCAGTGGACGGGCTTCACCGACGCGACAGACACGTACGACGGGGTACACCCGAACGACTCGGGCAACCAGAAGCTCTCCGACCGCTGGTACCCGGCATTGACCCGGTACTTGAGCGGGGCGAGACAACGGTGACCAACGGCGGCGCCACGGCCGCCGAGGGATGGCGCGTGACATTTACATTCGCGAATGGTCAGCAGATCACGCAATACTGGCGCGCGACGGTGGCGCAGGCCGGATCGACAGTGACCGCGACCAATGTGACGTGGAACGGCGCCTTGGCCGCCGGCGCCTCGACCACATTCGGCTTCCTCGCGTTCTGGAACAACAGCGCCAACGCGGTACCGGCGGCGAGTTGTGTGCTCAGTTGAGGCTCACCGCCGGTTCGGCTGCTGCCGGTTCGGCCGCTAGCGCTTCGGCTTCTTCCGGGGGTCGGTCCGCTGGCCGACGGGCGCGAGGCGCAGCGCTAGCGCCGGGCACACCGCCACCGCCTTGCGCGCCTCCGGCTCCAGCCACGCCGGCACCGGGGTGTCCGGGAACGACGGGAACCCGTTTCCGTCGAGCTTGATGAGCTCCGGCACGACGACGGCGCACAGGCCGTGCCCGTCGCAACGGGCCCAGTCCACCGCCAGCCGGCTGCCGGTCTCGCCCTCCTCGCGAGGCAGCGGCAGCACGCCGAGGACCCGCTGCCCGCACCCGTCGTGCTTGAGGTGCGCGGTGATGTCATCGGCGAACGTCTCCAGCGCGGAGAGCACGAACTTGGCGGTACCGTCAGGGTGGCTGCACGCCCCGCGACCGCGCACCGAAGCGGCCGTCGCCCGGATCGCCTCGATCGCGCGGCCACCGCCGCTGCCGTCGGCGAGCGACGCGAACGCGCGGGCCACGTCGGGCAGGCCCAACCGGCACGGTCCGCACTGCCCGGCCGACTGGCCGGCGAGGTACTGCACGACGCGGGTGGCCTCACCGAGCGGGCAGGTGTCGTCGCCGAGCGGCAGGATGATGCCGGCGCCCAGGCCGCCACCGACCGCCTCCATCCCGGACCAGGACAGCTGCGCGGCCTCCGCCGCCGCCGCGGTGAGCCACTTGCCGTGGAACCCGCCGACCAGCACGCCGGGGCCGAGCGGGGCGCGGCACATGCGGAGGATCTCCTTGAGCGGTACGCCCGCCGGCGCCTCCACGACGCTCGGGTACTTCGCGGAGCCGCCCACGGTGAGCAGGATCGTGCCCGGCTCCTCGGCGGTACCCACCGAGGCGTACCCGGCGGGACCGAGGCGCGCGCCGATCGCCAGTTGCGCGTACGTCTCCGCGTTGGACAGCAGCGTGGGCAGGTTGTCCACGCCGAAGTCGCTGGCCCGCTGCTTGCGACCGGGCGGGATGGGTATCTCACCATTGATGCCGCGCACCAGCGCGCCGCCCTCACCGGAGATGAACCGGGCCGGCATGGCGACGATGCGCGTGGGCGCGGGCATCCGGCGCTCCGCGAGGGCGTGCACCATCGACTCGAAGCCGGCCCCGTTGTCCTCGATGCCGATGACGATCTCGCACGCCTGCAGCGCGGCGGCGGCGACCGCGGCGCCGTCGAGGATCAGATGCGGCGCGCGGGTCAGCAGGACCTTGTCCTTCCAACTGGCCGGCTCCCCCTCGGTCGCGTTGACCACGACGACCCGGTCGGCATCGCGCTTGCGCGCCGAGTCGACCACGGCGCGCACCTTGCGAGCGAAAGGGAACCCGGCACCGCCTCGGCCACGCAGGCGCATCCGTTCGGTCAGCCCGACCAGCTCGCTGAGGCTCAGCGGCCGCAGGTCCCCGTGCACGGCCCGGTGAGCGGCCATGTCGAGACGTCGAAAGCGGCCAAAGCCGGCGGTCAGCCGGGGCGGACCGACACGCTGGACTGCGGGTACGTTGACACCGTTCACCGCAGCGCTTCGCCGCGCATGAAGGCCCAGAAGTCCTCGTCCACATCGTCCTTGGACTTGCGCGAGCGCGTTGTCGACTTGCCCTTACCCTTGCCCCGGCCGGAGGTGGTCTCGGAGCGGCGCTGGCGGCCGCCCGCCCCGGTGGTCGGCGCCACCTCGCCCGGCTGGTACGACGGGCCGGACAGCCAGGGCGCCGGGCCCGGGTCCATACCGTCGTGGGGCGCCGGTGCAGCCGAGTACGGGGGTGAAGCCGGGTACGCGGGTGGCGCCGAGTACGGCTCCATGTCGTACAGCGGGTCGTTGTCGAGCAGGTGCCGCTGCGGACGTGCCGGCGCGCGATCCACCGAGTGCCGGTTGCTCGGGCGCGGGGCGGGCTCGGGTACGTCGGGGTTCAGCCGGCGGTACGCCTCGGCGATCGCGGGCTCGTCTTCCCCGGCCGGACGCGCGCGGCGCGGCAGGGCACCGTCGGTCGGCGGCGGGCCGGCGTGGCGCGCACCGGTAATGCTCTGTTCCTGCCTGGTCCGGCTGGCCGCCTCGCGCTCGGCGATACCGGCCTCCCACTCCAGGCGCGCCAGCTCCTCGCGGGCCCGCGACTCCCGCAGGCGCTCCTCGCGCTCCCATGCCTCCTGGGCGTCACGCGCGCGGCGCTCCTCGTGAGCCCGCTCCTCGCGCTCCCGCTCTTCGCGTTCCCGTGCCTCGCGCGCGGCCCGCTCGTCGGGCAGCGGGCGCGTCTCCCACCTGGCTCGCGGGTCGCCGAGGCCGGCCGTTGGCATCGACTCGACGCGATCGCCGTCGCGGCGCCGCTCACCCCGGCCGCCATCGAACGGCTCACCACGGCCACTGTCGAACCGCTCACCACGACCACCGTCGAACCGCTCACCACGACCACCGTCGTGCCGCGAGCCCACCTGGACCCATTCGTCCGTGCGGTCGGCCCGGTCGCGGCGAGGTCCGGCCGGGTAGGGCGAGACGGGTATCGAGGAGACGGGTACGTCCTCGTAGTCCCACTGCCGCGGGCGCGGCTCGTCGGGCCCGAGCGGCTCGATCGACGCCGAGGGGATCGCGCGCGACACCAACTTGCCGACCGGCCTGATGGCGCCGGTCGTGGTGGCCTTGGGCGAGCTGAGCCGCTTGTTCCACGTCACGAACAGCCGCACAACCAGGCCCATCAGGACGAGCAGGATGCACAGGATGTAGCTGACCGTCACCCAGGTCTTCGCATGCCGGCCGGCCTCCAGGCCATGCACGAGGCTGGCCGGCCAGGCGGCGTAGGCGAGGACGTGCAGTGCCCGCCACAGCCCCGGGTGCGCGCTACCGGCGAACCGGCCCCGAACGAGGCCGGTCCAGGTGGCGATGATCATGCCGTAGCTGGCGATGGTACCGAGACCCATGTAAATGACGAACGGACCGCGCCCGGCGGCCATGAACGGCACCACGGCGTCGACCGGACTGGCGTGCGCCTCGGCCACCTTCAGCGTGATGTGTATGCCGAGGAACAGCATCGACGACAGCGCCATCGCCCGGTGCACCGCCTGCAGCAGCACGCGGTGGCGGATGAGCAGGATGATCCGGTCGGTGGCGGCCAGCCCGACCATCACACATATGGAAAGGGAGACCAGACTGAACACACCGGAGAAGAACTCCAGGAACGCACGCGCGTCGCCGAGTGCGACCGCACCCGGTTTCGTGAAGGTCGCGGCGGCCACGACGATGAGGACGGCACCGACGGCAAAGAAGAAGGGGACAGATAACCGGGGCGTGCGCGGTCGGCTGAGCTTGCTCGTGGCCTGTACGGCCAACCGACTGTTCTTCGCCATATCTCCTCGATCTCTCGCATCGGCGCCGCTGGCTCCTGATGCCCGTGCCCCTGGCGGTGGGCGCCGGGCAAACCAGCGGCGATTCGTGCCCTGCAATCAGATCGGTGCAGGTGGCGAGCTGTCGCGCGGGTTGCCCCGCTGCGCGCTGCGCGTCAAGCTGTTCGGAAGCGGACCGTCTTCTCGGCCGAACCTCCTATGTCCTGTAGTAGGTTGACACTCAATTGTCGATGTGCACGGTACCAGGGTGGTTTCGTGCGGTCCATGTCGATTGGGTACGCCTTTCCGCTACCTAGCGTTAGGCGTACCGCACCCGCGACAATCGGCGTGCTCGTAGTCATCGACATAGGGTTTACCAGCCCCGGCGTGCGCCGTCACGGTTGGCCGCGGTCCCGTCATCAGCAATTAACAACTTAGCGCGCCACTCACAGCGAGTTGTGTAAATCGGACCGGCCGGACACAATCCTGCCGACGAACTGTACCCGGGATATCGCACAGCGAGGCCGTCATGTCCGAAACGCCGCCGGCGACGCCATCCGCGCCATCCGCAACACCGCCGACCGCGCTGCCGACCGCGCCGGTAACTATCAGCCCGGTGGTACGAGAACTGCGCCTCGTCGTGACCGCGAGCGACTACGACGAAGCGCTGCGCTTCTACCGCGACGTGGTCGGGCTACCCGAGCGGGCCGCATTCGCCTCGCCCGGCGGTCGGGTCACCATCCTGGAGGCCGGCCGGGCGACCCTGGAACTCGCCGACCCGCCACACGCCGCGTACATCGACGAGGTTGAGGTGGGGCGCCGGGTGGCGGGGCACATCCGGGTCGCATTGGCGGTAGCGGACTCGCGAGCCGCTACCCGGGCACTCGCGGCGGCCGGGGCCGAGGTGCTGGCGGAGCCGACGCGTACCCCGTGGAACTCGCTCAACGCGCGCCTGTCCGCACCCGCCGGACTCCAGTTGACCCTCTTCTCCGAGGCTGGCTTATCGGAGGCTGGCTTGGTCGCGGCGGCGGCCGGGCAGGCCCGGGCGGCCGCGGACACCCGCGGCCTACGCGTCGTCGAACTCACCGACCTTGCCGAGCAGCAGGCGGCCACCCGACTGCTGGCCGAGATCTGGGGTACCGGCGGCGGGCACGAGCCGCTGACCGCCGAGACGATCCGCGCCCTCGCGCACTCCGGCAACTATGTCAGCGGCGCGTACCGGGGCGGCACGCTGGTCGGCACCGCCGTCGCCTTCCTTGGCGCCGGCCACCTGCACTCCCACATCGCCGGTGTCGCCCCCGAGCATCGGGCGGCCGGCGTCGGGTACGTGCTCAAGCAGCACCAGCGCGCCTGGGCGCTGGCGCGCGGCATCCCCGAGGTGCACTGGACGTTCGACCCGCTGGTGCGCCGCAACGCCTACTTCAACCTGCACCGGCTCGGCGCCACCGTGGTCGAGTACCTGCCGGACTTCTACGGTGCGATGACCGACGGGATCAACGCCGGGGACGCCTCGGATCGGCTCTACGTCGCCTGGCGCCTCGCCTCCCCGCGCGCGGTATCGGCGGCCGACGGCGAGCGGTCGAATGTGGATACCGCGGGCGCCGTCACACTGCTGGATGTTGCCGGCGAGCGTCCGGTACCCGGCGACGGGCTCCCCGGTGACGGGCGACCCATACTGGTAGCGGTACCAGCCGACATCGAGGGGATCCGGGTACGCGACCGCGGTCTCGCCGCGCGGTGGCGCCAGTCGGTACGGCAGGCGCTGGCGGGTGCGATGGCGGGCGGATACCAGATCACCGGCGTCTCCAGAGACGGCTACTACCGCCTGGAGCGCGGGGCATCCGCCTGAAAGCTTCGCGCCGCGCCGTTCTATCCACTATGGACCTGGCTTAGTTGGTTGATGGTTCGTGCCTCCGGAGGAGCAACCGGGCTGGGCGCAGAGTAGAGTTTTGTGTACTGGCACTCACTTCAGTCGCCATCTTCATTCACCGTCGAGCGCCACCGCGCACCAGGGGAGAGACTCTGTGAGTACATACAACATCACCATTACACCTCAGAACGACCCGCGAATTCAGACCACGGTCTCCGTGGAGGTCGAAGGCTCGGGGCGCGCGGTACGGGTCACCGAGATGACGGTACGGGCGACCAAGGGCGCCGGCCTGCCCGGCGCGCGACTGCCCGCGGTCGACGTGGAGCTTCTGCTCCGGGCGATCCTGCCGCCCGAGGGGGAGCCGGCAACCGGACGGCGTGGGCGCGCCGCCGCGGCCGCCAAGACCACCCGCGCCAAGCGCGCCACCGCCGAACGGCGCGAGTCCAAGCGGACCACCACCGCCCAGACCGCCCCCACCCGGCGCGGCGCCAAGGCGACCGGAGACATGCGCGCGTACCGGCGGATGCCCGAGGACCTGGCACAGACGTACCAGCAAACGGGCAGCATCACCGCGCTGGCCGCGCACTACGGCGTGCCCCGGCACACCGCGCAGGGGTGGATGAACCGGCTGCGCAAGCAGGGCCTCGCCGGGTAGCGTCCGGAAAGCCGTACGGGTACCGGTATGCGCCTTCCGGGTGTGTGGAGCTTTCCGACAAGCTCCACCTCATCCGGAGGCCTCTCGCTGTTTCAGGATCATTTGCGGTGTGTTGCCGTTAACAACATCGTTAAACAGAACACCTCGTGCCTCCCGACTGTGTGGGGTGTTGTCGGGTCTTGTGGATTGTCGAGTTCGCTCGCGGGTCCAGTTGACCGAGGCTGCCCCGGGCGTCCACCGGGCCGGATCGTCGGCAGCCGGATCACCGTCCGATACCCTTCAGACACGCGATACTCAGCGGTAGCCGCCCCACCCAGGCGCCCTTGATCAGGGTGGATGCGTGAAAGAATCCACTGTGGACAGCGTAGGTGGGCGGTAGGCGAGCCGGTATCCTTGATACATGTGTACGACGGCGGGGGGCACTCAAGCAGTTGAGTGTGGTGCCGGCCGAGTTGGCCGCCCTCGACGAACCGTTGGACATCCGGCCGCGCCACCCTCGTCGTATTCCCCGGCTGCGATCGTCCTCCACAGTGGACAGGCGCGCACCACCTGCAACCGTGGGCGGTGCTACTCAGGTGGGCAATCTGCTGCTTCTGTGCCGGCATCATCACACCGTGGTGCACGAAGGCGGCTGGCGCGTCGACTACGATGCCAAGACCAACACCGTGACCGCGTACCGGACCGGCGGGCAACGCCTCGACATCACCGGCCACCCACAAGGTCCCTCACCGTGACCCATGCGAAGGGTGGAGTTGTGGTACTGCCCGCGGACAGCCATGTCCATACCGAGTGGTCCTGGGACGCGCCGGGCGGCTCGATGGAGCGCGCGTGTGCGCGGGCGTTGGAGATCGGCCTGCCGGCGATCGCGTTCACCGAGCACGTGGACTTCACGGCGTGGATCACGCTCGCCGGCGACCTCGACGAGCATGAGCACCTGAAGGCGTACGCCACGCCGGACGGTTTGGTGACGCCGCCGGCACTGGACCTCGACGGGTACCTGGAGTGCCTGCAACGGTGCCGCGACCGGTACCCGAGCCTTCGCGTCATCAGCGGCGTGGAGTTGGGCGAGCCGCACTGGTACGGCGACGAGGTCGGGCGGCTGCTCGACGCGGGCCGGTTCGACCGGGTACTCGGCTCGCTGCACTGCCTGCCGGTCGGCGAGCAGTTCTCCGAGATGGCGAACCTGTACCGGCTGCGCCCCGCCGCCGAGGTGGTCCGCGCGTACCTGGCCGAGATACCCCGCCTCGTCGAGAGCTCGGACGCGTTCGGTGTGCTCGCCCACCTCGACTACCCGATCCGGTACTGGCCGGCAGCGGCGGACCCGTTCGACCCGGCGGCATTCGAGGACGAGTTCCGGCACGCGTTGCGGGTCCTCGCCGGCAGCGGCAGAGCCTTGGAGGTCAATACCCGCGGGCAGCTCTACCCGGAGATCGTCAGGTGGTGGCGCGAGGAAGGCGGCGACGCGGTCAGCTTCGGCAGCGACGCGCACACC
This sequence comes from Rugosimonospora sp., assembly GCA_051986465.1. Lineage (GTDB taxonomy): Bacteria > Actinomycetota > Actinomycetes > Mycobacteriales > Micromonosporaceae > DATEJJ01. The sequence continues at coordinate 18,259 of JBPYFB010000241.1, forward strand.
CCGACCGCCATCGCACACGGCTTCACGGAGGCGGCCGCGATGGTGCAGGCGCAGGGATTCCGCCCCGGCCGCCACCACGCCGACCTCTGGTCAGCCGCCTGAAGTCAGCCGCCTGAGGTCAGGCGGGTGGTGCCGCCCGCGTAGTGCTCGGTGACACCTCCCGCCCGTGTCACGACGAGCAGCGGTACGTGTTGGGAAATGCCCATCACGAGGCTCTCCCGCAGCGTCGGCAGGCGCGCGCTGACCTGGTCGCCCGGCTGCAGCGTCACGGTCACGGGTGGCTCGGCCTCCCCTACCGCGAAGCCCGCACCCTCGCACGGCACGAGCATGCCTTCGTCCTGCAGTATCCGCAGCGCCTGCCGCACGGAGAACGGCGCGAGACCGTACTCGCGGGACAGTTCGGCCTCGCTGGGCAGCGGCGTTCCCGGTGCGAGCAGCCCGGCGACGATGCGGTCGCGCAGCAGCGAGGCGAAGTGCCGGGAAACCGTGTGACCAGAGTGTGGGTTGGAGTTCGCGGCATCGGGATTCACACGGGCAGTATAGACGTCCGTTCCTATCGCGGAGACACCCTCGCCAGCAGCGCGGCCTCGCGGGCCGGATCCAGCCCCACCGGCGGGCGATCCGGCCGGTCCGCAATCTCGCCCACCTCCCCCAGCCACGCCCAGGTGTCCGCGACGGTCTCGGCCATAGGTCGGCAGTGCAGGCCCGCGGCGTACGCGCGGGAGACG
>JBPYFB010000242.1:0-15827 GCA_051986465.1 Rugosimonospora sp.
CCCTCGACCATGTGCACCGACAGCATGTACTGCGTCATGAGATAGCTCCTCTCTCCTGCGGCCCGGCTCGTTGCCGGCCCGCGACCTCGCTTCACTCACTACACAAACGGCGAGCGCTCCGATCGACAGCACGCCCCGAAGATTTTTCCGGATGCGCGCGGCCACCCTGGGTAGGACACCGCCATGGACAACACCGGCTTCGCCGCGGTGGCGCAGGCGCTCGCGGATCTGGACTTCCCGGCCAGCAAGGACGAGATCGTCGGGCACGCGCGGCGTCGTGGTGCCGACTCGGCGGTACGCCTGCTCAAGGCGTTGCCGCCGGAGACGTACCGCAACATGGGTGAGATCCGCAGCTCGGTGCCGCTGGACCCGGCCGCCGACGACGGGCAGAGCGCCGCCGGCAAGGCCGAGCAGGCGCGCAGCCCGCACAGCCGGCAGATCGCCGAGCATCTGCGCGCCAGCGTCGAGCCGAAACAGCGGCGCCGCGGGGGGATTTAGCGGTACGGGGTGAGTCAGCCGCGCGCCAACCAGGCCGACAGTCCGTCGAGGATGCGCTCCAGCCCGAAGGTGAAGCTGTCCTCCTGGAGCTTGCGCATGTCCCGCATCTGGTTGGCGTGCCACCACTTCTCGTAGTGCGGGTGGCCCGCCATGAACTCCTCGGCGTGGCTCTCGATGACCTTCTCCATCTCGGCCTCGGTCATCCCGGAGCGGGCGACGGTGGTGCGCCAGGCCGCCTCCGTGACCGCCGAGCCGATTGCGTGCGCCATCAGTGCCGAGCTCGCGTGCGCGATCGCCAGGCCGGTGAAGCCGGCCGCCTCCAGCACGCCGATGAAGTCTTCGCCGAGCCGCATCGAGCTCGGCCCGATGTTGGGCCGGACGCCGAACACGCCGACGATCCACGGGTGGCGCAGGATCATGGCGCGGGTCTCCCGGGCGACCGCCTCCGCCGCCGCCCGCCAGCCGACCTGCGCCGGGTCGGGTACCGGCACCTCACCCATCGCCGCGTCCAGCGCGAGGTCGAGCAGCTCGTCCTTGTTCGCCACGTACCAGTAGATCGAGGTCGCGCCCGAGCCCAGCTTCGCGCCCAGCCGGCGCATGCTCAGCCCGGGCAGACCGTCGGCGTCCAGCAGCTCCATGGTGGCCCGCACGATCTGGTCCCGGTTCAGCGCGGGCTGGCCGCCCTGCCCGCGGGGCGGCCGTAGCCAGATCGAGTCGCCGATCGGATCTGTTCTGCGCGCCACTGGGAAATCCTATCGCACACCGTTCGAGACAGTCGTACACTGTGCGAGTCTCGAACGCTGTACGACTGGAGAGTCATGTCCCCTCACCCGCGACGCTGGGTCATCCTCGGCGTGCTCTGCCTGAGCCTGCTCGTACTCGTGATCGACAACACCGTGCTCAACGTGGCGATCCCGACGCTCATCCGCGACCTGCACGCCAGCACCTCCGACATCCAATGGATGATCGACGCGTACATCCTGGTCTTCGCCGGGATGCTGCTCACCGCAGGCAGCCTCTCGGACCGCCACGGCCGCCGGCGCGGGCTCGTCATCGGCCTGGTCATCTTCGGCGCCGCCTCGCTCGCCGCCGCCTTCTCCGCCTCCCCCGGCCAGCTCATCGCGGCGCGCGCGGTGATGGGCGTGGGCGGTGCCTTCCTCATGCCCGGCACACTGTCGATCCTGACCACCGTCTTCGACGACAAGGAGCGCAAGAAGGCCATCGCGATCTGGAGTTCGGTGCTGATGCTCGGCGCCGTCGGCGGCCCGACGCTGGGCGGGCTGCTGCTCCAGCACTTCTGGTGGGGCTCGGTCTTCCTCATCAACGCGCCGATCGCGGTGCTCGGCATCATCGCCGCGATACTGATCATCCCGGAGTCCAAGGGCCCGGCACGCCGGGCCGACCTGGTCGGCGCGCTGCTGTCGATGGTCGGCATGACGTCGCTGGTCTGGGGCGTCATCGCGGCCGCGCGGGACGGGTGGCACGACCCGCAGAGCCTCGGCGGGTACGGGCTGGCGGTCGTGGCGCTGGCCGCCTTCGCGCTCTGGGAGCGGCGCCACCCCGAACCGATGCTGCCGATCGCGCTGTTCCGCAACCGCAACTTCAGCGGCGCCAGCCTCTCCGTCGTGCTGCTGTCGTTCGCGAGCGGCGGCGCGCTGCTCGCGCTCACCCAGTACATGCAGTTCGTCCTCGGCTTCACGCCGCTGAAGGCCGGCCTCGCGCTGATCCCCATGATCATCACCGCGATGGCCTTCAACGGCGTCGGCGTGATGGTGGACAAGCGGCTCGGCGCCCGCGTCACGACCGCGATCGGCCTGCTGCTGGTCGGCGCCGGCTTCGCGGCACTGGCGTCGATCGGCCCCGGCGACGGGTACGGCCGGCTCGTCCTCGCACTGGTCATCCTCGGTACGGGCAGTGGCGTCACCGGGCCGGCCGCGTACGGCACGCTGCTCGCCGCGCTGCCACCGGACCGGGCCGGGGTGGGCTCCGCCGTCAACGACACCGTGCAGCAGGTCGGGCAGGCGCTCAGCGTCGCGGTGCTGGGCAGCGTGCTGACCGTCGCGTACGGGGCCGCACTGCCCGCCGGCAGCCCGGCCGGGGCACGGCGGTCGATCGGCGACGCGCTGGCGATCGCGGCGACCACTGGCAATACGGCGCTCGCCCGCACCGCCAAGGACGCGTTCGTCCACGCGATGTCGACGACCTCACTCGTCGGCGTCTTCGGTGGGATCGCGGCCGCGGTCGTGGCCTTCACCGTGCTGCGCCCGGCGCCGCGCCCCGCGCCGCCCGTGCCCAGCGCGGAGCAGGCGCCGGTCGAGCCTGTCCACTGAGGAGGGTTAGCGGGCCGCCACGATCCGGCGCAGCAGAGCCAGGTTCTTGCTGATGACCGCGGATACCCCGAGCCGGGCCGCGTGCTCGAAGGCCAGTTCGGTATCGACCGGCCATGCCATGACGATGGTGCCGCGGCGGCGCAGTTCGGCGACGATGGCCGGGGTGAGCAGGGTGCGCCGGATCGATACCCCGAACGCGGGGGTCCGGCGCAGCCGCAGCCGCAGCCGGGCCAGTTGCAGCGGCGTGCTGGCGGAGAAGACGCGGCGCACGTGCGGATCGGCCTCGAACGCGTCCAGCATCCGCCACTGCTTGGTGCAGATCGTCACCGGCACGCCGGGCGCGTCCCGCCGCAGCAACGCGGCGACGCGGGGCGCCACGCCGAGCATCGGGCCCTTCAGGTCCAGCATCAGCCTCGGGTCGCCGGCGGCGGCGGCGAGCACCTGGTCGAGCACGGGCAGCCCCGAGACGGGGCGGCGCCCGATCCTGCGGCGGTGGCGCACCTGCAGCGCCTCGCGGATCAGGTGGACGTCCGCCTCGACCAGATCGACCCCGGCGTCCAGCGCACCACGCAGGTCGGCAAGGCTGTTGCCGGCGCGGTGTGCGATGGCGAGCATGGGCTGGCTCACGCGGGCAACCGTAGCTGGCCTGGGCGGCGCACGGGTATACGCAAGCCCCTCCGTTCGTGAAGGATTGGTGGGGCCCCGCCGTTTTGTGGGTGAAGCTGGTGAAGATCCGGTGCGCGGCAGGCCGTAGCGGCGGCGCCGGCCATACCCTTCGCCCGTGACATCAGACGAGCGGCTGCGCCGCATCAGGCTGTGGCTGGCGGTACTGGTGGCCGGGCTGGTGGTGAGCGGGGTGACCGCATTCCCGCTCGAACTGGAGACGCGGTACCTGGTGCGCGTCTTCGGCGCCGCCGGCTGGTTCGGGCGGGTGCACGAGGGGCTCGCGGAGACCGGGCGCCGGTACCCGTTCATCGCCTACGGCACCGACTGGCTCGCCTTCGCGCACCTGACGATCGCCGCAGCGTTCTGGGGTCCTTGGCGGGACCCGGTCCGCAATGTATGGGTGGTCCAGTTCGGCATGCTGGCGTGTGCCGGCATCATCCCGCTCGCCCTGATCTGTGGCCCGATCCGGGGCATTCCGTTCGCCTGGACCTGCGTGGACATGTCCTTCGGCGTGGTCGGCCTGGTACCGCTGCTCGCGGCGTACCGGCACATCCGGGTACTGGCGGCGGCTGGCCTACGGTAGGGGCATGCGAATAGGTTTCGGACTGCCGGTCTCGGGTGCGTGGGCCAACCCCGGCGACATCGCGAGGTTCGCCGCGCGCGCCGAGGAACTCGGGTACGCCTCGCTGTGGAGCTTCCAGCGCCTGCTCGTCGGCGCCGACCAGGATCTGGACCCGGTGTACCAGAGCGTGCTCGATCCGCTGGTGGCCCTCGGCTTCGCCGCGGCGCACACCTCGCGCATCCGGCTGGGCGTGGCCGTGGTGAACCTGCCGTTCGTCTCCCCCACGTATCTCGCCAAGCAGGCCGCGACCCTGGACGTGCTCAGCAACGGACGGCTCGATCTCGGCCTGGGCGTCGGCTGGTCGCCCGCCGAGTTCGCGGCGACCGGCGCCGGGTCGCAGCGCCGGGGCGCGCGCGCCGAGGAGTACCTCGCCGTGCTGCACACCTTGTGGGCCGACGACATCAGCCGGTACGACGGCGAGTTCTACACCGTCCCGCCGTCCCGGATGGCGCCGAAGCCGGTACAGCGTCCCGGGCCGCCGGTCCTGCTCGGCGGCTCGGCACCGGCCGCCCTGCGCCGCGCCGGCCGCCTCGCCGCCGGCTGGATCAGCCGCAGCGCCCACGACCTGTCGCGGATCGGCGCCGACATCGCGGCGATTCGCGACGCCGCCAAGGCCGCCGGCCGCGACCCGGCGAGCCTGCGCTTCGTGGTACGCGGCGTGCTGCGCCTGGGCCATCCGGGCGGACCCGACCGGCCCCGGCTGGCGGGCAGCTACGACGACGTGCGCGCGGACCTGGGCTGGCTCGCGGAGCAGGGGGTCACCGAGGTCTTCCTCGACCTCAACTGGGATCCGCTGGTCGGCTCCCCGGACGTGGACGCGGCCGCGGCGACGAGCCGGGCGGACGAGATCCTCGTCGCGCTCGCACCCAGCTAGTTACCTGTACAAATCAGGCACCACCCGCTCGGCGCACGTATCGTTGCCGGGTGCACACACGCCGGGTCATCGCCGCCGGCCTGCTGCGGGCTGGCTGCCTGCTGCTGGCCGGCTGCTTGCTGGTGGCCGGCTGCTTGCTGGTGGCCGGCTGCGGCGACGGCAAGGCGGGCGCCCCGGTCGCGCGGCGCCCCTCGGCAACCGCGCGCGCGACCACGCCGCCCGCCACCGCGCCCGCCACTCCACCGGCTACCGCGCCGGCCGGCGCGACCGCGTTCGTCGGTACCGTCTCGCCGGTCACCGCGCAGACCGTCGCGTACACCTGGCACGCCGGGTGCCCGGTGGGACCGAGCCGGCTGCGCCTGCTGCACCTGAGCTACCGGGGCTTCGACGATCGGCCGCACGTCGGCACCATGGTGGTCAACGCGGCGGTGGTACCCGACGTGCTGAAGGTCTTCGAAAGCCTGTACCGGCAACGGTTCCCGATCCGGCAGATGCAGCCGGAGGACGCGTACGGGGGCAGCGACCCGGCCTCCATGGCGGCGGACAACACGTCGGGCTTCAACTGCCGTGACGCGGTCGGTACCGGCGCCGCGCACTGGTCGGTGCACGCGTACGGCGAGGCGATCGACGTGAACACGGTGGAGAACCCGTACCTCGTCGGCGGCCAGGTGATGCCGCCGGCCGGCGGGGCGTACCGGGACCGCGGCGCCATCCGCCCGGGCATGGCGGTACCGGGCGGCGTGCTGGTCAAGGCGTTCGCCTCGGTCGGCTGGCAATGGGGTGGCCGGTGGCAGGACTCCCCGGACTACCAGCACTTCAGCAAGACCGGCGGCTGACGGTTTTCACGGGCGCGCTCCGGCTTGCGCTTGGCGGAGGCACCATCAACAGGTCGTTGACAACAGATTGTTGATGGCCCACCGTGGTGGGCATGGCGGAGACCGACGCGGACCAGGCACAGGCGACCCGGGAGGCCGCCGCACGCAAGCGGTTGCTGGCCGCCGGTGCGTCGTCCCTCCCCCGCCAACCGTGGCTGCACAAGCGGCAGCCACCGGCGGCGGGCGACCTCATCCAGTTCGCCCTGTGGCACGGCCGCGCCGGTGAGGTCGACGAGTCCGTTCTGCTGGCCGCGCTGGCGCTACTGCCCGCCGCCCGGGCCGAGGTGGACCAGTTGGAGGCGGGCCTGCTGTTCGCGGCGCGCGCGCACGGCCTGTCGTGGCCACAGATCTCCCGCGCCTTGGGGCTAGCCTCCGCCCAAGCCGCTGCGCAGCGGTACGACCGGGTGGCGGGGCGCGTCGAGAACCGGCGCGGAGCCTGACGTGGCGTATGCATCCACAGTGGACGATCTGGCCCTGCACGGCGTACGGGTGCTCGGCTTCCCCACCGCGTCCCGGGTCGCGGACCGGTACCGGCTCGACGCCAACGCGGTCGAGGATCTGCTGCTGGACTTCGAGGCGCTGGGTTGGGCGCGCCAGTCGAGCTTCGCCGGCAGCTCGGGCTGGTCGCTGACGGACGCCGGGCGCGTCGAGAACGAGCGGCGGCTCGCCGTCGAGCTCGACCGGGAGGCGGCTCGGGATGCCGTGATGGGCGTGCACGCCGCGTTCGTACCGCTGAACGAGCGCTTCGGCGCGGCCTGTACCGACTGGCAGGTACGCCCGACCCGGCTGGATCCCTTGGCGTTCAACGACCACACCGACTGGCGCTGGGACGAACGGGTGCTGCGCACGCTGGAGTCGGTACAGGCGTCCTTCACCGACCTCTGCGGCCGGCTCGCCGAGCGCCTGGCCCGCTTCGACGGGTACGCCGACCGGTACGCGGCGGCGCTGCGCAAGGTGGTCACCGGGCAGCGCGCCTGGGTCAACGCGCACGACCGGGACTCCTGCCACACGCTGTGGATCCAGTTCCACGAGGACCTGCTCGCCACGCTCGGCATACCGCGGGGAGCCGACGCGCGATAGGGCGCCGTCAGTGCGCGCCGCCCCCGGTGGGTGCCGACGCGTACACCGCCGGCCCGTGCTCGCCGTCGAGCCGGAACAACCGCGCACCGGCCGCGCGCGCCGTGCCCGTGACCGCCTCGCACGCCGCACCGAGCCCGTCGTGCGCCGCGGCCACCTGGACAAGCCCGCGCAGCGACAGGTCACCGCCGTTGCGGGCAAGCACAAGAGACACCGTCGAGGACAGGCCGTGGCCCGCGGACAGCGACTCCAGCAGCTGGGTGGTCTGGCCGAAGGGCGGCCATTCCCTGATCCAGAACGCGGCGTGCGCCGCCCGCTTGGTCTGCCACCCGGTCCACGTCTCGCTCGGCGGGTTCTCCGCGCCGTCGGCCGCATCCAGGTCACATGCGTGCAACAGCGTGTCGAGCAGCTCGTCCGCATTCAGTACGCGGTGCGCCACGCCGGCCTGGCGCAGCGACCGGCTGATCCGGCGCATCAGGTTGCCCAGCAGGGCCGGCGCGTGCTCAGGGTCGTACGCGGAGGCCAGGCCCGGCTCCTCCCACGAGGTCGCCTGCAGGCGGGCCGCCAGCCACATGGTGCGGACCGCGGGCACCCCGGCCGCCAGCCGCGCCAGTTCGCTGTAGGAGGTCGGCGCGGGCTGCCGCGCCTCCAGTTCCTGGGTGGGCGCGGCCACCACCTGGGTGACGACCTGCAGGACGGCACCCGCCTGGTCGGTGGGGTCCAGCACCCGGCTGAGCAGTTCGAGAGGCAGGGCGGGCTGGGCGTCGCCACGCATGGTGCCGTCCGCCCCGATCGCGATCACGCCGTAGCATCCGGCCGCGTCGGTCGCCATGCCAACCCGCGCGCTGTCGTCCGGTCCGACGTTGTGCACCTCGAGGCCGGGGGCGAGCCAGTGCAGCGTCGCCAGTCGCGGGTCGGGCGCGCGCTCGGCCGGTTGCCCGAAGCGGCGGCGCCGGTACTCGCGCGCGATCGCCCTGCGGTCGAACCACGAGCGCCCGCGCCGCGGCGCCGTCACCACGAGCAGCAGCAGCCCGACGCCGGCCACCACTGCCGCGGCCACCGGGCTCGCGACCAGTGCGCCGAGCGCGGCCACCACGGTCGCCTGCAGCAGCACCAACTGTCCTAAGCGGACACCACCGGGTACGCCACGGCGCCGCTTGAGCCGCGGCTGTGGATCGATCTGGTTCGCCGCTGGGGCGGCGGTGCGTGGGCGCGCGGGTGCCTGAGTCATCCCGGTCAGCTTACTCACCGTGGACCCGGGACCGCGCGCCCCGAACCCGGCACACGCGCTACTCTGCTGGCATGCGCCGGCCCTTCCGCGTCAGTATCGCGACCGTAGCCGTGGTGTGCGCCCTGACCGGCTCCGCCGGTGGGGTCGCCGAGGCCGCGCCGGCCGCACCGCAGTGCGGCCCGACCGTAAGGGACGCGCTCCCCACGACGCCGTGGCCGCTGCGCCGGCTCAACCCGCCGGCCGCCTGGCCGCTGAGCCGTGGCAAGGGGGTCACCGTCGGCGTCATCGACTCGGGGGTATCCACCACGCACCCCAAGCTCGCCGGACAGGTGCTGGACGGCAAGGACTTCGTGAAACCCGGCAACCCCGGCACCTGCGACGACTACGGACACGGCACCATCGTGGCCGGCATCATCGCGGCGAAGGACACCAACGACCTCAACGGGGTGCCGTACTACGGCGTGGCTCCGGACGCCAAGATCCTGCCCGTCCGCATACTGCAAGACGCCAGGCAGTCCAACGATCCGGCGCTGTCCGGCAGGATCGCACAGGCTATCCGCTGGGCCGCCGACCATGGCGCGAACGTCATCAACATGTCCCTGTACACGCCGCCCACGCCGGCGCTCGCCGACGCCATCAACTACGCGGAGAGCAAGGACGTGGTCCTGATCGCGGCCGCGGGCAACCAGGGCGGCACGTCGGCCGGTAACAGCGCGCTGTACCCGGCCGCGTACCCCGGGGTGATGGCGGTGGCCGGTATCGACCAGAACGGTAAGCACGTCTCGAGTTCGAACAGCGGCACCGACATCGCCATATCCGCGCCCGGCGCCTACAACGAGGGTCCCTCCCCGCGCGGCAACGGCTACATCGTCGACCCGCAGGGCGGGACCAGCTTCGCGGCGGCGTACGTGTCGGGCGTGGCCGCGCTGCTGCGCGCGTACAACCCCGCCTGGACCGCGGAGCAGGTGGTCGGCCGGCTCGAGGCGACCGCGGATCCCGCGCCGTACAACAACGACTCGGATTACGGCAGTGGCGTGGTCAATCCCTACCGGGCCCTGACCGCCGTCTTTGAGGCGCCGCGGCGTGGCTCTGGCAATCAGGTCACGCTGCCCAAACCCGCCGCGGTCGTGGACCCGCTCGCCGGTGCGAAGCGCGCCGCGCTGTGGATCACCCCGCTCGGCCTCGTGATCGCGGTATCCCTGCTGATCAGCGGCGCTCTGCTGCGCCGGCGCGGGCGGGGCCGGGGCCCGGCCAAGGTGCCCGTCAAGCCCCGCGCGCTACCACGCGACGAGTTCGTCCCGCTGGTCGGCCAGCAACTTGTGGTCTCCGCACCGGTGGTACACCGAGCCGGGAGCGCGATGGCGGCTCCCGGCACACACGGCAATCAGTTCACCTGAGCACCCCGGACGGCGCGCCGTCGCCGGTACCCCACGGGTCGTCGTCCTCCTGCAACCACGTCGTACGCTCGTCCTCGTTGTCGCCGTGCCCGCCGCCGTGACCGCCCGCCATGCCACCGCGCCGGCTGCCGCCCGCGCCGCCACCCCGGCCCGCGCCGCCCCGGCCGGCGCCCATACCGCCGCCGGCACCCATCAGCCCGCCCATGGACGGCATCACGCCCTTGCCCAGGGCGCCGCCGCCGGGAAGGCCGCCGCCCGCGCCCAGGCCGCCGCCGGCTCCACTCAGGCCGCCGCCGGCGCCCAGGCCACCACCCAGGCCGGCGCCGGTCAGCCCGCCGCCGCCCGCACCGGCGAGGCCGCCAGAGGTGCTGGGGTCGAAGCCGCTGCCGGTGCCGCCGAGACCGGAACCCAGGCCGCCCGGGTATCCACCACTGCCGGTGCCGAGGCCGCCGCCGCTGCCAGTGGTGGGAAGCTTGCCGACTCCCGAGCCCGGGTTACCGAGCCCCGGGGTCTTGGGGAGGGACCCGCCGCTGCCCAGGTTGGGGGAACCGCCGCCCGGGGTGAGGCCCGGCGGCTTTGTGGTGGTCGGGATCGGGTTGTCGTTCGTGAACTTGTTGTCCGGCCCCGCAGACCCCGGCGTCTTGTAGGTCTGGTCCTTGTACTGGCCCTGAACCCGGTCGTAGACCTTGCGAGCGTCGCCCGACTGATCGTCGATCCAGTCGATCAGTTTGTATTCGAGCTTCGCGATGGGGTTGCTGGCGAAGAAGTGGAGGAAGTTCTCCTTCAACTTGATCGTGAAGAAGCCAGCGGGGATGTCCGCCTCGGTGTTGCGCGCCTCAAGGATGTCGGCGGTGCAGACGGCCGGAATCGGCATGTCCGTCTGCGCGGACTCAAGCTTGTCCGCCGCGTTGTTCAGCGCGTTGACGATGCCGTCGTCGACCTTGGCCGCCTTGACCATGTCGTCGAGCTGCTTGGCGATCGCCTTGATGTGCGTCTTGAAGCTCTCGTATGCGGGGCCCTTCCAGCCCTGGTTCAGGTCGGTGACGTTCTGCTCCAGGCTGGTCTGGACCTCTCCGCACCCCTGCAGCAACTGCTGCCAGCCCTGCGCCACGCCACGCACGTCGCCCGGGCGCCCCTGCACGACGACCTGCTCGCACATCTCTTCCCACGATGCCATTGCCCCGCCCCGTTCTAAAGGTTGTGCGTGTAGGACTGCGACTGGGCCGCGGTGAAGTCGGACTCCATGTCGGCAGCGGACATCGCGTTCGCACCCTCGACGTCGTGGTACTTGTCCTTGACCTTGCGCAGCGCGTCGGCGGCGTCGTACAGGTTCTCCACCACGGTCTTCAGGTTGGTGTTGAAGCCCTGGTACAGGCTGCTGTGCCGCTCCGAGAGCTTCACCGCCCACGGGAAGCCGCCCATCGGGCCGCCCGGCTTCGGGTTGCCCGAGGGACCGTCCATCAAGGACTTGAGGTCGTCCATCCCGTGGTACATCCGCTTGAGGTAGTCAGCGTGCGCGGTCAACCACGTGATCGCGGCGTCCAGGCTGGTGACATCCCACGCCGTCTTCTCACCCGAGTCGCCCTTGGTGGACTGCAGGGAGTCGATGGTCGTGGGTTTGTAGATGTTGTCCGTGGCACCGTTGAGGGTCGGGACGTAGATCCCGCCGTAGTCGCCGCCCGGTATGGCGGTGAAGTTGATGCGGTCGTCACCCTGGTCGCCTGCCATCGCGGTACCCCCAACTCCTCGCCGTCGATGTCGGTCAATGCTATGTAGTTACCGGTTCCCACCGGTCGGTGGTCCGGGCGGCGGCGGGTACCCCGCCCCGTACTGCGGTGGTCCCGGCGGCGCTGCCGGCTGCTGCCCCGCCCATCCCGGTGCGCCCGACGGTGGCGGCGCGGACCAGGGTGGTGCGCCGGGGCTCTGGCCCGGCGGCGTCTGCGGTGGCCAGCCCGGCTGTGCCCCGGGCGCGCCCCACCCCGGCGGCGGTACCGGTGCCCGGTTCGCCGCGGAACGCTTGGAGCGCTTGCGCAGGTACACGATGAGGATGATCAGGCCGACGACCACGGCCAGGCAGAGCACGACCTGGATGATGGCGCCGGTCTTGTTGGTCACCCCGATCCCGATCGGGAATCCTTGGTCCTTCTTGGTCGCGCCGGTCCGCGGCGCGGCGGTCGGCCCGGCGCCGCCAGCCGGCGACAGCAGCGGATTCTGGCTCACGTCGGGTACCGAGGCGGTCACCGCGGCCAGCGGGTTGACCACGCCGTACCCGTAGTCCTCGTCGCGCCCCGGCGCTCCCTGGTCCTGCGCGGTCCGGATCAGCCGGTTGATGACGTTGGCCGCGGTTATCTGCGGGTACTTCGCGATGATCAGGGCCGCGACCGCGGACACGATCGCGCCGGCCCCGCTGCTGCCATCGCCGAGCGCGTAGCCGCTGGGCGCCCTGCTGGGAATGTCGGCGCCGACGATGCCGACGCCGGGCGCCGCGAGCACCACCTCGGGCCCGGTGGCCGAGCCGCTCCAGAGCTGGTTGGACTTGTCCGTGGCGGATACCGCGACGACGCCGGGCACGTTCGCCGGCTCGGCGACCACGGACGTCTCCGGCTTGTTGCCCGCCGACGCCACGACCACGACGTTCTTGCTCAGGGCGTAGCGGACCGCGTCGATGCTGGTCTGCGTCGCCGCCTCGGTCCTGCCCTCGGAGATGTTGATGACCCTCGCGCCGTGGTCGACGGCGTAGTGGATGCCCTGGGATATCTCCTCCGGGCTGGAGCCGGTGCCGGTGGAGATCGGCAGGATCTTGACCTGGGGCGCGATGCCGAGCACGTGCGAGGAGCTGCCGCCCTTGCCGGCGATCACGCTCGCCATCAGGGTGCCGTGGCCGCCGTTGTCGCTGCCGTCGGAGGTGGCGTCGGGGCCGAAGCCGGTGCCGGGCAGCACCTGGCCGCGAAGGTCCGGGTGGTTGCCGTACACGCCACTGTCGATCACCGCCACCTTGACACCGCTGCCCTTGGTGATCTTCTGTACCTGGGGAATGTTCAGGGTGTTGAGGTACCACTCGCGGTCTCGGATCGTCTCGGCCTGCGCCACGCCCGGCGCCACCAGGGCTCCGGTGGCCGCGGCCAGAAGCGCCAGTGCGCCTGCCGTCACTGCCCGATGTACCCGCATGGTCACCGTGCCCCTCGTCACCGTTGTCTCCCCGTGGATCTTTTATCGCCCGTACGCGCTGACGAGCCCCGGACCGAGTTCGGGCCGGGGCCGCAGCGGAACGGTACCGGTAGCCAAGCGGCCTACCACATATTGGCGTTGGCCTTCTCGGTCGACTGGTAGTTGGAGTTGGCCACGCCCACCGCGGCACCGATCTGCGCGAGGACCTGGTTCAGGTCGGCGACCGCCCGGTCCCACTGCTGCTGGTGCTCGGCGTACCGCGCCTTGTCCTGGCCTTCCCAGACGATCGACTGGAGCTTTCCGCGCAGGGCCGCCAGCTTTTCATCCATGGCCTGCGAGATCGACTTGATCTGCGACTCCGCCGCCTCGAGCGCGGCGTAGTTGACTGCAATTTCCGCCATCGGTGACTCTCCCTAATCCCCAGTCCCCGTCACTGGTTCAGCGCGCTGGTGAACTTGTTGACCATCTGGGCCTGCTCTTCGTCGTTGTGCGTGTGCTGGTTGGCCTGCTTGTCCAGCAGGTCCGCGATCTGACCCAGCGCCTGCTGGAGCTTCAGCGCGTCCTCGTTGAAGCGGGTCATCAGGCTGTTGAACCCGGTCGCCGCCTGGCCGCGCCACTGACCGCCCAGCTCTTCGGCGAGGCTCGACAGGCGCCGCAGGTCGGTCTCGACGTCGCTGCGGGTGGTGCGCGTGTCGTTCGCCGCCTTGTGCAGTGTGGTGGCATCGACGGTAATTGCCATGTGTGTTCCCTCCCTCGTGGTGATACGGGCACCGGCCGCCCGTATCCGGGACGTGCCCCCGCATCCGGAGCCTAGTGCCGGCTCAAGTCGTATCAATGAATACGGTATCGAACGAAGTCCAGCGCTGCTGCCCCGGTCGCCTCCCGTTCCGGACATGGATGGAATTAATCGTCGCATGAGGGGTGCGAAGAAAGCGAGATTCCCTCGCCGACCGTTCCTTTACGGAGCGTATTTTCGCCGTCCCCCACTCGCCGGTCACGGTTCGGTCCAGGCGGTCTGGATGAGCTGAGTACCGTCGCGGCGGCGGACCAGGTGGCCGCGGCCGGGCGGCTGGATGCTCGGCTTGAGGTTGCCGACCAGCACGCCCTCGTCGCGGTTGCCCGACATCAGCAGGCCGGGCGTGTCCAGCTCGCGCAGCCGCTGCAGGACCGGCTCGTAGACGGCGCGCGAGGCGCCACCCGCCCGCCGGGTGATGAGCAGGTGCATGCCGATGTCCCGAGCCTGCGGCAGCAGGTCCAACAGGGTGGACAGTGGGTTGCTGCCGGCGGTCGCGACTAGGTCGTAGTCGTCGATCAGGAGATACAGCTCCGGACCGCGCCACCAGCTGCGGTCGCGCAACTGCTGCTGGGTCACGTCGGGGCCGGGCAGCCGGTTGGTCAACGCGCCGCGGATCTGCCCGAGCATCTCGGTGAACGCCTGCCCGCTGGGTGCGTACCCGAGCAGGTGGTCCCCCTCGATCGCGCCGAGCAGGCCGCGCCGGTAGTCGGCCATCACGATGCGCGCCTCGTCGGGCGTGTACCGCGCGGTGAGGCCCCGGGCGATCGTACGCAACAGGTTGGTCTTGCCGCACTCCGCGTCACCGAACACGATCAGGTGCGGCTCGTCGGCCAGGTCCAGGTAGACCGGGGCCAGGTGGGTCTCGTTGAGCGCGATCGGAATGCCCGGTACCGCGGTATCCGCGACCTGCAGCAGCTCGTCGATCGGCAGCTTGCGGGGCAGCAGCCGGACCTTGGGCGCCGGCGCGTACCGCCACGCGTCGCGTACCCGGGCCACCAGATCGGCGGTACCGTCCCCCTGGTCCTCTATCGTGTGCTTGCCGTCCACTCTGGACAGTGCCGCCAGGAAGTGCAGCTTGTCCACGGTGATGCCCCGCCCCGGTGTCTTCACCGGCACGTTGATCGCCATCCGCCGGTCGATCTCCGACTCGCTCGGGTCACCCAGCCGCAGCTCCATCTTCGTGCCGAGCACGTCACGGATGTTCGCGCGCAGCTCCGCCCAGCGGGACGCCGCGATCACCACGTGTACGCCGTACCCGAGCCCGCGCGCCGCCACCGTCGTGATGACCTGCTCCAGCTCCTCGTACTCCTGGCGTACCGTGCCCCAGCCGTCGACCACCAGGAACACGTCGCCGAACGGATCGTCGGTGACCTCCCCGGCCGCCCGCTTGCGCCGGTACGTCGCGATCGAGTCGATACCGAGTTGGGCGAAGCGCGCCTCGCGATCGTCGAGCAACGCGGTGACCTCGGCGATCGTCCGGCGTACCGCCTCCGCGTCCCGCCGACCGGCCACGCCGGACAGGTGCGGCAGGCCGTCCAGGGCCCGCAACCCGCCACCGCCGAAGTCCAGGCAGAAGAACTGCACCTCCCACGGGGTGTGCGTCAACGCCAACGCCGCCAGCATCGAGCGCAGCAATGTGGACTTGCCGGACTGTGGACCGCCCACGATGACCACGTTGCCCGCCGCGCCGTCCAGCGCCACGTACATCGGGTCGCGACGCTGCTCGAACGGCCGGTCCACCACACCGACGGGAGCCAGCAGGCGCCCCCGCAACGGCCAGTTCGCCGGCTGCAGACCGAGGTGCTCGTCCACGTCCAGCGCCGGCATCAACTCGTCCAGGCTCGGCGGATCCGCCAATGGCGGCAACCACACCTGGTGCGCCGCCTTACCCCGACCGCGCAGCCGATCCACGATCACATCGAGCATGGTGGTCTGCTTGCCGGACTCGCCCGCCTCCTCGGCCGCGTCCGGCTCGGCGGTCACCTCGGGCACCGGTACGTACCCGGGCCGGTACGGGACCACCTGCTGCTGGACGATCGCGGCGGAGCGGCGGGCGGCCACGCTGCCGGACCGGTACGGCCCGGAGACGTACGCGGCCCGGAAGCGCAGCATCGTGCTGGTATCCACCTTCAGGTACCCGTGCCCCGGGGCCTGCGGCAGCTCGTACGCGTCGGCCACGCCGAGCACGATCCGGCTCTCCACCGCGGAGAAGGTACGCAGGCCGATCCGGTATGACAGGTAGGTGTCCAGGCCGCGCAACTTGCCTTCCTCCAGGCGCTGCGAGGCCAGCAGC
>JBPYFB010000243.1:0-15703 GCA_051986465.1 Rugosimonospora sp.
AGAGGTGTGGTGCCAGCTGTTCAGCGCGCCGGGCGCCGGCTCGGATCTGGCGTCACTGTCCACAAAGGCTGTACGCGAGGGCGACGGCTGGATCGTGGACGGGCAGAAGGTGTGGACGTCGATGGCGCACGAGGCGCGCTGGGCGATCCTGCTCGCGCGCTCGGACCCGTCGGTACCCAAGCACGCCGGCCTCACCTACTTCGCCTGCGACATGACCGCGCCGGGCGTGGAAGTACGGCCGCTGCGGCAGCTCACCGGGGAAGCGGAGTTCAACGAGGTGTTCCTCACCGGGGTGCGCATCCCGGACCGCGACCGCATCGGTGGCGTCGGCGAGGGCTGGCAGGTCGCGCGCACCACGCTGATGAACGAGCGGGTAGCGATCGGCGGCGGCCCGGTACCGCGCGAGTTCGGGCTGATCGGCGTCGTCGCGCAGGCATGGCGGGAACGGCCGCAGTTGCGTACCGCCGCCGGGCGGGACCGGCTGATGCAGCTGTGGGTGGCGGCCGAGGCGGGTCGGCTGTCCGCGATGCGGCTGCGCGAGCAGCTCGCCGCGGGGCAGCCGGGCGCGGAGGGCTCGGCGGTCAAGTACGCGTACGCCACGCTGAACCAGGAGATCTCCGGCTTCGAGCTGGAGCTGCTGGGCGAGGAGGCGCTGCGGTACGACGACTGGACGATGCGCCGGCCGTCCATTGTGGACTGGCAGGGGCGCACCGCGGGCTACCGGTACCTGCGCGCGAAGGGCAACTCCATCGAGGGCGGTACCTCCGAAATCCTCAGCAACATCATCGCCGAGCGCGTCCTCGGCCTGCCGCGGGAGGCGACGTCATGACGAGCGGTGCCATGACGAGCGGTGTCCTGACGAGCCTGCTCTACTCGGAGGTCGAGGAGGAGCTGCGCGCGACGGTACGCAAGGTGCTCGCCGACCGCGCGCCGTGGCAGGCCGTCCTCGCCAGGACCGAGTCCGACAGTCAATACGACAGTCAATACGACATGGGCCTGTGGCGCACGCTCGCCGCCGAGGTCGGCTGCGCCGGGCTGCCGGTACCGCGGGAGCGCGGCGGGGCGGGCGCGTCTTGGCGCGAGAGTGCCGTCGTCGCCGAGGAACTGGGGCGTGCGGTGGCGCCGGTACCGCACCTGGGCACCGCGATGGCCACCGCCGCGCTGCTCGCGACCGGCGCCGAGGAGCTGGTCGCGAAGGTCGCCGCGGGCGAGGTTCTGGCGACGCTCGCGGTGCCGCTGCCCGGCCGGCCAACCTGGATCGAGGCCGAGGGCTCGGCGCTGCGCGGCGCGGTGACCAGCGTCGCCGACGCGCTTCCCGCCGACATCCTTCTGGTACCGGCGGCAGATGCGCTGTGGGCCGTCGACGCGAAGCAGGCGCGGCTGGCACCGGTCACCTCGCTCGACCTGACCCGGCCACTCGCCGACATCGCGTTCGACGCCGCACCCGCGACGCCGCTTGCCAGCGGGTCCGCCGCTGCCGAGGCGCTCGCCGAGGCGCTGACCGCCGGTGCCGTACTGCTCGCCAGCGAGCAACTGGGCGTCGCCGAGTGGTGCCTCGCGGCGACCGTCGAGTATGCGAAGCAGCGGCACCAGTTCGGCCGGCCGATCGGCTCGTTCCAGGCCGTCAAGCACCGGCTGGCACAGCTGTGGGTACAGGTGACCCAGGCGCGCGCGGTCGCCCGGTACGCGGCGGGCTGCCTCGCCGAGCGCAGCCCGGACACGGCGGTCGCGGCGAGCCTCGCCCAGGCGCACTGCGCGCCGGTGGCGGTACGCGCGGCGGAGGAGTGCGTACAACTGCACGGCGGTATCGGCTTCACCTGGGAGCACCCGGCGCACCTGTACCTGAAGCGTGCGAAGAGTGACGCCATCGCGCTGGGTACGCCCGCCCGTCACCGCGAGGTGCTCGCCGACCTGCTGAATCTCGCCAGCGGTGGCGGTGACGATACGTAATGAACTTGTTCGATTCTGAGCCTGGACCGGGGGTTGGCCCTGCAATAGGCTCCGCTCACAACGGTTCGTCCATGGGAGTTGCGGGCGGTCGATGACGGACAGGCTCATACGCGTCGCCGTTCAGTCCCGGCGACGCTTGGTGCGCGAGGCACTCGCCGCCTATCTCGACGGATTGCCCGAGTTCGACGTCGTCGGCCAGACCGCCGAAGTCGCCGCGTTGCCGGAGCTGTGCGGGCTGCGCCGCCCCGACGTGGCCGTCGCCGACGTGGGCCGGCTGACCGTGGAGACGGTCGAGGGCCTGCGCAGCCTGCGCGCCGCCGCGCCCGGCATCGAAATCGTGCTGAGCTATGTGGACATCGCGCCGCCCGCCCTCGACGCCGCCACCCGTGCCGGCATCACGGCTCTCGTACCCGCCTCGCGCGGCCTGGACGTCCTGCTGCGGGTGCTGCGCAAGGTGGCCACCCCGGTGCGCCGCCGCCGGCCGGACGGCTCCGCGCTGACCCAGCGCGAACTGGAGATCGCCTCGCTGCTCGGCTCCGGCCACAACGTGCCGGAGATGGCCGATCTCATGCGGATCAGCCCGCGCACCGTGGAGAACCACAAGCGCCGCCTGTACGCGAAGCTCGGCGTCGGCAACTCCAGCCAGGCGGTGTCCCGGGCGACCGCGCTGGGCCTGCTGGAGCCGGCGGCCAACCCGGACGGCCAACCGCGCCGCGCCGAGCAGGGGCGCGCGCCGCTCGTCGTCGCGCACGGCCGGCCCGGGCCGTGCCTGGACATGGTCGCCCTGGGGCTGATCGACGCCGGCGTGCCGCTGGTGCTTTCCACCACAGTGGACGGTATCGACCAGGCGCACTGGGCGCGCTGGCAGCGTGGCCCGCTCACCGTCGTGCTGGTCGATCCCGGGCCGGAAGACTGGACGGTACCGGCGATACTCGCCGCGCCCGCCATCGTCGTGCACTCCACCGGGCCCGATCTCGCCGCCGTCGCCGACGCGCTGCTGCACGGCGCGCAGGCCCTGGTGCGCGGTGCCGAGGCGCGCGACGACCTGGCCGCCCTGCTGACCCTTGTCGGCTCCGGGTACTTCGCGATGGACGCCGCGCACATCGAGGACCTCACCGAGTGGCTGTCCACCGCGGTCGCCGGCCGGGGTGCCGGGGTACCCGCACTCACCACCCGCGAGCGCGACATCCTCGCATCCATCGCCGACGGCCACACCGTACTGCAGACCGCGCGAACCCTGGGTATCGCGAAGAAAACGGTGGAGAGCACGCAGGCGCGGCTGTTCCGCAAGCTGGGCGCGCGCAACCGGGCCGAGGCGCTCGCGATGGGGCACCGGCTGGGCCTGGTCGAAACGGGGCGCAGTCAGAGCATCGCGGCTAGTGTCGCGGGCAACTAAACCCTTAAGAAATTGAACCCTTAAGGGTCTTCTGCTCTCGCGCCGGCATCGTGAATTGTCTTGACTGTCATGCGTCACCGGGTGGTCCCTCGCGCCGGCACCGCGCATGTCCCGGTCGAGCCCGGGCTGATGGGCCTCCCCCCTCCGTCAGTGCGCTCCCGGGAGACGCCAATGCCGCGGCGCCGGTGCGGTAGGGCCGGTGTCCGCTCGTCATGGCGGGCACCGGCCCATCGGGTACCCCCTCGAGTTCCCCGGGGCCGCGGCAGTTCCCGGGGAGCCGCGGCCCGCCGGGCTGTGTCTTCCGCCACGTGTGGCGGTGGACATTCCCGGTGGGCCCGGCTGGGGTGCACGATCAACGGATGTTCAGGGTCACCGGCACGCTCCAGCAGCAGGCCTGGCGCGACCGGGTACTGCCGCCGGTCGAGCAGGTACGCCCGGGCCTGTGGTCGATCCCGGTGCCGATACCGGACAACCCGCTGCGGTACGTGCTCGTGTACGCGTTCGAACTGCCCGACGGGCTGGCGATCGTGGACGCCGGCTGGGACACGCCCGAGGCGTGGCAGGCACTCGTCAGTGGGCTCGCCGTCGCCGGCGGCAAGGTGGAGGACGTGCGCGCGGTCCTCGTCACACACATCCACCTCGATCACTACGGTCTGGCCGGGCGGGTACGGGACGCCTCCGGCGCGTGGATCGGGCTGCACGCGCGCGAGGCGCAGTCGCTGCCGGCCCGGTACGGGCAGGTCGACTACCTCATCGAGATGTCGTACCAGTGGCTGCGCGAGTGCGGGGTACCCGACGCCGAGGCGCACCCGATGGCCGGCTCCGCCAGCGACCTGCAGCCGTTGGTGCAACTGGCCGAGCCGGATCGCCTGCTGGACGACGGCGACCTGGTCGGCCTGCCGGGCTGGGACCTGCGCGCGGTGTGGACGCCCGGCCATACCCCGGGGCATCTGTGCTTCTACGACCAGACCCGGCAACTGCTGCTCTCCGGCGACCACGTACTGCCCCGCATCAGCCCCAACATCTCGGTACACCCGCAGCAGGGTGGCGACCCGCTCGGCGATTTCCTCGGCACCTTCGACGGGCTCGCCAAGCTGGACGTGGCCGAGGTGCTGCCGGCGCACGAGTACCGGTTCGCCGGGCTCGCCGACCGGCTGGCGCAGATGCGCGAGCACCACGAGCAACGCCTCGCCGAACTGGCCGGGCTGGTCGAGGCGGAACCGGGCGCGACAACGTGGCAACTGGCCCAGCGGCTGACCTGGTCGCGCCCCTGGGCGCAGATCGGGGGATTCATGCGGCGCGCCGCCCTCGGTGAGACGCTCACGCACCTGACGTTGCTGGTCGCGCGCGGCACGGTGCGCGCCGAGGGCACCGGCTGGTATCAGGCGGCGCGGTAGGCGGTCGCGACCGCGAGGATGTCGGCGAAGGCGTCGCGCGAACGGTCCAGCGGTACGAAGGCGAGCGCCGGTACCTGTACCCCGGCGGCCACGTACCGCTTGACGTGTGCCGCGCACTCGGCGGGCGTACCGATGGCGAACAGCTCGTCCACGACGGCGTCCGGTACCGCCGCCACCGCGCCGCGCCGGTCGCCTTCGTGCCACGCCTGCCACATCGGCGCCAGTACCGGGCCGCGCCCCAGCCACCGGTGGAACTCCGCGTACCCCGGTACCGTCAGGTATCCGGCGATGAGCCGCTTCGCCGCCGCCCGTACCGCCGGCACGTCCTCGGTCGGGCAGACGAACAGCCGCGCCACGATCCGCTTGCCCGCGCCCCCCTCGTGCACGTGCGGTACCACCCGCGCCACGTCCTGTGCGGACAGCCAGTTGAGGATCGCGCCGTCGGCCACGCTCCCGGCCAGCCGCAGCATCGCCGGGCGCAGCGCGGCCACCAGGATCGGCGGCGGGGTGGCCGGCGGGCGCTCCAGCCGGAAGCCGCGTACGCCCAGCGCCACGCTGTCGGTCTTCTCCCCGGCGAGCGCGGCGCGCAGGAACTCCACGGTCGCGCGCACCCGGTGCACCGGGCGCTGGAAGGGGATGCCGTTCCACTGGCCGACGATGACGGGTGAGGCGGCGCCGATACCGAGGCTGCACCGGCCGGGCGCGGCCTGCGCGAGCCCGGCGGCGCTCATCGCGAGCAGCGCCGGGCCGCGGGTGAAGACCCCGGCGATGGCGGTTCCAATGTGGACACCGGGCTGGGCCGCGGCGGCGTGCACGGCCGGGGTGAACGCGTCGAACCCGGCGGTCTCGCTCGTCCAGAACTCGTCGTAGCCCGCCTCGACCAGCTTCGGGTACAGCGGCGCATGCTCGGCGAGCGGCGCGTCGAGCGGGATCGTGATGCCCAGGCTCATGCCGGATCCTCGCTGCGCTGCGGTCCGGCATGAGGCACAAAAGGCACTGCGCCCATGATTCGCTCGCTGCGCTCGCTCATGCCGGCTCCCCAATATCCTTGGCCACCGCGAGCGCGCGCCGCTCCAGCAGCCGGTACCCGTACTGGCGGGCCAGGCGCAGCCCCTCCTGTACGCTCGCCCGCGCCAGTCCGGTCTCGCCCAGCGCGGCCTGGGCGCTGGCGAGGCCGATCAGCGCGTCGGCCTCCGGGTGCCGGCCACCCAGCTCGCGCGCCAGGTTCAGCGCCCGCTCGTGGCGGCAGCGCGCCTCGGCGTGGTCACCGAGTCCACTGTGGATAGTGGCGCTCGTGTTGAGGAGCACCGCCTCCTTGTACCGGTCGCCCGCGCGCCCGATCACCTCGAACGCCACGCCGGACAGCTCCAGCGCCCGGCCCAGGCAGCCCCGGTCGCGGTGCACCGCGGCCATGTTGTCCAGCGCGGTCGCCTCGCCCTCCAGGTTGCCCGTCTCCCGGCACACCGCGACCGCCTCCTCCAGGCACACCAACGCCTCCTCGTACCGGCCCAGGTGCCGGTACACCTCGCCGAGGTTGCCGAGGGTGTTGCCCTGCGGTGCGAGTACCCCCTCCGCGCGATAGCCGGCCAGGCACTCGGTCAGGTACTCCACCGCGTCGTCCAGGTGGCCCAGGTCGGTACTGGCGACGCCGAGGTTGTTGAGGTTGACCGCCATCGCGGAGCGCCGCCCGAGTTGCCGGTTGATCGCCAGCGCCTCCCGGTGCTTGTCGAGCGCCTGGTGCAGGTCGCCCAGTTCGCCGGCGAGGTTGCCGGCGCTGCCCAGCGCGCCGGCCAGCCCTTCCAGCCAGCCGGATTCGCGGCACGCTTCGATACCGCGCCGGTAGTGCTCGGCCGCCTCGTGTGGCCGGGCCGCGGTGCGGTACGCGGCGCCCAGGTTGACGTGGGCCGCGGCCTGGGCCCGCCGGTCGCGCAGGGCCACCGACGCGGTCAGCGCCGCATCCGCGACGGTGAACCAGTCCACCGCGTGCCGGCGCAGCCAGAAGTACCCGCGCAGCCAGTCGCCGAGCAGCACGGCGGCGGCGCGCGCACCGTGCCCCGCGCCGTAGGCGACCGCCGCGACGAGGTTGGCGCGCTCGGCCTCCAGCCAGTCCATCGCCGCGCCGTAGCTGTCGAACTCCACCGGGCGGGTCGGCGTGTACGGCAGCCGGGAGATGTGCGGGAACAGCCGGCGCGCCGCCGCGTCCACGTGGTTGGTGTACATCTCGAACAACCGGGCCAGCGCCGCCTCCCGGGCGCGCGGGTGCTCCTGCGCGCGAGCCTGCTCGCCCGCGTAGAGCCGGACCAGGTCGTGCAGCCCGTACCGGCCCGGCACCTGCTCGACGATCAGGTGCGCGGCGCAGAGCCGGTCGAGCACGGCGGCGGCGTGCGCCTCGCTGGTGTCGGCGAGGCGGGCGGCGTGCGCGGCGGTGACCTCCCGGCCGGGCGCGAGGCCGAGCAGGCGGAACATGCGCTGGGCACCCGGCTGCAGGCGGGCGTACGAGGCGTCGAAGGCGGCCCGTACCGCGGTCTGCTCGTCACCCTCGACGGCGAGCGCGGCCAGCCGGTTGTCCTGCAGCGCGGCCACCTGCTCCGCGATGAGCCGGCGCGGCTCGTCGGCGAGGATCGCGGCGGCGATGCGGACCGCGAGCGGCAGGTGCCCGCACAGCTCGACCAGCGCGATCGCCGCCTCGGGCTCGGCGGCGACCCGGTCGGTGCCGAGGATCTGCGTCAGCAGCGCCACGCCGTCGGCGGTCGGCAGCGTGTCGAGGGTCAGCCGCTGTGCCGCGTCCCGCGCGACCAGCCCGGCGAGGCGGTCCCGGCTGGTCACGACGACCAGCGAGGTGCGGCTCGCCGGCAGCAGCGGGCGTACCTGGTCCGCGGAGCCGGCGTTGTCGAGGAGCACGAGCACGCGCTTTCCGGATACCAGCGAGCGGTACAGGCCGGCGGCGGCCTCGGTGTCGACCGGTATCCGCTCGGCGGGTACCGCGAGCGCGCCCAGGAACAGGGCGAGCACCTCGATCGGCCGGGCCGGTTCGCCGGGCCCGTACCCGCGCAGGTTCGCGTAGAGCTGCCCGTCGGGGTACTGGTCGGCTATCCGGTGCGCCCAGTGCACCGCCAGTGCGGTCTTGCCGACTCCGGCGGTACCGGCGATCGCCGTGATCACCACGGCGGTGGCGGCGTCGCGCCCCTGCTCGGCAAGCTCGGCCAGGCGCGCCATCTCCTCCTCGCGCCCGGTGAAGTCGGGCAGGTCGCGCGGCAGGAAGCGGGGCGGCGGCGCGTCCGGCGCTTCGTCCACAGTTGCCATCGGCGCCTCGTTGCGCAGGATCTGCTCGTGCAGCCGTTGCAGCGCCGGCCCCGGCTCCACCGCGAGTTCCCGCACCAGGACCTGCCGGCAGCGCTGGTACGCGGCGAGCGCGTCGGCCTGCCGGCCCCGCTGGTACAGCGCGGTCATCAGCATGCCGACCGCCCGCTCCCGGGTCGGCGCGGCCTCGATGAGCTCGGCCAGGTCGGCGATGGCCCGGTCGGGCTGGCCGATCGCCAGCTCCGCCTCGGCGCACAGTTCCACTGTGGACATTCGTAGGTCGTCGAGGCTCGCCCCGAGCCGGGCGCGCAGCCCGTCGTCGGCCACGTCCGCGAGCAGCGGTCCCCGCCAGTGGGCCAGCGCGTCGCGCAGCCGGGCCGCCCGCTCCCACGGCGAGGTGACCCGGGCCGCGGCGGCGACCTCGGTGCGGAACGCGTGCACGTCGACGAGGGCCGGGTCGACCTCGGCGAGGTAGCCGTCGCCGCGGCTGGCCAGGTTGACGCCGCCGACGGAGAGCTGCGCGCGCAGCCGGGCCACGTGCGTGCGGAGGCTGGCCCGCGCAGAGGGCGGCGCCTCGTCGCCCCACAGCAGGTCGACGAGGCGGTCCACCGGGACGACCCGCCCGGCCTCCAGCAGCAGCAGACCGAGCAGCAGTCGCTCGCGGCGGCGCCCCAACTCCAGGCGGTGTCCCTCGTGGAACACCGACACCTGGCCGAACAGCCGAAACTCCATCGCACCCAGCAGGCTAGCAACCACCCGCATAGATGAAGGTCCACCGTGTCAACAAATTGGCAACACACCTCGGTGATCCTTGCGCGGGAAGCCAGCACCAACGGGGGAGCGCCTGGGGTGCGGGTGGGAACACGATTCCTCAGGTTCTGGCTGGCTTCGCCGGCGGCCGCTCAGGCCGGGCTGGGCCAGTCGGCATGCCGCGTGGCCTGGGCGACCGCCGCTCCGAGGAAGCCGAGCAGGAGCGCGCCGGCCGGCATCAGCCAGAGGAAGTTGATCGCGCCACCGAACGCGTCGCTGACGGCTGCCGCAGCGAGCATGTGCGGATTGTGACGGATCGACTCCGGTAAGTTGGCGGGTGCGTCCCGCACCGGGTTCGGGAAGGCGAGCGTCCCGCCGGCCATCAGCACAAACACGACCAGCGCGCCGACCATGCCACCCCACGCCCCGGCGATCGCGCCGGTGGCCAGGGCGGAGTTGGGGTGGTCGGAGTACGGAAGGGCGCGGCGGGCGGCGGCGGCGCCGGCCGCGGCGAGGGCGCACAGCGGCGGCCCCGCGACCAGTGCGGCCAGGATGGGGCTGCCCGGCACCGCGTTGAGCACGGCGAGCGCGGCGAAGCCGAGGATCCCGCCGGCCGCCCCGAAGGCGGCGCCGCACCCCGTCGCCGGCGAGGGGAGGTTGGCCAACACGAAGGCGACCAGGGCGTACCCGGCGAACATGAGCACGAAGATGCCCAGGTACACGGCGGTCACCACGGGCGAGTCGGTCGCCACGCTCGGGTACCGGACAAGCGCGTACCCGACCAGCGCGGCGCAGCCGAGCATCGCCGCGTACACCCCGCTCAGCAGGGCGAGGCGGGAGCGGGGCACCGGGCGACCGCGTACCACCAGGACAAGGCCGCCCAGCAGCCAGCGCCGGCGGGCCGGCCCCGCGGGTACGGCGGGCGCATCGGCGAGTACTGCCTCGACCCACTGCCGCTGTTCGGGTGGCAACAGCCCGGCGGTGGCCCCCAGCAACCAGGTCAGGAACGGCTCCATCAGGCAGTCCCCTCGGTCGCGGTGCGGTGCCGGGGCGTGGCGGGCGTGGCGTGCCGGCGCGCGGCCTGTCGAGCCTTCCGCCCAGCCTCGGCGAGCGTACCGCGGGCCCAGGCCGCGCCGTCCGGACTCAGCCGGTACAGGTGGCGGCGCGGCCGGCCCTGCGGCTGCTCCTCCTCCCAGCGCGTCTCCAGGTATCCCCGGTCGGCCAGGCGCACCAGGATCGGGTAGAGCGTGCCGGACTTGAGCCCGGTCTCGCGGGCCAGGTCGTATCCGTGCCGCCAGTCGGTCGGGGTGTCGCACAGCGCTTCGAGCACGGCGAGGGTCTGCGGTGAGGAATCTGGTCTGCGTACCACGCCGCAAACTCTACCTAGGTAGCGCCAACGTGTCCACGCCCCTGCTCAGAGGCTTGCAGCCGGCCGTCCTAGAGGGGGTACCGGCGCCAGACCCGGCCACCGTCGCTCGTCACGTACAGCGTCGGGTCGTTCGGCGCGAGGTAGGCGGCGGTGTTCGCGTCCAGCGCCACGAAGGCGGCCGGCCCGTCCACCTGTGCCGTCGGGGCGACGTCTGTCCACTTGGCACGGTCGGTGGTGCGGTACACGTCGGCGCGCACCCCGGTGCGCCACGCGACGCTACCGGAGACGGGGTAGACCTGCGTTGCGTACCCGCTGGTCTCCAGTTCGCCGTGGATCGAAACCATGTCGAGGTGCGTGATGACGAGTGCCTTGCGCATCTGGCCGGCGCCCGGCTCGGCCGCGCACACCACCCACTGCGCACCGTCCGGGTCCACGGCGAGCGTCGCGTCGAAGGCGCCGTGCACCGGCGCGGCGGCACACGGGTCGGCGAGGCGGTTCCAGTGCGCGCCGCGATCGCTCGTGCCGTACCAGACCGGGTTGCCCGCCGGGTCCTGGCCGGTCGCCACGGCACTCAGGTCGCCGGTGGCCGCCAGGTGCCGGATGTCGACGCCCGGCAGGGTGGGGTGCGCCACGGACCCGGTGCGGGCGTTGATGGCGAGCAGGGTGGCACCGGACGGGCTGAGCCAGATGGTGCCGCCGCCGACCGCCGTGGGCACCGTCGCCGGGTCGGCATTGGGCACGGTGACCCGGATGGGCCAGGTGTGGCCGCCGTCGGAGCTCAGCCACAGCGCGCCGGCGCAGAGCAGGCCCAGCCTCGGCTGGTCACCCGGGACCACCAGGACCGTCCCGGCCGCGGGCAGCGGGAGCGGCGTGGTCCAGGTGCGGCCGAGGTCGGCGCTGCTGATGAGGACGGGCCGGCAGCCGGGGTCGCAGCGCTGGGCGGACAGGTACAGCACGCGGTGCGCGCCGGCGGCCAGCCCGTGCAGCTCGTAGCTGGCCGGGGAGGCCGACGATACCGGCGGCCCGATCGGCGGCACCGGGCGGCGCGCCGGCATGGCGAGCGCCGTCGCGGTGAGCGCGACGAGCGTGACGGTACCGGCGAGCAGCGCCGCCACCCACTGGCTGCGCCGCCGGCGCCGGGCCCGGATCTCGCCGAAGGCCGGCGGTCGCATGCCCTCTTCCAGCCGCTGCCGCAGCGCGGCGAAGTCCACATCAGACACCGTGGGCACCCCCCACCCTCTCCTCGTCGAGCAGCTTGGCCAGCGCGTCCCGGCCGCGCGAGAGCCGGGCCTTGACCGTGCCGAGCGGTGCGCCGGTGCGCGCCGCGATCGCCTCCAGCGGCAGGTCCGCCAGGTAGTGCAGGGCCAGCGCCTCGCGCTGCCCGTACGGCAGCCGGCGCAGCGCGGCGAGCAGCGCCAGCCGGGCGTCGGTACCGTCGTGCCCGCCGTGCCCGCTGTGCCCGTCAAGCCCGCTGAGCGCGCCGCTCTCGCCGGCCGCGAGCCGGGCGGTGGCCCGCCGGGCCGCGAGCACCCGGCGCCACCGCGAGCGCAGCACGTTGGTGGCCACCCGGTACAGCCAGCCCTCCGGGTCGTCGACCACGCCCCGCCGGCCGGTCAGGCCGAGGGCGCGCACGAACGCCTCCTGTACGGCTTCCTCGGCCTCCGCGCGCGAACCGGCGACCGCGCTGAGCAGGACCACCAATCGGCGGTACGAGGTCGCGTAGACCTCTTCCCAACCAGTACCCACCGGCGCCTCCGTCTCGTCTACCGGTGGGACGACGCGCCGGCCGCCCGAAAGGTTGCACTCAGACCAGCGCGTCGAGTGCCTTGTATACACGCTTGTCGGAGACCGGGTACGCGGTGCCGAGCGCCTGGGCGAAGTAGTTGACGCGCAGCTCCTCGATCATCCAGCGGACGTCGTCGAGTGGCTGCGTCGCCGGGTGGCCCGGGGTGAGCTGGTCGCGCAGCTGCCGGTACTCGCGGATGACGTCGGCGATGCGGGTCACCTGCTGCCGATCGCGCCCCGGGTTGGCGGGCAGCTTCTCCAGCCGGTACGCGAGGGCGCGCAGGTACCGGGGCAGCTCGGCCAGGCGCGCGACGCCGGTGGCGGTGACGAAGCCCGGGCCGGTCAGCCCGGCGAGCTGGTCGCGAGCGTCCACAAGGGACGGTAGCAGGGCCGGGTCGCGGGACAGCTCGTCGATGCGCCTCTGCACCTCGTACGCCTCGTCGAGGATCCGGCGCACGGTACCCACCACGCGCAGCGCGGTCGCGGCGAGCTGGGCCCGTACCGGCTCGCGCAGCGCCGCGAACCCGGCCCGGTCCCACGCCGGGCCGCCGGCGCGCTCGACGAGCAGGTCCAGCGTGGCGGTCACGCAGTCGTCGAGCAGCGCCTGGAGGTTGCCGTGCGGGTAGCGCAGCAGGGTCAGCTTGTCGGCGTTGGACAGCCGCTGCGAGATCTGCGGCACGGGGGAGGGCACGGTCAGCTGGAGCAGCCGCCGGGT
Source organism: Rugosimonospora sp. (assembly GCA_051986465.1). Lineage (GTDB taxonomy): Bacteria > Actinomycetota > Actinomycetes > Mycobacteriales > Micromonosporaceae > DATEJJ01. Next base: position 12,663 of record JBPYFB010000243.1, read on the forward strand.
ACCCCGCCACATCGCGTACCGCTGCTCCGCCTCGCTGTCCAGCAGCCGTACGCCGACGCTGTCGCCCTCGTCCACGAGCGCCGGGTAGTCGGTGACGCGGTACCCGCCCCGCTCGTGGGTCAGCGTGCGGGGCAGCTCGTCGAGGTCGAAATCGCGCATGCCGTGCCGCTCCAGCTCCGGTACTGACGCGGTGAGCGCCTCCTGCGCCTGTGGCCGCAGCCGTTCCTGGAGCGCGGCGAGGTCCTTGCCCTCGGCGAGCGCGGCGCCGCCCTCGTCCTCGACGCGGAAGGCCATCTTCAGGTGGTCGGGTACCTTCTCGAGGTCCCACGCGTCGGTCGGCACCGGGGTACCGGAGAGCCGGCCCAGCTCCCGCTCCAGCGCGGGCAGCAGCGGCGGGGGATCGGCGCGGCGCTCCGGGGCGAGCGGGGCCAGCGCGAGCACGGCGTCGTGCGCGAAGTCGGGCGCGGGTACCAGGTTGCGGCGTACCGCCTTCGGCAGCGACCGGATCAGCGCGGTCACCAGATCGGCGCGCAGCCCCGGAATCTGCCACTCGAATCCGGCCGGGCTGACCCGGGAGAGTACCGCGAGTGGAATGTGGACGGTCACCCCGTCGGCCTCGGTACCCGGCTCGAACTGGTACGTCAGGGGCAGCGCGCCGTGCGGCCAGGCGTCCGGATAGTCCACTGTGGATACCGTGGGCGCGTCCTGGTTGACGAGCACCGAGCGTTCGAAGCTGAGCAGGTCGGGCTCGGCGCGGCGGGCGCGCTTCCACCACGTGTCGAAGTGCCGCCCGGAGACCACCTCGGGCGGGATGCGCCGGTCGTAGAAGTCGAAGAGCGTCTCGTCGTCGACGAGGATGTCCCGGCGCCGGGCCCGGTGCTCCAGCTCCTCCACCTCGTCGCGCAGCGCCCGGTTCTCCTGGAAGAACGCGTGCGAGGTGTGCCAGTCACCCTCCACGAGCGCGTGCCGGATGAACAGCTCGCGGGAGAGTACCGGGTCGATCCGCCCGTAATCCACCTTGCGCGCGGCGACCAGCGGCACCCCGTACAGGGTCACCCGCTCGGACGCGACCACCCCGCCGCGCTTGGCCTCCCAGTGCGGTTCGCTGTAGTGCCGCTTGACGAGGTGCCCGGCCAGCCGCTCCACCCACTCGGGCTCGACCGAGGCGGCGATCCGCGCCCACAGCCGCGACGTCTCCACCAGTTCGGCCGCCATCACCCAGCGCGGCGGCTTCTTGGCGAGTGAGGAGCCGGGGAAGATGGCGAACTTGGTACCGCGGGCGCCGAGGTACTCGCGGGTCTCGCCCTCCCGCAGGCCCACGTGCGACAGCAGTCCGGCGAGCAGTGCACTGTGGACAGTCGCGGGGGAGGCGGGTGTGGAGTTGAGGACCAGCCCCATCGACTTCGCGATCTGGCGCAGTTGCCCTTCGAGGTCCTGCCACTCCCGTACCCGCAGATAGTTGAGGAACTCGGCCTTGCACAGCCGGCGGAACTGGCTTCCGGAGCCGGCCCGCTGCTGCTCCCGCAGGTACTCCCAGAGGTTGAGGTAGCCCAGGAAATCCGAGCCCGGCGCCACGAACCTGGCGTGCTGCTCGTCCGCCGCTGCTTGCAGCTCGGCCGGCCGCTCCCGCACGTCCTGGACGGTCAGGCCGGCCGTGATGACCAGTACCTCGCGCAGGCAGCCGCCCTCGGCGGCGGCGAGCAGCATCCGCGCCAGCCGCGGATCGATCGGGATCCGCGCGAGCTGGCGGCCAATCTTGGTCAGCCGCGTGCCGTCCAGCGCGCCGATCTCCTGCAGCAGCTCCACGCCGGCCTTGACGTTGCGCTGGTCGGGCGGGTCGAGGAAGGGGAAGGCGGCCATGTCGCCCAAGCCGAGGGCGGTCATCTGGAGGATGACCGAGGCGAGGTTGGTACGCAGGATCTCCGGCTCGGTGAACTCGGGGCGCCCGGCGAAGTCCTCCTCCGGATAGAGCCGGATGCAGATCCCGTCGGCGACCCGGCCGCACCGCCCGGCGCGCTGGTTCGCCGACGCCTGGGAGATGGGCTCGATCGGCAGCCGCTGCACCTTGGTGCGCTGGCTGTACCGGGAGATCCGGGCGGTACCGGGGTCGATGACGTACCGGATGCCGGGCACGGTCAGCGAGGTCTCCGCGATGTTCGTGGCGAGCACGACCCGCCGGCCCCGGTGCGGCGCGAAGACGCGGTGCTGCTCGGCGGCGGACAGCCGGGCGTACAGCGGCAGGATCTCGGTCTCCGGCAACTTCATCTTGCCCAGCGCCTCGGCGGCGTCGCGGATCTCCCGCTCGCCGCTGGCGAACACGAGGATGTCGCCGGGCCCCTCGGCGCGCAGTTCGTTGACGGCCTCGCAGATCGCCTCGGTCTGGTCGAGATCATCCGGTACGTCCGCCTGTGCCCCGTACGGCCGGTACCGCAGCTCGACCGGGTACGTCCGCCCGGACACCTCGACCACAGGAATCTCTATGCCGAAATGTGCCGCGAACCGGTGCGGGTCGATCGTCGCCGAGGTGATGATCACCTTGAGGTCGGGGCGCCTGGGCAGCAGCCGCTTGAGGTACCCGAGGATGAAATCGATGTTGAGGCTGCGCTCGTGCGCCTCGTCGATGATCAGGGTGTCGTATTTGCGCAGCATCCGGTCGCGCTGGATCTCGGCGAGCAGGATGCCGTCGGTCATCAGCTTGACCATCGTGTCCGCGCTCACCTTGTCGGTGAACCGGACCTGGTACCCGACCGCGCCGCCCACCTCGACGCCGAGCTCCTGCGCGATGCGCTCGGCCACGGTGCGCGCCGCAAGCCGGCGCGGCTGGGTGTGCCCGATCACACCGGAGACGCCGCGCCCCAGCTCCAGGCAGATCTTCGGGAGCTGGGTCGTTTTGCCGGAGCCCGTCTCGCCGGCGACCACGACCACCTGGTGATCGCGGATAGCGGCTAGGATCTCGTCCTTGCGTTGGCTGATCGGGAGCTGGGGCGGGTACTTGACCTGGGGCACCGGGCTGTTCATCGTAATTTCCAAGAATACGTTGC
>JBPYFB010000244.1:0-3137 GCA_051986465.1 Rugosimonospora sp.
TGAAGTACGCGTACTCGTAGGGATAGATCTGGACGCTGGCGACAACCGCCTCGGCCTGACCGAGCACCGCCACGGCGACCAGCGCGCCGGCGAGCCTACGCCGTTCCGAGGCGAGCAGCCGCCGCACGACGTAGCTCAGCAGTCCCGAGGCGACCAGGATGAAGCCGGGCACGATGTAGAGGAACTGCCGAAGTCCATTGTAGAGAGTGGACTGCATGAAGATGATCAGCCCCAGCGGGATGACGGCGTACCCGGCGCACATCAGGTACGTCGCGGGAATCTGAACATTGCGCCGGAATGCCCACACGCCGATGACCGCGGCGACCAGGGTCAGGAGCACGAGCGGCAACGGCGACCCGATGAGCAACCAGACCGGCGCGTAGGACCACGGCAGCGCGGTCGCATTCACCTGCTTGCCGTCGAACAGGATCGTGTTGGGCCAGTCGTAGTTCGCCATCATCTTCACCGAGTCGAGCAGCCCGGTGGTCGGATGAAGGTCCAGGTACGGCCAGATCAGCATCAAGCAGAGGTAGCAGCTCGAACCGATCACCAGGGCGGCGGTGAGCTGGGTGGCCAGTTGCGTCCGGATGGCCGGCCACGTCCGCAGTTCCTGCCAGTGGCGTACCCAGTAGAAGACAGCGAGCAGGCCGAGGAGGCCGAGCCACGCCAGGCCGTTGGCCCGGATGGCCGCCGCGACCGCGATGGAAACCCCCACCCCGGCATATTCGAGGAGCTCGAACGGCCGGTCCGGAATGTGCCAGCGGCGCATCATCCGCAGGACCAGCCAGAGGGTGAGGATCATCGCGACGGTGAACGGCACGTCCTTGGAGTTGGTGAACATCGCGCCGGTGTAGCGCGGGTAGAGCGCCAGTCCGGTGGCGGCCGTGAAGGCGCCCCAACGGCCGGCCAGTTCCTTGCCGCACAGGGCGATGAACGCGACGCCCAGGACGCCGACAATGCCGTTGACAATCGACCGGGTGTTCCACGTCTCGCCCGTGAAGTGTTGGATCAGCGCCACGAAAGTTTCATAGGCCGGGCCGTGCTGTGGCATGTGCAGATCGGGCTGCATGTCCATGAAGGAGCGGTCCTTGCCCAGGCTCAGATACCACTTCAAGCTGAGGGCGCCGTAGTCGTCCTGCATGTACTCGTCGTAGGTCCGACCGTGATCCCGCCAGCCCAGCGCCACGAACACCGCCAGCCCCGCGAACACCAGGCCCAGCAGGTAATACGGCAAGCGAGCGGCACGATCACGCACGGTCGGACGCGCTTCGCCGACCTCCTGCGCCACCTGGGTTTCCGTAGCCACGCATAATTTGTACGCGAAAAGCAGCGATGGCGCGTCGGGTCTCACTATATGGATCGATGCCTGTCAGCGGCGGGCACGATGCCCGTGCCCGTCCGCGGTCGGGTCCCTCAGTCATTTCCGGCCGGCCTCGACCCGTCCAGGATCAGGGCCGGTTGTGCGTCAGGCGCCAGCCACGCCGGCCGCGGCACCAGGAGAGTGACGACGGTGCCCCGGCCCGGCTCCCCGGTGACGGTGATGCGGCCGTGCAGGGACTCGACCACCGCCCGTACGATCGCGAGTCCCAGACCGGTGCCGGTGCTGGTCTCCTGCCCGGGTACGCCGCGCAGCAGCCGTTCGGCCATCTGCCGCGACATGCCCGAACCGCTATCGCGAACCCGCACACTCCACTGGTCGCGATCGTGTTCGCCGGTCACCTCGATGCGGTCGCCGGGCCGGGTGAACTTGACCGCGTTCTCGAGTAGGCAGTCCATCGCCGCCTCGAACCGTTCCGGATTGAGCAACCCATAGCCCACCTCAGAGTTGACCACCCAGTCGCGCTCGGCGGTCGGCTGCCACCGGCGGACGATCCGAACCAGCTCATCGTCAAGGCAGCAGGGCCGCAGCGGATGCGGTTCGTCGACCAACATTAGGGTCACCAGCCGGTTCGTGATGCCCGAGACCTTGTCCAGCTCCTCCAGCACCACCGCGGTGTCCTCGACGGTCGCCGCGTCCTGATGCGCCGCCCGGACCATCTCCGTGTAACGGGACCCGTACGCAGCGTGCCGCTCGTGGCACCGGCAGGCGTCGGCCGCAACCTGGCGCGCACCCGGGCCAGCAGCTCGGCCACGGCAAACGGCTTACCGAGGAAGTCGGCGGCACCCGCCTCCAGCGCCGCGACCCGGGCACCGATGTCAGGCACCGCGGACAGCACCAGCACCGGCTCCTCGGGACGCTCGCGTACCAGGCGTTCGAGCACCTCGCCACCGGCCATGCCGGGCAGCCGCAGGTCAAGGATGACCAGCTCGAAGTCGTTGGCCAGCGCGGCGGCCAGCCCTTCCGTGCCCGTGCTGACGTGCTCAGTGTCGTGCCCGTCGCTGGCTAACGCCCGGGTGACGAGCCTGCCGATGCGTTCGTCATCCTCGACCACCAGCACCCGCGCCATGTTCACCTCCCGACCCTGGTGCCTTGCAGGAGGACCTTCCAGGAAGCCAAGCTCCGGATCCGGTCCTCCGCAACATAACTCGATATCGATAAATCGAAAATGCTCTACGGACCGCCAAAAGCCCCACCCGGTTCATGAAGGTTCTGTCATAACCTTGCCGCAACCGCGTCTCGCGACGCATGATGTGGCTTGGCCCGTGATCCACAAACTCGATCGGCGGACACTCGAACCACCGCGACCGGGGAGAAGGAACGATGATCGCAGTGACCGGTGCTTCCGGTCGACTGGGACGGCTCGTCGTACGACTGCTGCTCCAGCACATTGACGCCGCCAACATCCTCGCCCTCAGCCGTCGCCCCGCGGCCTGCGTCGACCTCGGCGTGACCAGCCGGTTACTGGATTTCGACGACCCGGACACGCTTCCCCGAGCGTTCGACGGCGCCGAACGACTGATGATCATCAGTACCAACATCCTGGACCCGGGTGGGCGGCGGGTCCGCCAGCACGCCAACGCCGTCGGCGCCGCGGTCCGGGCGGGCGTCGGCCACCTGGTGTACTCATCCATCAGCTGTGCCGACGATCCCGAGCACCCTGCCGCGGTGGCCGCCGACCATCGCGCGACCGAGGCGGTACTGGCCGACTGCGGCGTGCCCTACACCGTGCTCGGCAACTGCATGTACACCGAGCTGA
>JBPYFB010000245.1:0-6052 GCA_051986465.1 Rugosimonospora sp.
CCCGAGACCCCCCACGACCACCGGCGGGTACTCCCACGACAGCATCAGGACACGCAACGGCTTGACACTTGCCTCCTTGTGCTCCATTTCCTGCGGCACGGCCGCCTCCCTATGCTCCAGAGTCCGCCCCCGAGAACGTCCCCCGGGACATGCGGCAATAGGCACCACATTGGGGGCCTGAAACGCGGGTAACGGGGGAACGCCAACTATGCTGCCATGCGCCATTTACCGGTGGCGTCCGTGGTGTTTCGGACGCGTAAAGCTCTTGTGTGACCCGGGAATCAGCCCCGCGCGGCCGCTGCCCGGCGGGCCCGCAGAACCTCCGCGACCGACCACGCCTGGAACGGGCAGCCGGTTGTCGCATGTGGACGATCCCCATCAGCGGTCTCCGAAATCGAACCGAGACCGGACTCGCTCAGGTGGGCCGCGATCCCGGCGAAGAGTTCGGTCGCCGGCCGGCCACTCGCGACGAGTGCATCCGCGTACGGACCGAACAGCCACGGCCACACCGTCCCCTGGTGATAGGCGTGATCCCGGGCAGCGCTGCCCCCACGATGGCGGGGCCGATACCCAGGTTCGGTCGGACTCAAACTTCGCAGTCCGAGAGGCGACACGAGGTTGGCGTCGATCGCGGACGAGTGGCGCTGGCCGTACAGGGGTGCGTGCGGCAGCGAGTAGGCGAGTAGTTGGTTGGGTCGTAGTGCCGGATCCGGCACGCCGTCAATCACATCGTAGAGCCAGCCGGTGGGCGCCGGGAAGGCGCTGCGGAACGACTTCGTCGCCGCCTGGAACATCGGACCGCCGTCGTCGCCGCGCAGGTCGCCCAGTACGCCGAGCGCGTTGATCCATAGCGCGTTGACCTCAACCGGCTTCCCGATCCGGGGCGTGACACCGACCCCGTCGACACAGGCGTCCATCCACGTCAGGGCGTACCCGGGCAGGCCGCCCGAGAGCAGGCCGTCGTTCGGGTCCACGCGGATGCCGAACCGGGTACCGTCCACGTGCGCCGCGACGATGCCGTCGAGGGCGGGCAGCAACTCCTGACCCAGGTCTGTGTCTCCGGTCAGGGCCACGTGCCGGCCGATCGCGTGCACGAACCAGAGCGTCCCGTCGATGGTGTTGTACTCGGCCGCGCCGGTATCGGCCGTGTTCGCGAGCATCCCCTCGGACAGGGTCTGCGCGTACCCCAGCAGCAGCCGCCGACCCTCCTCGGCCCGGTTGGTCGAGAGGAACAGCCCTTCGTACGAGATCATCGTGTCCCGCGACCACGCCCCGAACCACGGGTACCCTGCCACGATGTCCGGAACACCCGCACCCTTGATGACGAACGCGTCGGCGGCGAGCGCGAGCGCGGCGTCCACCTCGTCGGCGGGTCTGGCGGCGGCGACCACGCGCTTGGCCCGTTCGTGCGCGGCCACGACGATCTCGCGCGCGGGCGGCGGCGGCGCGGACAGGTCGCCGGCCCACGCGCGCACCTCCAGCGTGGCGCCCGGCTCGGCCAGGTCGGCGCCGAAGCGGCCGGCCAGCCACAGGTCCTCCTGCGCGGCGAGCCCGCGCTCCGCCTCCTCGCGCAACCGGGCGCCCAGGTACCACTCGCCCGCCGGCCGCCAATCCGGGCCGGCCAGGCGGTACCCGCCCTCGACGATCACGCCGTCCGCGGTCGGCTCCATCGCGAGCGGCGGTCCGGACGCGTACCGCTCACCGTGCGCATCGCGCCAGGTACACAGCGCATCCAACGTCAGGCGTACCGGGCCGCCCGACAGCAGCCGGTGCACCACGCCCAGAGCCGGTCGCCCCGCCACCATCGCCAATTCGCGTTCGAGCACCGTGTCCCCGATCCGCCAGCGCCACCGGGGCAGCCCATCGGTCAGGTCGAAGCGTTCGAGGTACGTGTATCCGTCGGGCGCGATCGCCCCCGAGGCCCACTCGTGTACCCCGAGCCGGACGACCGCTCCGGAGGGAAGTTCCAGTACCGGGTCGAGGGAGGCGAGCGCGACGCGGCGCTGCGCGGGCGGGTCCTGCGAGGCCACCAGAAGCGCGTGGTACCGGCGGGTGCGCAGGCCGCCGACCGTACCCATGGCGTACCCGCCGCAGCCATCGGGTACCAGCCACTCGCGGCGGGTTCCCTCGTCCAGACTCCCGCAGACACCGGGACCGAAGAAGATCGACACGGCCGAGCGTATCGCGTCCCGTACCGCGCGTCCCGGATCGCAGGCCGCGGATCGCGCGTGCCGGGGGAAGAGCCCGGGCTTACTCAGCCGTAACAGCAGTGAGGGAGAATGTCGCATATGAGCGGGGAAGACGCCGAGCGGGAGCGGTTGGCCGCGGCCGACTCGGGGGCCGAGCCGTGGCGGGACTGGGGGCCGTACGTCGCGGAGCGCGCCTGGGGCACGGTGCGCGAGGACTACAGCGAATGGGGTACCGCCTGGGACTACTTCCCGCACGACCACGCCCGCTCCCGGGCGTACCGGTGGAACGAGGACGGCCTCGCCGGCATCTGCGATGAGCAGCAGCGCTTCTGCTTCGCCCTGGCCATGTGGAACGGTCGCGACCCGATCCTCAAGGAGCGCATCTTCGGCCTCGGCGGCAACGAGGGCAACCACGGCGAGGACGCCAAGGAGTACTGGTGGTACCTCGACTCCACGCCCACCCACTCGTGGATGCGCTGGCAGTACCACTATCCGCAGAGCGAGTTCCCGTACACCGAACTGGCCGCGGTCAACCGGGAGCGCGGCCGGGCGCAACCCGAGTACGAACTGATCGATACCGGCATCTTCGCCGAAAACAGGTACTGGTCCGTCACAGTGGACTATGCCAAGGCAACTCCGGACGATATGTGCATCCTGATCACCGCCGAGAACCGCGGGCCTGACGAGGAGACGCTGCACCTGCTGCCGTCGCTCTGGTTCCGCAACACGTGGTCCTGGGGCCTGCCGGGGCGCGGCGAGCCGCCGACGATCGCGGGGGAGGGGCCCCGGCTGGTCGCGGAGCACCAGCGGCTCGGGCGCCTGGTGCTCACCGGCGCGCGGGCCGAGGGCGCGGTCGAAGCAGACGAGCTCGATCCGGTACCGCTGCTGTGCGACAACGAGACGAACTCCCAGCGCCTGTGGAACCTGGACAACCACACCGCGTACCCGAAGGACGGGATCAACGACCACGTCATCCACGGCGCCGAGACGGTCAACCCGGAGCGCACCGGCACCAAGGGCGCGCTGCACTACGTGCTGCGCGTCCCGCCCGGGCAGACGGCGCGGGTGCGGCTGCGGCTGACCCTCGACGGGCCCTCGAACACCTGCACCGTCGCGGACCTGGAGTCCGGCTTCGACGAGGTGATGCGCTGCCGGCAGGCCGAGGCCGACGAGTTCTTCGCCGAGCTGACCCCGGAGGCCGCGAGCAAGGACGAGGCCCTGGTCCTGCGCCAGGCCGTCGCGGGGCTGATGTGGAGCAAGCAGTTCTATCAGTACGACGTGGCCCGCTGGCTACAGGGCGACCCGGCCTCCGACCCGCCTCCAGACATCCACCAGCACGGCCGCAACGCGCGCTGGTGGCACATGACCAACTGCGACGTGATCTCCATGCCCGACCCCTGGGAGTACCCGTGGTACGCGGCGTGGGACCTCGCGTTCCACTGTGTCGCGATCGCGCACGTGGACCCCGGATACGCCAAGAGCCAGCTACTCCTGCTGCTGCAGGAGTGGTACATGCACCCCAACGGGCAGCTACCCGCGTACGAGTGGGCCTTCGACGACGTGAACCCGCCGGTACACGCCTGGGCGGCGCTGAAGGTCTTCGAGATCGACGGCTCCGGCGACTTCGACTTCCTCAAGCGGGTGCTGCACAAGCTCCTGATGAACTTCACGTGGTGGGTGAACCGCAAGGACAGCAACGGCGACAACGTCTTCGAGGGCGGCTTCCTGGGGCTGGACAACGTGGGACCGTTCGACCGCGGCGCGGTACCGGCCGACGAGGGCGTTCTGGAGCAGAGCGACGGTACCGCCTGGATGGCCATGTACGCGCTGAACCTGCTGGAGATCACGCTGGTCATCGCGCACCGGGACCGCGCGTACGCCGACCTCGCGCCGAAGTTCTTCGAGCACTTCGCGTACATCGCGGCGGCCGCGTACGACGCCGGCCTGTGGAACGAGGAGGACGCGTTCTTCTACGACGTGCTGGGCACCAAGGACGGGCGGCTGCCGCTGAAGGTGCGCTCGGTGGTCGGGCTGCTGCCGCTGGCCGCGACGACCACGCTCAGCTCGCTCGCCCTGGCCCGGCTGCCCGAGCTGACCGCCCGGCTGCGCTGGTTCCTCGCCAACAAGCCGGAGTACGGCGACGTGATCGGCGCGCGCCGCATCCAGGGCGGGCAGCAGCACCGGCTGCTGTCCATGGTGGGCCAGGACCAGTTGCTGCGGATCCTGGTGCGGATGCTCGACGAGAAGGAGTTCCTTTCGCCGTACGGGCTGCGCGCGCTGTCCAAGGCGCACCTGGAGGAGCCGTTCACGGTCACCCTGGGCGGCAGCGAGTTCAGCGTCGGGTACGAGCCGGGCGAGTCCATGACCGAGGTGTTCGGCGGCAACTCCAACTGGCGCGGCCCGATCTGGTTCCCGGTCAACTTCCTGCTCATCGAGGCGCTGCGCCGGTTCAACCGGTTCTTCGGCGACGACCTGCTCATCGAGTACCCGACCGGCTCGGGGCGCAAGATGCAGCTGGGCGAGATCGCGGACGACCTGTCCCGGCGCCTGGTGAACCTGTTCCTCGACGACGCGGACGGCCGGCGGCCGGTCTTCGGTGACGTTGCCCTCTTCCAGGAGGATCCGCACTGGCACGACCTGATCCCGTTCTATGAGTACTTCCACGGGGATACCGGCGTGGGGCTGGGCGCCTCGCACCAGACCGGCTGGACCGCCCTGGTCGCGAACCTGATCCTGCGACACCGGCGGGACACCACCCGGCGGGAGTAGCCGGACAGGTGTACAAAGTCCTTTGTGGACTTGGTGAAGGGCATCTGGCACCGGATCAGCAAGCACAACGTGACGATGATCGCCGCGGGCGTTGCGTTCTACGCGATGCTCGCCATCTTCCCGGCGCTGATCGCGATCGTCGCCGTCTACGCCCTGGTCTCCGACCCCGGCAAGGTCGCCGAGCAGGTCGCGCCCGCGGCCAACACGCTGCCGTCGGACATCGGCAACCTGCTGCGCGACCAACTGCACGACGCGGTCGCGGCCAACCACAACGGGCTGACCCTCGGCCTCGTGGCGAGCCTCCTCGGTACCCTTTGGGCCGCCTCCGGTGGCGTCAACGCGCTGACCAGGGGAGTGCGGATCATCTTCGACACGCCGCCGGTACGCTCGGCGATCCGCCAGCGCGCCGTGTCCGTCGTGCTGACCATCGGCGCGCTGCTCACCGCCTCCGTCGCGCTCGTGCTCATCACGGTCTTCCCGGTGGTACTCGGGCATGTCGGGCTCGGTCACGCCGGCCGGCTGGGCGCCGAGGTGCTGCGCTGGCTGCTCCTGCTGGTACTGGTCGTGGTCGGGCTCGCCGTGGTGTACCGGTTGGCGGGCGGACCCACCGACCGGTGGCGCTTCGTCAGCTGGGGAGTCGGGTTGGCGGTGGTCGTCTGGATCCTCGGCTCGGTCGGTTTCACGGTGTACGTCAGCAACTTCGGCCGGTACAACGAAACCTACGGTGGGCTGGCCGCGGTGGTGGTCCTGCTGCTGTGGCTGTACCTGTCGTCCTTCGCCGTGCTGCTCGGCGCGGTGGTGGACGCGGAGCTGACGGCACGCCGGGCGGTCCGTAGCCTGGCTACACCGGCGAAGGCTTGACCCGACGAGCGCTTGACCGGCTAGGGGAGGATGGCGAGCATGCGGAACTGGATCGCTGGCGCGGTGACGGTACTGGGTATCCTGCTGGTCCTCGGCGGCGCCGGCACGACGCTCCTGCGCACCTGGTGGAAGCCCGGCCCGGGCGACCCCGCCCCGGCGTCCGGCCCCACGCCGGCCCAGCAGCAGGCGACCGAGCTGTTCGGCCCGACCGGTGTCCCGCCGGTCCCGTCCAG
>JBPYFB010000246.1:0-11367 GCA_051986465.1 Rugosimonospora sp.
CGCTCGGCGAGGTGCTCGCCGGCGACCTTCTGCTCGCGCAGGCCGGCGCGGCCCAGCCGCGGGGTGGGGAAGTCGAGCGTACCCGCGGTGTAGTCGAGGACGACGGCAGCGGTCCAGAGCCCCAGCCGGATGCCACTGGAGCCGAAGATGCCGGCGATCCACAGCGGTGCCGACATGAGCGCCCAGAACAACACCCGGACGCTGACCATCTGGGCGTGCCGGTTGCCACCGAGCAGGACGAGCCAGGCGTGCCGCAGTACCTGGACCGCGACGTAGATCCAGCCGAAAACCAGGCCAAGATCATGGCGGCGGAAGGCGTGCGGGATGGCGACCGACATGAGCAGGGTGGCGAGCATCGTGGCGATGAGCATCAGCCGGAGGGCGGGGCGCTCCGGGTCGTACCTGTTGGTGGTCCACACCATCCGGTACCAGACCCACCACATCGCCAGCAGCAGGACCAGGGCCCGGTAGAGCCCGGACCAGGTCAGTTCTTCGATGAGGCGCTGCGACAGCTCGGTGAGTGTGAGCGCGAAGACCACGTCGAAGAGAAGTTCGGCGAAGCCTACGCGCTGCGATTGACCGGGACCGCGAAGTATCCCGGCCGGTTCAACCGGTATAGCCATGAATGCCCCTGAAAGCGCCCAGATGCAATCTCGTACCTTCTGTAGAATAGTATGCCTGATATGTCGGCGTCGCGAGTTGCGCCGTGACGACCTGGTCGGCTGCGCATCCAGCCGCTGCGGCCATCGCGCGGGGAGGTGTGGGCCGGTACCGCTGACGCCGATGCCGGTACTGTCCGATGTGGACACGAGGCGCCGGCCGGTGCGGGCCGCGGCAGACCCGCGATAGCGTGGCACGACCAGTTGCGGGGAAGGGGCCGAGGTGTCTGAGCATGGCCGGCAACCGACCAGTCACGAGCGCATGACGGGACTGCCCTGGGATGCGTCATACCGGTCCGGCCCGGCGCCGTGGGATGTTGGCCGGCCACAGCCCGCGGTGGTGCGGTTGGCGGCCGAAGGCGGATTCGCCGCGCCGGTACTCGACGCGGGCTGCGGTACCGGCGAGCACGCACTCCACATCGCCGCGCTGGGACTGCCCGTGCTCGGCGTCGACGTGGCCGAGACGGCGCTCGCGATCGCCCGGGACAAGGCCCGTGAGCGCGGGATCGAGGCCGAGTTCGCGACGGCCGACGCGTTGCACCTCGATCGATTGGGGCGCAAGTTCGCGACGATACTCGACTGTGGACTGTTCCACACGTTCGACGGTGACGAGCGACCGGCGTACGTGGCGAGTCTCGCGTCCGTTGCCGAGCACGGCGCAACCCTGTACGTACTGTGTTTCAGTGACGAAGGACCGGATACCGGCCCGCATCCCGTCACTGCGGACGAGCTGACAGCGGCGTTCAACCCGAGCCGCGGATGGCGAGTCGCGGCCGTCGAACCCGACCGGCTGCTGACGAGATTCCACGGCGACGACGGCGGACCGGCCTGGTGCGCGACGATCAGGCGGAGCTAGCGGAAGCGCGATGCCACCGTCGGCGGTCGGGGCGGTTGATGATCTGGTCGGCGGAGACGACCAGGCCCTGGTCGGTCACCTGGCCGACGTGGTACTCGGCGAACGAACTCGTCGAGGCGGACCCGGCCCCCTGCCGACTGCGGCGACGGCCAGGACGGTGGTCCCGGCCAGCACCAGACGGGCATGTGCTATCCCTTCGGCGCTGTTCCCAGCAGGTCGACGGTCCCGTCGAACTGCCACAGGGGATTCGGGGCGTCCCCGGTCTGCGTACGCACTACGAAGTAGCCGTTCACCTCCCTCGGTCCGTCGCCGTCGGCTACATACCGACCGTCTGCGGTGACGTCGAGTTGGTAGGTCGCGTTCCCCACCGCGTTGACGCCGGGCAGGTGCCAGGTGACAACGCAGCGCCAGCCGTTGCCCGGTCCGCTGCTGGCGACCAGGCCGTTGCCCTTGTTGCAGGTCGCGGTGGTCGCAAGCTGCGCCTCGGTGACATCGGGGCGGTGCAGTTCCCGGGTCTGCACCCGATACAGGTGGGCGAAGGAGGTCGCGAGCGAGCGCTCGACCTTGTGCTGCTCGATCCCGGAGCCCGTCGCGGGCGTCGCCAGCGCGATGACCGCGACGGTGACGGCGAGCAGCCCGGCCAGCGGTAGGACGCCGACGGTGATGGTGCGCCGCCCGAGCCCGTCGTGGTTCGTGCTGGTGAAGTCACGCCGCATGAACAGCCAGTAAGCGAGCGCGGTCGCGGCAACGGCCCACGACAGGCTGACCACGATGCTGATCAGCAGCGGCCCGAGCTGCATCGGGCTGGTGAACAGGGCGTGCCAGGCGATGAAGGCGTAGCCGGGTAGGGCGAAGCGGACCGCGACCGGCAGCGGCAGGATCTGGGCGACCTGCATGCCGAGCGCGACGACCGCCGGCAGCAGCAGCCCCATCGGCGAGCGCCCCAGCGTGACCGACCCGAGCAGGCCGATCGCGGCCAGTGCCAGGGTCGGCGCCAGCGCACACACCCAGGCGAGCAGCACCTTGCCGGCCGCGTCGGCCGGGCCGAGCACGTGCCCGTCCAGGCCGATCAGCGGGCGGTTGCCTATCGTGGCGAGGCCAGCCGCCGTGCTGGCGCAGACCAATCCGGCGACCAGCACCAGGATGACGGTGAGGCTGGCCAGTGCCTTGGCTACGAAGATCCGTCGTGGTGAGCGGATCGCAACCAGAAGGTGACGCCAAGTGCCGAGCCGGTCCTCGGCGGCGAACACATCGCCGGCCACCACCGAGGTGAGCAACGGCAGCGCCCAGGTACCGGCGAAGCCGAGTCCCACCAGCGGCCCGGCCCAACCGGTGGCGTGCATCCAGCGACCGAACACCGTGTCGGCGGGCAGCGTGCTCTGCTCGCTCACCGCCGCCACGACGACCGCCGGGCCGATCCAGGCGGCGAGGAGCAGCAGGCGTATCCGCCACTGGGACAGCAGCTTGACCAGTTCGAAGCGGTACCCACGGGTCACCGGTACGCGCTGGGCGGCGGTGGGGCGGGCGATCGTGGCAGTCACCGGTCGCTCTCCTGCTTCTCTGTGAGGGCCTTCTCCGTGAGGGCCTGCTCCGTGAGGGCCAGGAACGCCGCCTCCAACGGTGAGATCACGAGGGCGAGCTCGCGTACCGCGATCCCGGCGTGTACGAGCCGCACCACCAGTTCGTCGAGGGCCGCCACCGCCGCGCGTACCACGAGGGTGTTGCCGGTCGCGCGGGGGACGGCCTCGGATTCGTCGACGAGGTGCACCCCGGGGGTGCCCAGCGCCAGCTCGCGGGCGGTGTCCAGGTCGGTCGTGACCAGCCGGTAGTCGAGTTCCCCGCTCTCCGCGCCGAGCTTGTCGACCGGGCCCGAGAAGACGACCCGGCCGGTGTTGAGGATGGTGACCTCGGAGCACAGCGACTCGACGTCTTCCATGCGGTGGCTGGAGAGCACCACGGCGGTCCCCTCCGCGGCGAGGCGGGTGAGGACCTGGTGTACGTGCTTCTTACCGGCTGGGTCCAGTCCGTTGGTCGGCTCGTCGAGGATCAGCAGCCTTGGCATAGTGAGCAGCGCGGCGGCCAGCCCGAGCCGCTGGCGCATGCCGAGGGAGAAGCCCCGTACCCGGTCGCCCGCGACGTCCGTGAGTCCGACCTGATCGAGCACGTCGTCGATGCCCACCGTACGGGCCTGCCGGCCGCGGAGGGCGGCGAGTGCCGCGAGGTTCTGCCGGGCGGTGAGCGAGGGGTACAGCCCCGGGCCGTCCACGAAGCCGGCGACACCGTCCGGTGCGGCCAGCGCGCGTCCCACCGGCGCGCCCAGGATCTCCAGGCTGCCGCTGTCGGCGACGGCCAGGCCGAGCAACAGGCCGAACAGCGTGGTCTTCCCGGCGCCGTTCGGGCCGACCAGGCCGTGGATCCGGCCCGGTGCCACATCCAGGTCGACGCCGCCGAGCGCGACGACCTCACCGAAGCATTTGGTGATCCCACGTGCCCGAACCGCTCGAGACGTGGCCATAGATCCTCCCTCCTCCGTCGGTCCTCACGAACCACGCGCCGGCGACTGAGGCAGGCCGTGCCTGGACGTTGAAGGTTCACGGTGTTTCGCTCCACGCAAAGTAAGAGCCGTGACTCTCCTCCGGCCGAAAACCCGGTGAACAATGCATGAAATCGTCGTTGTAACATATTTATATGCACAAACTGGACGGTCTTCGCTGTCGCGCTGCAACTTTCACTGTCCACTGTGGTGGGAGGCCGCCGATTAGGAGCTGATGCGGTGGCGTGTGATAGGATCCAGCGCCGGGGCTAGCAATGTCGATTGTGGACAGTTGGCCAGTCTGCTCCACCTACCGAGCCGCCAGGACCATCCACTTTGGACTGAGTCTCGGGACAGGTTGGCGCTTACGTGGTGGCGCAAAGTGTTGCCTCACGGCACTACCTGTGTTTAGTCTGTCTGCCGGCTTGAGATCAGCCTTTCGCAGAGGTTGCATGGGCCGAATAGTTAGATAGACGAAAGAGGGTGCGTCACCATGACGAGCAGCGCGACGATGCTAGCCACGCTGGATGCTGAGGCGCGGGAGACCTGTGCGTCGTCGCCGTTTGTCGCGATCGGCGGTGCCAGCGCGGTCGCTGCGGTGGTGGACGAATTCTACTCGCGCCTGTTGGCCGATCCCGTCACGGCCGGTTACTTTACGCCATTTCTGCAGCACGACGGCCTTGCCAAGCTCAAGCGGCACCAGGTGCTGCTGCTGGCGAAGGTGCTCGGCGGCCCGGACCGGTACGACGGGCGCGACCTGGGTGCCGCGCACAAGAGCATGCCGATCAACGATGACGTATATCAGCGGGTCAGCCTCTACCTGCTGACCGTTTTGCACGATTTCCGGGTGCCGATGGACATCCTGCAGGCTGCGTCCGATACGCTGAGCGCGGTCCGCCCGGCCATCGTCAACCAGCACGGCGGGGCACACGCATAGTGGACGTCGCCGCACTGAAGGCGAGCTGGTCCGAGGTCGCCGCCCTTGGCGACCAGGCCGCGACGTACTTCTACGCCACACTGTTCGCCCTGGACCCCCGCCTGCGTGAGATGTTTCCCACCGCGATGGGCGGCCAGCGGGACCGGCTGCTCGCCGCGCTCGGGCACATCGTGTCCAATGTGGACGACACCGATGTGCTGGTCGGCTTCGTCGAGCAGTTGGGCCGTGACCACCGCCGGTTCGAGGTGAGCCCGGAGCATTACCCGCTTGTCGGCCGGGCGCTGCTGCACACGCTCGCGCACGGGCTCGGTCCACTGTGGACTGAGCAGCTCGCGGCGGACTGGACCGAGGCGTACACCATCGTGTCCGGGGTGATGACCAAGGCCGCCGCGGCGTCCGAGCAGACCATGCCGGCCTGGTGGGACGCCGAGGTGGTGGCGCACGAGCGGCGCACCGCGGACATCGCGGTGTTCACCGTACGACCCACGCTGGAGCTGAAGTACCGGGCCGGGCAGTCCGTGGCGATCGAGTCGCACCTGCGGCCCAAGGTGTGGCGGTACTTCTCGCCGGCCAACGCGCCACGCCCCTCCGGCACCATCGATTTCCACGTACGCACGGTGCCCGGCGGCCAACTGTCGAACGCACTCGTGTACCAGTGCCGCGTCGGCGACGTGCTGCGCCTCGGGGCCCCGATCGGCACCCGGTTGACGGTGCCGCCCGGACCCGGCCCCGACCTGCTGTTGCTGGCCGGCGGTACCGGACTCGCGCCGCTCAAGGCCGTGGTGGAGGAGTTGGCCGGCAGCCTCGCCGATCGGAAGGTGACCCTCATGGTGGGCGCCGCGACCCGGTGGGAAATGTACGATATGCCGGCACTCTTGCAACTTGCCGAGGATCTGCGCTGGCTCCAGGTCATACCGGTGCTCTCCGACGACCCGCTGTACGACCAGAACTCCACGGTCGTCGACGCGGCGCTGCGCAGCGGGCCTTGGTATGACCGCCAGATCTACGTGTGCGGCTCCCGTGGCATGGTCGCGGGCACCTGCCAGACGCTGCTGGAAGCCGGCTACCCAGCCTCGATCCTGCGGGTCGAGCAGTTCGATGAGAAGTCGTACGCGCCGATGCGCGAATCGATGTCCCCGGAAGGGGTTATCGCGGAGGTGACCCGGCAATGAGCCATCCCGTACAGCATCGACGCCGACCGCTGTCGCCACATGAGATCCGCAACACGCGGATCCGGCAGATCGGCTTCCGTAAGGGATACGACCCTGGCGAGGTCGAGGCGCTGCTGCAGCGGCTGGCCGAGGAGGTGGCCGCTCGCGACGGCCAGCTCAACAACCTGCTGATGGAGAACGAGCGGTTGCAGCGCGAGGTCTACGCGCGCCGGCACGGCCAGCTGCCGGACAGCGCGCCGCAGGGCCTCGACGAGCTGATGATCAGCCGGCAGATGCAGGCGCAGCAGTACGTGGACGACATGCTGGCGGCCGCGCAGAACAGCGCCGCCAGCCTGGTGGCGCAGTCCAAGCAGCAGGCCAGGGAGATCGTCCGCTCGGCGCGGGAGAGCGCGGAGGAGGCGGTCCGTGAGTACCGCGCCCGGGCCGGCGGGAGCTACTCGCCCGACCGGGAGGAGTTGACCCGGCTGGCCACGCTCGCCCAGTGGGCGATCCGGCAGTTCTCCGGGCTGCGCTCGCAGGTGGACGCGACGGACGACGCGGCGCGCCAGGAGCTGGCCTCCATCCTCGACCGCCTCGCCCCGATACTGCAGGGGCCGCAGCAGAGTCAGGGGCAACTGGGACCGTCGTCGTACCCGGACGGCGGGCTGCGCTAGCCGCGTCGCCCCACCGCGGTTGCGTGCCGGCCTTCCGTGGCGGCTTTCCGTGGTCGGCACGGATGCCGAACCGGTCGCCACTACGGCAGGCTCGGCCGCATGAACGACACACGAACCGCGGCCCGCTCCTGGCTCGCCTCGACCGGCCGGGTGGTACGGCAACCGGTACTGCGCCGGGTCCTGCCCAGCATGGCCGTCTCCGCGCTCGGCGACGGTATGAGTATGGTCGCCGTGGCCTGGCTGGCGGTGCAGATCGCGCCGGCCGACCAGGCCGGCGTCTGGACCGGACTGGCGGTGGCGGCGTACGCGCTGCCGGCCCCGCTCGGCGCCGCCCTGCTCGCCCGGCTGGTGCGCCGGATGCCCGGCGTGCAACTGGTCGCGGTGGACGCCGCGCTGCGGGCGGTGGCGCTGGGTCTGGTCGCGATCCTGGCCGTGGCCGGGCTGCTGACCCCAATCGGGTACGTGGTGTTGCTCGCGGTCTCGTCGCTGCTGCACGCATGGGGGAGCGCCGGCAGGTACACCTTGGTCGCTGAGCTGCTCCCGGACGAGGACCGCGTCACTGGCAACGCGTTGCTGTCCACGTTCGCGCAGGCGGCCGTGGTGGTCGGTCCGGCCCTGGCCGGTGGCGTGACCGCGCTGGTCGGTCCGGGCTGGGTGATCGGCGCCGACGCGGCGAGCTGGGCGGTGCTCGCGGTGAGCTGCCGGGCGGTCGCCGGCCGGCGAGCCGGCCGAGCCGCCGAGGTCCAGGCGCCCGCCGGGCTCGGTGGCGGTGGCTGGCGCATCGTCCTCGGCCAACCCACGCTGCTCGGGTTGATCGCGGTGACCTGCGTCTTCTTCTTTCTCTACGGCCCGGTCGAGGTGGCGCTGCCGGTACACGTCGCCCGCGAGCTGCACGGCTCGCCCGGCCTGCTGGGTCTGTACTGGACGGTGTTCGGCGTCGGGGCGACCGTGGGCGCTCTCGGCGCCGGGCTGCTCCGGCACCGGTCGCCGTGGCTGGTGGTGGTCGGCATCATCCTCGGCTGGGGTGCCGCCCTGCTACCGCTCGGGCTGACCGACGCCGTCGCGCCGGGGCTGCTGGGGTTCGCGGCCGGCGGCCTGATCTACGGGCCGTTCACCGCCATCTGCACCGCGCTGTACCAGCGCAGTACGCCGCCCGAGGCGTTGAGCCGGGTGCTCGCCGCCGCGTCCGCGCTCACCATCCCGTCCACCGCACTCGGCACGCTGCTGGGTGGGCCGGTGGTCAGCGCGGTCGGTGGCCGTACCACCCTGCTGCTGTCCGCCGTACTCACCATCGCGCTCGGCGTGGTGGTAGCGGGCGCCCTGGGGCGCCGTTACCGGACGGCCATGGAGGCGATGCCGAGCGGCGGTGCATCCAGCTGAGCGTGCGTTCGATGGCCAGGTACTACTAACAAGCCCGGATAGATCACTCTCCGAATTGTATCTCGGCTATATCTCTGGCTGTATCTCCCTCCTCTACGGTGAGCCTCGCCCGCTGTCGCCAGTGGGCGCCTGCTCGTCGATTGTGGAGGTTGCGATGCCCCAGCCCCAGCTACCCCGCAGGTCTCGGGTGCGTGCTTGGCGCACCGGCACTGTTGTGGTGACGACGTTAGCGGTGGTGGCGGCGGGTCTGGGATGGCCTGGCACCGCGGTTGCCGCGCCGCCGGCCAAGAATCCGGGCGGGCATGTGCTGCCGCGTGGGGATGATGGGTGGACGCCGCAGAAGGCGCCGAAGTCGACCACCGTGCCGTACAAGGCGAAGCCGGCGGGTACTGGCCTGCCGGTGGTGAAGCCGGATCCGAAGGCCAAGCGGGTCAAGGAGTTGACCGGCAAGCGCACGGCGACCACGTCGTACTTCCAGATGTCCGACGGAAGCGTGCAGCAGGAGGTCTCGGGGCTGCCGGTGCACTACCGGGACGCCAAGGGCGCCTGGCAGAACATCGACTCGACGGTGAAGAAGGTCTCGCACGGCGGGTTTACCGCGGGCGTGCAGGCAAACGCCTTCCAGACGTACTTCTCGCCGACCGCTTCATCCTTGGTGCGTATCGAGCAGGGACCGGCATCCGTCCAGATGGGTGCCGACGGTGCGAACACGGCAGCCCCGAAGGTGTCCGGGTCGTCGGTGTCGTATGCGGGTGCGTACCCGGGTGCGGACCTGACGTATCAGGTGGGTCCGCAGGCGGTGACCGAGTCCATCGTGCTGTCGAAGGCGCCGGCGGCGGGGCAGTCGTATTCGTTCACCGTGAACGTGGGCGGCGGCCTCACTGCTCGGCAGTTGGCGGATCAGGCGATCGAGTTCGACGCGAGCGAGTCCGGGACAGCGGTGTTCACGATCCCCGCGCCGTACATGTCGGACGCGAAGGACGACGCGAACTCGCCGTACGGCAAGGTGTACAGCCGCAAGGTGACGCAGACGATGAGCCTGGACGCCACCAACCCCGGAGTCGTCCACGTGACGGTGACACCGGACGGGAAGTGGCTGTCCGACGCCAAGCGCGCGTACCCGGTGAAGATCGACCCGACGATTCTGGTGGCGCCGACGCCGTCGACGGCGGCGAACACGATGATCCAGAAAGAGGACCCGAACGGGAACAACAGCACGTCGTGGCGGTTGTCGGTGGGTACCACGACGAATGGTCCGGTGCGGTCGCTGATCAAGTTCCCGTTGCCGGCGATCCCGTCGGGCACGACGATCACGTCGGCGGATCTGGCGTTGTACTACGACCAGACGTTCACCACGGACGCGAACAACGTGCCGATGCAGGCGTTGCAGGCCAACGCCTCGTGGACGCCGACGGGCGCGACGTGGACCACCGCGGGTTCGATCGGCGGTCCGGTGGCGGGTACCGGGACGATGACCGCGCGGGCGGCCGGCGTGTGGGTGCACTTCCCGGTGGCTTCTGCGGTGCAGAACTGGGTCAACGGCACGGCGAACAACGGCTTCGTGCTCAAGGCGACGAACGAGACGACGCTGAATCAGGGCGGTCCGCGGTTCGAGGGTTCGATCTACGCGTACGGCGGCGAGGTCGTCAACTACCCGAAGCTGACCATCACGTACGGGGCGCCCGGGGTGGCGGTGAACCCGCCGTCGGTCATCCACGCGACGGGTGCGGAGTTGTCCTGGCCGGCGTACACCAACACCACGGGCGACTCGAACAACGACCTGGTCGAGTACCAGGTGCACCGCAGCGTGTTCCAGGCGTTCACCCCGAGCCAGAAGACCATGGTGTCCCCGGTCGCGTCGACTGCGGCGAAGTCCTTTGTGGACTCGACTGCGGTACCGACGGCGGCGGACAGTGCTGACCCGTACGGCAACGCGTACTACTACATGGTCGCGGTCAAGACCAAGGGCGGCACGCTGATCCCCGGCCCGACCCAGTTGGTGCGGTTGCCGAAGGCTGGCCGTACCACGCTGCTGATCCCGGTGGTGGCGGCGACGACGCTGGCGTCCGGGCAGGCGACCACGGTGTTGAACACGTTGTCCAATTCGGGGGTTGCCGAGCCGTGGCTGGAGGTGGGCGACAACTCGTCGACCTACGGTATTGCGCGGTCGGTATTCGACTTCGGGGCGTTGAGCCAGGTTCCGGCGGGGTCGAAGATTCTGGACTCGTACCTGAAGGTGTGGCAGGAGACCACGACCACCAACACCGCGGGTGCGGTGTACGAGTTGCACGCGCTGAACCAGTCGTTCACCGGTACCCAGGCGACGTGGAACGCCCCGGCGACCGGCAAGACGTGGACGACGGGTGGCGACTTCAACACCACCGTGGGCGGTACGGTCTCCGGGTTGACGAATGACCCGAGCCGGCAGAACTTCAACGCGACCTCGATCGTGCAGGGCTGGGTCAACACTCCGTCCAGCAACCACGGGCTGTTGGTGAAGCTGAAGGCGGAGACGTCGAGCTCGCCGCAGGAGCGGACCATCTTCGCCGGTCCGAAGACGGCCGAGCCCCGGTTGGCGCCGCAGTTGGTCGTCACCTACCTGGACAGCTCGACGGGTGCGACGTACTACGCGCCGTCGACGCCGACGGACATGGTGATCGGGCAGATCTACTCGACGCCGGTGACCATCAACAACACGACCAGCGCGACGTGGGCGTCGAGCAGTGAGGTGCTGACCTACCACTGGTCGCTGCCGGACGGTACGGATGTCACCGGTTCGGACAACCAGGTGCAGACGAAGTTGCCGGCGGACCTGGCACCCGGCGACACGGTCACGCTCAACGCGCAGGTGACCCCGCCGGTCCCGACGGACGGCAACGAGTCCGAGGGCTACTCGCTCGCCTGGGACATGTACAACACCGTCACGAAGACGTACCTGTCCAGCGGTACATCGTTGCCCGGATTGAAGGCGGCTGCCGTACCGGCGGCCGGTACATCCGGCGCGGGCTCGCTCAAGCAGCAGGTGAGCGTCGACCCCAGTGGCAACAACCAGTTGGGGTTGGAGCACTTCAACCAGTACTCCACCCTGGCGACGGGATCCGGGACCGGTCTGTACACGAACCTCTCCTCCGGCAACACGGTCTGGAGCTACGACATCCTGTCCAACCCGTCCGTCGG
>JBPYFB010000247.1:0-5755 GCA_051986465.1 Rugosimonospora sp.
TGCGATGGATGATCGGCCGGGGCGTCAAGCGCGGTCAGGCGGTCGGGGTCATCCTGCTGTTCGCACTGCTGCTCGTCGCCGGGCTGCTGTGGCTCGTGCTGCCCCCGCTGATCCACGAGGTACCCAAGCTCGCCGGCGACTTCCCGGGCTACCTCACCAAGTTGCGCGAGCGGTCACCGAGCCTGCGACACCTGGAAGACCGCTTCAACCTCCAGCCGAAGATCACCGACTACGCCCAGCACCTGCCGAGCAAGCTCGGCTCGCAGGCGCTGTCCTTCGGTCGCCGGTTCCTCGGCGCGCTCGTCTCGACGCTGCTGATCGTCGTGCTGAGCATCTACTTCATGATCGACCTGCCACGGCTGCGCCGGGCGCTGGTGCGGCTGTTCCCGAAGCGCCTGCGGCCGCGGGTCAACCACGCGGTGAACGTGGTCATCGACAAGGTCGGCGGGTACATGATCGGCAACCTGATCATCTCGCTCATCGCGGGCGTCGCGACCTTCATCGCCTGCTTCGCGCTGCGGGTACCGTTCGCCGTGCCGCTCGCCGTCTTCGTCGCGCTCACCGACCTCATCCCCATGGTGGGCGCCACGCTGGGCGCGGTGGTCACCGTCGTCGTCGCGTTCGCCACCAAGGACATCTGGCCCACCACGATCCTGGTCGCGGTGTTCTTCCTCCTGTACCAGCAGCTAGAGAATTACCTCATCGCGCCGCGGGTGATGCGCAACTCGGTACAGATGCCGGCGCTGGCGGTACTGCTCGCCGCCCTGCTCGGCGGTGCCGTACTCGGGCTGATCGGCGCGCTGATCGCGATACCGGTGGCAGCGGCGATCAGGGTCATCGCGACTCCGGTGATACGGGCGCGGGATGAGGAGCCGGAGCCCGCTACGCTCAACACCAATGTCGCAGAATGATCAGCCCGTTGTGGTTGTGCCGTCGGCCGATGGGGTCGACGGAGATACCGAGCGATATGTGGACGAGCCGCCGAAGGACGCTGGCACCCAGACGGTAGATGCCGAGCGCACGCCGTACCAGCGGGACCGGGCGCGCGTGCTGCACTGCGCCGCGTTCCGGCGCCTCGCCGCCAAGACGCAGGTACACACCGTGGGCGAGGAGCACGAGGCGGGGCCGTCGTTCCTGCGTACCCGGCTGACCCACTCGCTGGAGGTGGCGCAGATCGCCCGCGAGATGGGCGCGCTGCTCGGCTGCGATCCCGACGTGGTGGATACCGCCGGACTCGCGCACGACCTGGGACACCCGCCGTTCGGGCACAACGGGGAACAGGCGCTGGACGAGGTGGCCAGCGGCTGCGGCGGGTTCGAAGGCAATGCGCAGACGCTGCGGGTACTGACGCGTCTTGAGGCCAAGGTGGTCGGGGCCGACGGTGCCTCCGCGGGCCTCAACCTCACCCGGGCGTCGTTGGATGCCTGCTGCAAGTACCCCTGGCCGCGGGTGCCCGAGGAGCGCAAGTTCGGCGTGTACGGCGACGACGGCGACGTCTTCGCGTGGCTGCGGGCCGGCGCGCCACCGGCGGAGCGGCGCCGGCGCTGCCTGGAGGCGCAGGTGATGGACTGGGCCGACGACGTCGCCTACTCCGTGCACGACGTGGAGGACGGCGTGTACGGCGGCTTCATCATGCTCAGCCGGCTGCACTGGGACTCGGTGGAGCGGGCGGCGCTGTGCGCGGACGTCGCCGCGGCCTACTCGTCCGAGTCGCCGGCCGACCTCGCCGCCGTCCTCGGCGACCTGCTCGACGACCCGCTGCTGGCGCCGCTGTACGGCTACGACGGCGGGCACGGCGCGCAGGCCGCGCTCAAGCGGGTCACCAGCGTGTTGACCGGACGGCTGATCTCGGCCGCCGTCGCCGCGACCCGGGCGCGCTTCGGTGAGGCCCCGCTGCGCCGGTACGCGGCGGATCTCGTGGTACCCAGGCGCACCCGTGCCGAGTGCGCGCTGCTGAAGGGAATCGCGCTGCGGTACGTGATGCGCCGGCCCGGGTCGGAGGGCCGGTACGCACGGCAGCGCGAGATTCTCACCACGCTCGTACGGGTACTGGCTGATCGGGCGCCGGACGAGCTCGACCACGTGTTCGCGCCGGCGTGGCGGGCCGCCGCCGACGATACGGCCCGGCTGCGGGTCGTCGTCGACCAGGTGGCGAGCCTCACCGATCCGGGCGCGCTGGCGTGGTACCAGAGGCTGATCGCCTCCTGACACTCACCGTCTCCTGAGGGGGTCCACAATGGACGAACAGGTATTCGCGATCGTCGGTGCGTCGCTCGCCGGTGCCAAGGCGGCGGAGACATTGCGGGAGGCCGGATTCGGCGGGCGGGTGATGCTGATCGGGGAGGAGACGGAGCGGCCGTACGAGCGGCCACCGCTCTCCAAGGGATACCTGCTCGGCAAGGAGGAGCGCGACAAGGCGTTCGTACACGACGCGACCTGGTACGGCGAGCACGGTATCGAGCTGCTGCTCGGGGTGCGCGCCACCGACCTCAACCCCGGTACCCACACGCTCGTGCTCGACGGGTACGAGCCGCTGCGCTACGACAAGCTGCTGCTGGCCACCGGCTCCCGGGTGCGCCGCCTCGACGTACCCGGAGCCGACCTGCACGGCGTGCGGTACCTGCGCACCATGCAGGAGTCTGAGGCGCTGCGCGAGGAGTTGCGCTCCGGCGCCTCCATCGTGGTCATCGGGGCCGGCTGGATCGGGCTCGAGGTCGCGGCGGCCGCCCGCGAGCACGGCGCCTCGGTCACGGTGGTGGAGATGGACGAGCTGCCACTGCGCCGGGTGCTCGGCGACGAGGTGGCGTCGGTGTTCGCGCGGCTGCACGAGTCGCGCGGGGTCACCTTCAAGTTCTCCAGCACGGTGACCGAGATCCGGGGCAGTGGCGGCCGGGTCACCTCGGTGGTGCTGAACGACGGCAGCGAACTGCCGGCCGACGCCGTCATCGTCGCGGTCGGCATCGTGCCGGCCGTCGAGCTCGCCACCGCCGGGGGACTGCGGGTGGACAACGGCATCGTCACCGACGCGAACCTGCGTACCTCCAACCCGGACATCTTCGCCGCCGGCGACGTGGCCAACAGCCACCGGCCGGTACTCGGGCGGTCGGTACGGGTGGAGCACTGGTCGAACGCGCTCGACGGCGGGCCGGCGGCGGCCCGGGCGATGTTGGGGGAGCAGGTGGTGTACGACCGCCTCCCGTACTTCTTCACCGACCAGTACGACCTCGGCATGGAGTACGCGGGCTTCGCCGAGCCCGGCGGGTACGACCGGGTGGTGTTCCGGGGCGACCCGGCCGGGGGCGAGTTCATGGCGTTCTGGGTCAGCGAAGGTCGGGTGCTCGCCGGGATGAACGTCAATGTATGGGATGTGCAGGACGACCTCCAGGCGGTGGTACGGGCCGGGTACGCGGGCACGGCGGTCGACCTGGCGGCGCTGGCGGACCCGGCGGTACCGCTGACCGAGCTGGCCGGTACCTGATGGCCGCTCGGGGTGGCGCCACTCTCGCCGACGCGGCCGAGATTGCGGCGAGCCTGCCTGAGGTCACCGAGATCGAACGGCGCGGCAACCGCACCTGGTGCGTGGCGGGCAAGGGCTTCGCGTGGGAGCGGCCGTTCACCAAGGCGGACCTCAAGCGCTTCGGCGAACAGATACCTCCCGAGGGACCGATCCTCGCCGTACGCGTGGCGGACCTCGGCGAGAAGGAGGCGGTACTCGGCGCGGGTACCCCGGGGGTCTTCACCATCCCGCACTTCAACGGGTACGCGGCGGTGCTGATCCAGCTGACCGCCGTCCGGAGGAAGGCGCTGCGCGAGGCCATTGTGGACGGTTGGCTCGCCTGTGCACCACCGGCACTCGCGAAGGAGTACCTCGCCGGCCGCCGGACGTAGCCGGGCGTCAGGCTGAGCCCTGCGCACGCCGCCGCCTCAGGGCAACCAGCAGCAACGCCGAGCCAACGGCGAGCGCGAGTGCCGCGAGCGCGGCAAGGCGGGCCATCGGGGTACCGGTCGCCGGCAGCGGCGGCGGGGTGGGCTTCGCGGTGGGCTTCGGTGTCGGCGGAGGTGTCGGCGGAGTTATCGGCCGCACCACCGTGGTCGCGCAGGATCGGGTGGGGTCGTCCGGGCAGGGATGGTTGACCGTGGGAGGCTCAAAGCCCTCGGGGACAGCGACAATCACCACTAGCTGATTGGTGAGCGTCTTGCCGGCCGCGGCGGGCAGCACCCGCACGACCAAGGTGAGCGTGGCGGTGGTCTCGGCCGGCAGCAGCGGGATGGTCCAGGTCACGGTGTTGGCGTCGAAGGTGCCCAGGCCGTGGGTGTCGGCCGATACGAACGCCACCCCGGCGGGTAGGAAATCCTGTGCGGTGATGTGGGTGGCGTTACCAGTTCCGTGGTTGGCGACCGTGAGGGTGTAGGTGAGCGTGTCTGACACCGAGGCGACCTTGTGGTCGACGGTCTTGTCCTGGGTCAGCTGGGGTACTCCGGTGACCTCCAGCCGTTCGGTGTCGCAGGCGCTGGCCACGGGGGCGTTGTTGAGGTCTCCGGTGTAGAAGGCGGCCCAGAAGAACGTGCCCGGCGCGGGGAACGTGACCTCGACGTCGGACACCAGAACCGTATCGCCGTTCACGTTCGCCAGGCCCGCGAAGGTGCCGCCGGCGGGGAAGGTTGGTGCAGTCGTTGGCCACGCTGTGGTGTCGCTCTCGCACGCCGCCAGCGTGGGATAGAAGCGGAACTGCAGCTGGCCGCCCGCGGTGGCGGTGGCGGCGTGCAACGTCGCCGTATCGTCGACCTCGGTGCCGATCCCGATCGTGGTTGCCGAGAGTTGGGTGGTGATGGTCGGTGTCGCCTGGACCACCAGCGGTTCGGCGCGACAGTCGCTGGCCACCGGGTTGTTGTTGTGGTCGCCGGTGTAGAAGGCGGCCCAGAAGAACGTGCCCGTGGTCGGAAAGGTGACCGTGTTCGAGGGTGGCACGATCCTGTTGGTGACCGGCACCGTGCCCGCCGAGGTACCCCCGCTGGGAGTGGTCCCCGGAAACGCACTCGTGTCAGCGTCACACGCGTCCAGGGTGGGGTAGAAGCGGTACTCGACCTGGCCGCCGGCTGTCGCGGTGGCGTCGTGCAACACGGCCGTGTCGTGCACCGGGCGGCCCGCTGGGACCGGCTCGGGTGACAGTGACGTACTGAGTGTCGGAGTCAACGGCTGCACCACCACCGCCTCGGTCACGCACAGGCTGGCCGCCGAGACGTTGTTCGTGTCGCCGGTGAAGAACGCGGCCCAGAAGAACGTGCCCGCGGTCGGGAAGGTGATCGTGTTCGAGGGCGGCACGATCCCGTTGGTCACCGGCACCGTGCCCGCCGACGTACCCCCACTCGGGGCGGTCGTCGGGAACGCTTCGGTATCCGCGTCGCACGCCTCAAGCGTGGGGTAGAAGCGGTACTCGACGTGGCCGCCGGCGGTCGCGCTGACGTCGTGCAACACCGCCGTGTCGTGTACCGAACCGCCCACCGGAATCGGCTCGGCCGACAACGCCGTACTGATCGAGGGGAGCGGCTCGATCAGCGACTCCAGCACCACCAGCGCTTCGGTCGAGCACACGCTGGCTGCCGGGTTGTTGTTCGTGTCGCCGGTATAGAAGGCGGCCCAGAAGAAGGTGCCCGCGGTGGGGAAGGTGACCGTGTTCGAGGGTGGCACGATCCTGTTGGTGACCGGCACCGTGCCCGCCGACGTCCCTCCCGACGGAGGGGTTTCCGGGAACGC
>JBPYFB010000248.1:0-28180 GCA_051986465.1 Rugosimonospora sp.
GAGGTAGCCGAGGCAACCGACCGCGTGTGCGATGGGCTTGAGTATCGCGTTGATAAGGCCGAAGATCAGCGCGACCGCGATGAGGGTGCCGATCTTCTTCGGCGTCGAATCGGTATTGATATTGACACCGCTGAGTACCGCCGTGGCGACCCAGAGGGCGACTGCGCTGATCACGAGTCGCAGGATGAAGCTAAAGGCTGTGCGCATGCGCGCGATCTTCCCACGCGACGGGTATCCGCAACTAGCCCGACACTGTGCTGCCGGCGCGCATCCGCTCCGGGGCGCCGATCACCTGCCGCTCGATCGGGGTCGCGCACAGCTGTGCCCAGCGCACCCGACCACGACTTGCCACGCCGACCATGTCGGAGCGGATCCGCGCCAGCCACTCCTGGATCTGGTCGAGGTGCAGCGCGCGGCCGGCGAGCGCCGCCTCCTCCGCCGACAGCGGCTGAAGGATCACGACATCGGCGCGGGTAAGCGTCTCGACGTCGTCCTCGCGTAGCTCTTCGCGCACGACGAGGATGGTGCGCCAGGCGGAGGCCGGTGCGGGTGGGCCGCTCACGGACGCGTCCGCATCGAGCACGAGGAGCTGCGGAGCGAGCGGACCCGCGGGCGGCCCGACGATCGGCCGCCCAGGCGGTACCAGGCTCACCGGGTCGCCCGGCCTGCTCACGCCGCGCAGGTACACCTCCCAGGTGCCCGGCCGGCCGGTCTGCACCACGACGTGGATACCCAGAGCGAGAGCGCGTGCCGCGAACACCGCGGCGGCGCGTACCCCACCGGCGAGGACCGCCCGGGTTGGCTCCGGCCTCGCCAGCTGTATCGTCACCGGCTCGCCGCGCCGGTTGCGCCCGATCATGAGGCCGCTCGGTGGTAGCACGGCGACCGGCACGCGCGCCTGGTCGGGCTGGCCGTGTCCGTTGCCCGGTTGCGCCTTCGGCCATCGGAGGGTGGCCAACGGAAGGGTCGCGGCGAGGCCCTCCACCTGCTCGCCGGAGAGGTCTTCGGCGATCGCCCCGGATGCCTGGACCAAGCGATGTAGGGCCGCCAGTACGCCGGTGAGTGCGGTGGCGCCCGGTGCCGTGACCCGTACCACCAACTGGCCCTGGACGGGGTGGCCGCCGATCGGTGCGGCGCGATCGCGACTCGCCCGGGTTGTGGTCTGGCTGGCCGTCACCGCGACGGCTACCGCGGTCGCCGGTAGGCAGAGCAGTCGCGGGACGAGCTGCGCACGGAGGTCGGCCTGTCCCTTCGATCGCGGATTGAGTAGCACGCTCGCCTGGTGCAGGTCGCCGGTGTGCAGCTCGCGCCAGCCTTCCCAGGCCGGTTGGGTCGCGTCGAGGTGTGCGAGTTCGGTCAGGATCCCGGCGAGCGCCTCGGGGTCGAGCACCCGGCTCGGTATCTGATCCTGCTCGAGCCGGTGCCGGATGCGCCGTACGGCGCTGGAGAGCGCGGGGCGCAACCGCTCCTCTGTCCACAGAGGATCGTCTCGGCAGGCGCGGATCGCGAGCAGCGCGCGGCACCGGGCCGGTACCCAGCCTTCGGTCAGTTGCCGGTAGGACGCGGCCACGAGGCCGGTGCTGCTTCGCGACGCGGGCGCGGGCACGCTGGCGACCAGAAGCTGCGCGCACAGGCGGGGGGTATCGGGTGCCGGATCCGGCAGCAGGTCGGCGGGTGCGGGCAGCGGCAGTGCCTCGCCGATCAGCGCGTTGGGGTCGCCAAGCGCCAGCACGGCGACAAGACCACCGGCGTCCTCCACAAGGCCGGCGCGCCCACCCGACGGCGCCGCGTTGCTCGGCAGCGCCGTGTTGCCCAGTAGTGCGGTGTTGCCCGGTAGCGCCGTGTTGCCTAGCGTCGTGTTGCTCAGTGGCGTCGCCTTGCCTGATAGTGCCGCCTCGCTCAGCAGCGCCGCTGGCGCCGCGAACGCGAGCGGGTCGGCGCTGCGCCGGCGCCGGCGGGTGCGGGTCAGGTAGCGCAGGGCCACAGTGCACCAGGCCGTCAGTGGGCGGTGGCGCACCCGGCCGAGGCCGAGGGTGAGCAGCCCGGCTGCCGTCGGCACGGCGAGCAGCCAAGCTACCGGGGTGCCGGCGACGGCGGCGACCGCCAGCCCGGCGAGCGCCGCCTCCACGGCGACGATCCGTCCACTATGGAGCACCATCGCGGTACCCCTCCTCCCCAGGATCGCCGCTATCGTATTCGCGAACGCCGGTGCTGGGGAGGACCGATGGCGTCGCGACAAGATCAAATGCATTCCTACCAGTACACAATTCATCGCGTCGTATCCGCCGTGATCATGGGCGAGACGGATCCGGCGCAGTCTCCGTTCCGCCGCGCCGCCGGCGCGACGATGGCGGGCGTGCTCGTGGCGGCCCTGGCGCTGGCGGCCGTAGCGGTCTTTGGCGTGCTCGCGCCGCGCGACGGCGACGGCTGGCGGGATCCTGGCGCGTTGATCGTGGAGCGCGAGTCCGGCGCCCGGTACGTCTACCTCGACGGCCGGCTGCACCCCGTACTCAATTACGCGTCGGCCCTGCTGATCCTCGGCTCGGCGCAGTCCCACACGGTCCTGGTGCGCCGCACGGCCCTGGCCGGGGTGGCGCGCGGCGCCGCGCTCGGCGTCGCGGCCGCGCCCGACTCGCTGCCCGACACCGGTCACCTGCTCGGCTGGCCGTGGACGGTGTGCTCGGCGCGGCCGGCCGGCGACGCGGGGGCGCCGGCCGAGTCGGCGCTGTATGTCGGCGCAGGCCCGGCGGGCGGGCAGCCGCTGGGCGGCGACGCGGGCCTGCTGGTGCGCCCGCCCGACCGTACGGTGCAACTCGTCTGGCGTGGCCGCCGTTTCCTGATCAGGGATCAGGCTGTGGTGCGGGCCGCGTTCGGCTGGGGTGGGCAGGTTCCGGTACCGGTTGCGGCCGCGTTCGTCAACGCCGTGGACCAAGGCCCCGATCTGGTACCGCCGGTGATCCCCGGCACCGTGGGAGTGCTGTCCCGGGCGGTGCCGCACAGGCGCGTGGGTACGGTCGTCGTGGTTGCCACGCAAGGCGGTGCGCGCCAGTATGCCGTGGTTCTCGCGAATGGGCTCGCGCCGATCTCGCAGGTACAGGCGGATCTGTTGCTAAGCGATCCGGACGAGGTTGCCAAGCTGGGCCAGGGTCGGGCGGATGCCATGTCACAGGGCGACTTCAGCCTCGCGCCAGCCGCGAGCCTGCCCGGCGCCGCGGGCGGGCTGCCGGAGTCGACGCCCCAGTTGGCTCGTCCCTCCACTGAGGACGGTGGCGTCTGCGTACGGTTCGGGGCGACCCGGGGTCCGGCCGGGGTCGCCGTCGACGTGCCGCTCGCGGACGCGGCCGATGCGGTGCGTACCCGGGGCGGCGGGTATGCCGACCGGGTACTCGTACCGCCGGGCGCGGGGGCGGTCGTGGCAGCGGTCGCCTCACCCGACGCGCCCACCGGATCGGTATGCGTCGTGACCGACCAGGGCATCCGCTACCCGTTGTCCACAGTGGACGTACTTGCCGCACTGGGCTACGGCGCGGTGCGGCCGGTACCGGTGCCGGCGAATCTGGTGGCGCTGTTGCCGGCGGGTCCCGTTCTCGATCCGGCGATAGCGCGCACCCCGGTTGCGGGGAACTGACGGCTTTTGCCGGAAGTTATCCACAGGTTGCGACGGGGGGTAGCGCCAGATCTCGCGCAGCCGCTAGCGTCTGCGCGAACGCGAAACGGAGCAGCCCGATGACACCGGGTGATCATTCGACGATCGGGGTGAGGGCACAGTGACGACGCAGGCGCAGGCCGCGGTGATGGAGTCCACGGCGGCGAAGTTCGAGCACGTGAACCAGTCGCTGGAGGGCATGCTCAAGCGGCTGCTCGGCGAGCTGGAGGTGTTGCAGACGCAGTGGGTCGGGCGGGGCGGCACCACCTTCGAGCAGGTGAAGCAGGCGTGGGCCGCCGATCAGCAGGCGCTGCACCGCGCGTTGGGTGAGACGGCTACGGCGATACGCACCGCGGGCCGGCAGTACCAAACATCGGACGGCGCCGCTGCCGATCGGCTCGGCGTTCAGCGCGGCGGGCTCTCGCTGCCGCTCTAAGAGACATGGGAGGCTCCTCATGAGTGGTGGCGAGACGCTCGTCGTCAACTTCGCGGCGCTGCAGCAGGCCAGTGCCGACATCCAGCACGCTCTGGGCGCGCTGGACACCCAGTTGAGCCAGTTGGAGCGGGATGCCGCGCCGCTGGTGGCGACCTGGGACGGTGAGGCGCGCCAGGCATACGACGCGCGCCAGGCCACGTGGCGCCGGGCAGCCGGGGACCTTGCGACGATGCTGCGCGACATCAAGATGGCGGTCGAGGAGTCGGCCGCCGACTACCAGGCGACAGAGAAGCGCAACACGAGCATGTTCGCCTGAGCAGGCAGCTTGCTTCGCCTGAGCAGGCGGTTCTGCCCACGCTGAGCAGGCAGGTCCGCTCCAAGCTGAGTTCCGCCCACGCTGAGCAGGCAGAGTCCGCTCCACGCTGAGTAGATCTGATTCACGTGAAACGGTCTGCTTCACCTGAGCACGTCTGCGGCCGACCGGGCTGGTCACCCCCGGACCAGCCCGGTCTCGCATGCCGTCCTACGGCGCCTCGGTTTCTGGCTGGCCTGGGTTACGGCTGTCCGGGGCGCCAGCGCCGGCGGAAGCCCCGAGACAGCACGCTCGCGAGCACGAGTACGCCACCGGCCGCCCCGGCGGCGATACCGGACAGCCGCAGCGCGTACCCACGCGCGTCAGCGGGAGCGACCGTGCCCCGGCCGGGTGCCGCCAGCGCGCCAGGGTGCCGGCCGGCCGCCGATCGGCTCGGGGCCGGTACCTCCGTCACCGCCCGGTACGGGTTGAGCACGCCATACCCGTACTGCGTGCCGGGGAGCGCGTCGGGTGCGGGGTCGGCGGTACCGGTGAGCCGGGCCGCCACGTCACCAGCCTGAGCTCGCGGGTACCGGGACAGGATCAGCGCCGCGGTCGCGGATACGAACGGCGTCGCGAAGCTGGTACCGCTGAAGTAGCCGAGACCGTTCACCGGTACCGCCGCCGTCACGTCCGCGCCGGGAGCGGTGATGTCCACATAGGACCCCACCTGCGAGGCGTCGGCCCGGCTGCCGTTCTCGTCGATCGCGCCCACCCCGATGACGCCCGGATAGGCGGCCGGGTACGGTACCGGATCCGGGCCGGCCGAGCGGGCGTGCTCGTTCCCGGCCGCCGCGACGACCACGACCCCGGCCTGTACCGCCTCCCGTACCGCCTGCCGCACCTGGGCGTCGTCGCGGTACAGCACCATTGAAATGTTCAGCACCCGGGCCCCGTCGCGCACCCCGGTACGAATCGCCTGGGCGAGGCCGGCCGCGGTACCCGCGCGCCCCGACCCGGCCGGGCCGTCGCCGATCTCTGTCACCCGGATCGGAAGGATCCTGGCGCCCGGCGCGAGCCCCACGAAGCCGGTACCAGCCGTCGGTGCGGCCGCGATGATGCTCGCCACCGCCGTCCCATGTGCCACGCAGTCGGTACGGCCATCGCCAGCGCCCGCGCCAGGCAGGAAGTCGTGCCCCTTCAGCACGGCGCGGCGCAACTGCGGGTTGGTGGCGTCCACGCCCGAGTCGATCACGGCGATCGTGACCCCCGCGCCATCCGCGATACCGGCAAGGCGCTGCGGCTCGTACCGCCGCTGCGCCCAGGGCAGGGCGGTGATGCGCGCGCCGGCTGGCAGGCGGGTACCGGCCGGGCAGCCGGCGGCGGCGAAGGCGGGGGCGGCGAAGGCCCGAGCCACGAGCATCGCCGGCAGAGTAAAAGCCGGCAGGGTAAAGGCTGGCGGAGTGAAACCAGTGAGCGCAATCAGTGTGACCGTGACTGGAAGGAGTACTCTGACGCCACGCATCCGTCCTCCGACCGGGAGTAGTGTTTCCCGGCCCGGATCGTAACGGTTGTGACCGGTTCCGGGCGGCCCCGTGTGGGGCCCCTGCCGGCTGCGCGACTTGCCGTTGGCCTTGTAGGTTAAGTTGCGCGAGCACGGGTCTGCGGATGGCGCGGTGGAGGTGGTGCCAGTGGCCAGGTCAAGCGAGGTCACCGGTCTGCGTCCGGCTGCGGCGCAGCGTCGCACGGGATGGCCAGTGAGGTGACGAGTGGCTGACTGGGAGCCCGCGAGCGAGGCCGAGGCGGCCATGCGCGACGCGTTGCGCACCGGCGACCAGGAACTGTACTTCCGCATCTTGGCCAGGATCGACCTGCTCCTGCCGGTCTCACCGGACGCGGCAAGCGGAAACGCTCCGATGGGTTGGGGCACCTGGACGACGGGCGGTCGCACGCACGTGCTGGCGTTCACCACGCCCCAGGCCATGCACAGTTGCCTCGCCGAGCACGTCGGGTCGGCGCGCAAGGTGGCATACCAGGATCTCGCGCAGGCCTGGCCCAACCAGGAGTGGTGGCTGGCGATCAATCCGGGCCTGCCGATCGAGGGGTACCTGCCGGCGTGGTTCGTGGCGCAGCTCGCGCGCGGCGACGTGCGGTTGCCCGGGCGCACGATCGGCGCGCGGGCGCGGGTCGAAGCCAGCGGACCGCCGACGCACGGCGCGGCACCGATACCGTCGCACCAGGCGCCATTGCCGTCGCACCAGACGCCGATGCCTTCGCGTCAGGCACCGGTACCGCCATTTCAGCCGCCGGCACCGCCGCCTCAACCGCCGAATCGGCCGCAGCAGCCGGGGGCTTTGCCGCGCCGGCCCGTACCATCGGGCAGCGCCGCCGTCCCGCCACCTCCCGCTCCCGCTCCCGCGCCTCCGCTCGTCCCGCCGGCGGCGCCTACGCCTCCGCCCGTGCCGCTGGCCGCGCCCACGCCTCCAGCGATTCCGCCGGCCGCTCCTATGCCTCCGGCCGTGCCGCCGGCCGCGCCCTTGCCGCGGCGGCCGTCCACGATCCGCGCCTACGCCTCGCCGGTGCCGGCCCAGCCGCCCTTGCCGCGAGCACCCGAGCCACGAGCACCTGAGCCACGAGCACCTGAGCCGCCGTCACGGGCATCCGAGCCGCCGCCGTGGGCGTCCACTCCAACACCGGCGGCTTCGCCCCCGCCGTGGGCGTCCGAGCCGCCGCAGTCGGCTTCGCCACCGCCACCGCCACCGGCGCAGCCACCACCGCCCGTGCCGCTACCCGCGGCCGTGCCATCGCTGCCACCCCCCGCGGCCCCGGTGCCGCCGGTTCCGCCGCCGCCCGCCGAGCTGCCCGAGGTCGCCGAGGTCGCCGAGAAGCCCCCGACGACCACAGAGCTGCCGTTCGACCCGGCCAATGACGTCGAGGCCGACCTGCTCGCCGCGGCCTCTGACGGCAATACTGACAACTTCCTTTCCACGCTGCTCCTGGCCAAGGTGCTGCTTCCGGTCGCGCCCGGCGCATCGCCCGACGCTCGCCCCGGCGACCCCGGCTTCGAGTGGCGGCGCGAGGAGGTGGACGGCCAGCCGTACGTCGTGGTGTTCACCTCGAAGGAGCGCATGGTCGAGCACCTGCCAGTCGATACGAAGGCGTTGACCACGAAGTTCGTTCAGCTGATCCGGGCATGGCCCGACGAGTCGTGGTCGTTCGCGGTAAACCCGGGTTCACCGGTCGGCGCGACGCTGCCGGGTGGCCAGATCAAGGCGCTCGCGGCCTGGGCGGCCGAGGTGGGCCTGTCCGACGAGCCGTCGGTGGAGTTCGAGCCGATCGAGACGGTCAAGCCGGCGCCGACCGGGCCGGCGGCGGAGCGGTCAGTGGTGATGCAGAAGCCGGTGGCGCCGACGCAGGTGGCCTACTTCCTGGAGCGCGGGTACGACCGGGTATCCGGCTTCGTGCACCGGGCGAGCGAGGTGGCGCACCTGACGACACCGGAGCAGTTGTACGGGGCGCTCGGGCTCGGGTACGCGGGCTCGCCGTTCAAGCCGTCCGACGACGAGATGTACGTGCTGCGCTGGATCGCGTACCGGCCCAACCTGTACCGGATCCCTTACGGCGGCCGTGACGAGAGCGGCATGCGCGCGATGCAGGGTTGGATGATCGAGCGGGCACCCTTCCGTGGCAACGGTTTCGCGCCCGGCGAGAGCGACGACGTCATCGCCGAGTTCAAAGTGGACAGTGCTCGGCTGCCGCACAACGCGCAGATGTGGCGCATCACGCGCGACGGCAAGGAGAGCCTGGTGGCCGTGCTCGACGCGGACGGTCCGCACTGGATCCAGGTGGCCGGCAGCGAGGAGCGTGCCTGATGCGCGACGGGTTCGTCTGCCAGTGGCGTGGCCAGGAGTACGACTGCAGCCCCGACGGTGCCGAGGTGCGGCTCTACGCCACCGAACCGGCGGAGGGTTTCGAGCAGCTGGCGCCGGAGCGGTACCGGCGCGTGGTACCAGTCAGCGAAATCTCCGAGCTGGGCTACGTGCGTACGGTCTGCACCTGGCGCGGTGAGCCGTTCGTCCTGCTGGGCGAGCACGACGCCTGGCGGCGCGTCGAATACACCGGCGGCAAGGCCCCGGTCGCGGCCGCGCTGGGCCTGGAGGAGTTCGACTTCGGCGTGTACCAGGGCTGGGCACCGGCCAGCGAGATCGCCGACGTACGCGAGTACCGGGTGTAAAGCCTGCTTACACCTCCTTGGCCCAGCGCAGGATCTCGCCGGTGACCAGGTCGGGCGCCTCCACCTGAGGGAAGTGGCCGATGCCGTCGAGCAGCCGCCACTCGTACCGCGCGATGACGTAGCGGCCCGAACCCTGGGCGGTGCGCGGCAGGATCGCGGCATCGGCGGCCCCGTGCAGCTGCAGCGTCGGCGTCACAATCGGCTGCTGGAGGAGCTTGACGAAGCGGTACCCGTGCAGGCGCAGCCCCGAGCGGAACGCCCACCGGTACGCCTCCAGCGCGCAGAAGGAGACCTGGGGGATCTGGAACGCGGTGCGGCACCGGCGCTCGTACTCCGCGAACTCCGGGTCGTTCACCCAGTCGGGGCCACCCCAGCGACGCAGGTACTCGCCGACGAGCGCGGCGTCGTCGCGGGTCAGGATGTGCTCGTAGCGCGGTAGCTGGAAGCGCAGCACCGGACCGGCGGCGTTGAGCTGGCCGCGCGGGTCGGCGAGCAGGGAGGTGCGCAGCCGCAGCGGATGCGCGGCACCCGTGATCACGAGGCGGCGTACCAGGCGCGGGTGGAACGCCGCGACCGTCCACGCCAGCATGCCGCCGTACCCGCCACCGACCAGCACCGCCGATCGCTCGCCGAGCGCGCGGATCAAGCCGGCCACGTCACCCGCCATCGTGTACCCGTCGTACCCGCGCGGCGGCTTGTCGCTGGCCCCGTACCCGCGCAGGTCCACGGCGACGGCCCGGAAGCCGGCCTCGGCAACCATGCGCAGCTGGTGGTGCCACGCCCACCAGAACTCGGGGAAGCCGTGCAGGAACAGCACGAGCGGCCCGGTGCCCGCCTCCACGACGTGGAAGCGGCTACCGTTCGCGCTCACATAGCGATGCGACCACGGACCGTCGATGAGAACACTCGCCTCGTCCACCGTTTTGCTGGGCCCCGCACGCCAAATCCCCGTCACGGGGATCAGCGTAGGGTGCGGAGGCTGTGCCTGGGCTGTGCGGTGGGGGAGATCTCAGGGTCGAGTCCGGGTCGAATCAGGGGCTACTATCTGTAATGGACTTTTCCGATTATCCGGGGGGAGTACTGGTTTGCCACACCTCGCCGGCTCCTCGCGGCTGCTGCGCGCGATGAACGAGAGCGCCGCCCTGGCTCACCTGCTCGAACACGGCCAACTGACCCGGTCCGAGCTACGCGAGCTGACCGGTTTGTCCAAGCCGACCGTCTCGGACGCGGTACGCCGCCTCACCGACGCCGGTCTCGCGATCGTCGTCGGTCACGTCAGCGCCGGACCGGGACCCAACGCGGAGGTGTACGCGGCCAACCCGGAAGCGGCGTACGCGATCGCGGTGTCGGTACGCGAGACGTCCTTCACCGACGAGCCGGCCCTGGTGGCGGCGGTGTGCGACGTGTCCGGCGAGGTACGGGCGCGGGTGGAGCGGCCGGTGGACTTCCAGCGCACCGACCCGGTCGACGCCGTCGCCCGCGCCGTCGAGGAGCTGCGATCCAAGGTGAGTTCGGCCGGGGTCGGGTACGTGCAGATCGGGGTCGCGGGTGCATACGACCCGGGTACCGAGACGATCCACCACGTGGACGTGCCGGGCTGGAACCGGCCCGGGCTCGTCGGCGAGCTGCGCGAGTGCCTCGGCGTACGGGTCGGCGTGGACAACGACGTCAACCTGGCCGCGGTCGCGGAGCGCCAGCGTGGCGTGGCCGGTGCCGCCGAGGGCTTCGCGCTGCTCTGGTTCAGCGAGGGCCTCGGGCTCGCGATCGACCTGGGCGGGACGCTGCTGCGCGGCGCGCGTGGCGGTGCGGGTGAGATCGGGTACATGCCGCTGTACACAGTGGACGGTCGCCAGGTCGGTGACTTCCAGGACCTGGTCGGTGGTCGCGCGGTGCTGAGCCTCGCCAGCGAGCACCGGATACCGGGCGATACCCCGGCTGAGGCGGTCGCGGCGGCCACGCAGGCGGACGGTACGGCTTTTCTGGCGGCGCTCGCGGGACGCATCGTGGTGGGGCTGGCCGCGGTGGTCGCCGTGCTGGACCCGCCGCTGGTGGTGCTCGCCGGCGAGGTTGCGCAGGCGGGCGGCGAGCCGCTGCGGGCCGCGGTCGCCGCGGCCCTGCAGCGCACGGCGCCGCTGGAGACGGCGGTCCAGATCACTTCGATAACCGAGGACGCGGTACTGCTGGGTGGGCTCGACGCCGGCCTGGCCGAGGTGCGCCAGGCCCTACTCGCGTCACTGCACCACTGACACCCTGATCATGCCCCGCCCGTCGCAACTTCATTGAAGTTGCGGTGTTGGCGGGGCCGGGACACCGCAACTTCAATGAAGTTGTCGCGATCTTGGGGCGCGATCTTGTCGCAGTTGGGAGTTCAGTCCTCGCCGGATTTGGCGCTGTGCATGCCCTCGGCGATCAGGTCCATCACGGCGGAGTCCTGCAGCGTGGTGACATCGCCGAGCGAGCGGTTCTCGGCGACGTCCCGAAGCAGGCGCCGCATGATCTTGCCGGACCGCGTCTTGGGCAGCTCGGAGACGAGCATGATCTGGCGCGGTTTCGCGATCGGACCCAGCGTCTTCGCGACATGGTCGCGCAATTCCTTGAGGAGCGAGTCGTCGCCCGCCACGGTGCCGCGCAGGATGACGAACGCGACGATCGCCTGGCCGGTCGTCGGGTCGGTCGCGCCGACCACCGCCGCCTCGGCCACCTTCGGGTGGCTGACCAGCGCCGACTCCACCTCCGTCGTGGAGATGTTGTGGCCGGATATCAGCATCACGTCGTCGACGCGGCCCAGCAGCCACAGGTCGCCGTCCTCGTCGCGCTTGGCGCCGTCGCCCGCGAAGTACATGCCGTCAAAGCGGGACCAGTACGTATCGATGAAGCGCTGGTCGTCGCCCCAGATCGTACGCAGCATGCTCGGCCAGGGCTCGCGCAGGACGAGGAACCCGCCGCCGCCGTTGGGTACGCTCTCGCCCTTGTCGTCGACCACGTCCGCGGCGATGCCAGGCAGCGGGCACATCGCCGAACCCGGCTTGGTCGCGGTGACGCCGGGCAGCGGGCTGATCATGATGCCGCCGGTCTCGGTCTGCCACCACGTATCCACGACCGGGGTCTCGCCGCGGCCGATGTTCTGCCGGTACCAGATCCACGCCTCCGGGTTGATCGGTTCGCCCACGCTGCCGAGCAGGCGCAGCGAGGACAGGTCGTACCCGGCCGGGATGTCGTCGCCCCACTTCATCATCGTGCGGATCAGCGTGGGTGCCGTGTACAGGATCGTCACGCCGTACTTCTGCACGAGCTCCCAGAACCGGCCGCGGTTCGGGGTGTCCGGGGTGCCCTCGTACATCACCTGGGTGGCCCCGTTGGACAGCGGCCCGTAGACGATGTAGGAGTGGCCGGTGACCCAGCCGATATCGGCGGTACACCAGAACACGTCGGTGTCGGGTTTGAGGTCGAAGACCGCGTGGTGCGTGTACGAGACCTGGGTCAGGTACCCGCCGGTGGTGTGCAGGATTCCCTTCGGCCGGGCGGTCGTCCCGCTGGTGTACAGGATGAACAGCGGCTGCTCGGCGTCGAACGCCGCCGCCTCGTGATCGGTGCTCGCCGTCTCCACCACCTCGTGCCACCACAGGTCGCGCGAGGCGTCCCAGTCGACCTCCTGGCCGGTACGGCGCACGACAAGCACGTGCTCGACGCTCGGGCAGTTGGCGACCGAGGCGTCCACGGTGGGCTTGAGGGCGCTCGGGTTGCCCCGCCGGTACCCGCCGTCGGCGGTGATCACGAGCTTGGCGTCGGCGTCCTGGATGCGGCCGCTGAGCGCGTCGACCGAGAACCCGCCGAAGACGACGCTGTGCGTGGCGCCGATCCGCGCGCAGGCGAGCATCGCGACCGCCGCCTCGGGGATCATCGGCATATAGATCGCCACCCGGTCGCCCGGCTGGATGCCCAGGGCGGTCAGCGCGTTGGCCGCCTGGCATACCGAGCGGTGCAGGTCGGCGTAGCTGATCGTGCGCGAGTCGCCGGGCTCGCCCTCCCAGTGGATCGCGACCTTGCTGCCCCGGCCGGCCTCGATGTGCCGGTCCAGGCAGTTGTACGCAACGTTGAGTTGGCCACCGACGAACCACTTCGCGAACGGCGGGTTGGACCAGTCCAGTACCGTGTCCCACTCCTTGGCCCAGGTCAGCCGCCGGGCCTGCTGCGCCCAGAACCCCAGCCGGTCCGCCGCTGCCTCGTCGTAGGCCTCGGCCGTCACGTTCGCGTCGGCGGCGAGCTCGGCCGGCGGTGGGAAGCGGCGATTTTCTTGCAGCAGGTTTTCCAGCGTCTCGCTCATGGTTCGAGCTCCCTAACTTTCGGTTGCGACCGGCTCTCTGATGGTCGAAGGTGTCGGCCCGTCGGGTGGGCCACCCTTATCCGAACACATCTTGCCGTTTCAAGCTTGTTTCGAACAGTGCAGTGCATGTTTTGAGCAGAGATGAGCAGCCGGGGCCGACTGCGTGGCCATTCAGGAACCTAGCTACTCTGTGTATTCGTGACCGAGTCACTGGCACCACTTCTGGACCTCGCGGAGGTTCCGGAGGCGTTCGATGCCGCTCGCGAGTCCGTAGACAAGGCGTTGCGCCATCCGAGCCTGCGCCGCTCCGGTGGCAAGGTGGCGGCCGAGACCGGCCTGCGCACGGCCGTGGCCAGTGCCGCGCTGGAGGGCCACGAATACCCGATCGAGGAGGTACGGGCCGGTACCGTCACCGATCCCGTTGTGCAGGGCGCGTTGCGGGTCGCCCGCGAGCTGGACGCGATGGCTCCACTGTGGACGAAGGTACCCCGGCAGGTGCTCGCGCGGGTACACGTGCTGGCCGCGCGGGACGCCGTACCGCCCGACCAGTTGGGCCGCCCGAGCGCCGGTACCGAGGTGGCGGCGCGGCTGTCGAGCCTGCTGGACCTCGTGGTCGCCGTACCGTCCCGGGTACCGTCTCTGCTGATCGCCGCGGTGGTACACGGTGAGCTGCTGGCTTTGTCGCCGTTCCCGGGCCCGTCCGGCGTGGTCGCCCGGGCCGCGGCGCGGCTGACGCTTGTCGCGGGCGGGCTCGACCCGCGGGGGCTGCTTCCCATGGACGCCGGGCACCTCGGGCGCCAGCCGGAGTACGTGGGCGCGCAGGGCGCCTTCGCCACCGGTACCCCCGACGGATTGCGTTCGTGGCTCAAGCACTGCGCCGCGGCGACCACCCTCGCGGCCGATGAAGTCATCGCGGTCGCAGACGCGATTGCCTGAGCTTTCTATCTGAGGCGGGCGATGACCGCCTCGGGTGCCTCGTGCGGGTCCACGTTCTCCGGATCGTCCTGCGCCAGTGGGGTCGTCGCGAGCTCGGCGTAGATCGCGGCGAACACCTCGAACAGTTCGGCCGGCAGCCCGGCGGCGCGTTGGGTCAGGGCGATCTCGCGCATCTCCGGCACGTACCGGTCGGCCTTGGTGGCGGCGAGCGCCACCGAGGCCGCGATGTCCCGATACCCCGACGTGGCAAGGTCCGCGACCACCTCCGCGAGTACCCCGTTGGCGTATGCGGTACGCAGCGCCTGCGCGTACAGGCCGACGAGTCCCTTGTAGACACTCGCGGTACACATCTTCAACGCGCTCGCCCGGCCGGGTCCTCCCGGGATCACGACCGGTGTGACGCGCTGCCACGGCAACTCGGCGATCTCCCGCGCGCGGGCGCCGGAAAGGTACACGCGGACGCCGGGGCGTACCGTGGGCGGCGCACCGGAGATCGATCCGTCGACGAAGTCCACAGTGGATAGTATCCGCACCAGTCTGTCTACTGTGGATGGTGCAATCGCGTTGAGGTCGGCGACGAGCGGTGCCGCACCGGTACGCTCAATCGCCGCGCTCAGGTCGGCGGCGGCTGCCGGGGCCGCGGCCGGGGGCGTGACGACCAGAACCGCCTTCGCCTCCCGTACCAGATCGTCGAGGGATGCCACAGCCACCAGGCCGGCCTCGGCCGCGAGCCGTGCCGTGCGCGGGGAGCGGCCCGCCAGTGTCGTGATGACCCGCGCACCGCCGTTGCGAAGATCCCAGCCGAGTCCGGCGCCCATGTGGCCGGCGCCGAGGAGTCCGATCGTCACCATGGCTTCAGGCTGGCACAGGCTTCAGACACACGTGGACGGCGCCTCACGTGGAGGCGCCGTCACGACACTTCCGACCGGGTTACCATGCGTGCACCTCGATCGTTGTCAGCGGTCCTCGCGGCGCCGCCGCAAACGTGCCTCGCGCGGCTGGTCGCGCGTGGGTGCCCGGTGGCCGTGCCCGGATCCAACGAGTGGCTCCGTACCCCTTTTTCTACGCCCGTTCGCGCGGACGCGCCAGTCCTAGCGAAGATTGCTCGAGGGCGATCCGGGTCCGCCGGTAGCGGCCGTACCAGCTGATGCCGAAGGCAACGCCCAGGCCAACGCCGATCGCCGCCGCGGCTACGGGTACCGCCGGGCGGTCGCGCAGCCGGCGCCCCAGCGGTATCGGATGGCGGAACTCGAGGATCGGCCAGCCCCGCTCGACCGCGACCCGGCGCAGCCCTCGGTCCGGGTTGACCGCGGTCGGGTGCCCCACCGCGTCCAGCAGCGGGACATCCGTCACCGAATCGGAGTACGCGTACGAGTCGGCCAAGTCGTACCCGCGCTCCCTGGCGAGCTCCCGTACCGCGGTGACCTTGTGCGGCCCGCCCGCGTAGAACTCCACCTCGCCGGAGTACCGGCCGTCCCGTACGACCATCCGGGTGGCGATCACGTCGGTGACGCCGAGGAGTTCGCCGATCGGCCGTACCATCTCCTCGCCGGACGCCGATACCAGTACGACGTCGCGACCGGCGCCGAGGTGCTCCTCGATCAGCGCGGCCGCCTCGGTGTACACGTACGGGTGGATCAGTTCGTGCAGGGTCTCCTTGACGATCTGCTGTACCTGCTCGACGCTCCAGCCGCGGCACAATTCGGCCAGGTAGTCGCGGGTGCGGATCATCTGC
This sequence comes from Rugosimonospora sp., assembly GCA_051986465.1. Classification (GTDB taxonomy): domain Bacteria; phylum Actinomycetota; class Actinomycetes; order Mycobacteriales; family Micromonosporaceae; genus DATEJJ01. The sequence continues at coordinate 15,604 of JBPYFB010000248.1, forward strand.
TGCTCGTCGGCGCCGCCGATACGGAAGAGCAGCTGTGCGTACGCGGCCTTGACCACGTCCCGCCGAGTGATGAGCCGTTCCCGGTAGAACGGTCGACCGAACGCCAACGCACTTGATTTGGCGATAACGGTCTTGTCCAGGTCAAAAAAGACGGCACTATGGCCCACGGCGGGCCAGTCTAGCTTGATCTCTCCCGCCGCGGGTCCCGCTTCGGCGGCCCGAGCGCGGCCGCTTGCCGGTCCGGGATCCGCAGCGAACCCGCAGGCTGACCGCCCGATCGGTGGATCTAGGGCGGCTGGGCGAGGGTATCCTTCGTTCCTGGTACTCGACGTGTGGTGTGTCGTCAGGCATGCTTATTGCATGACAAGCCCGGCTATCCGCGATGCGAATGGCCGGGACGCTTGTGGCCTCGGCGGTTGCACCCCCCGCACCCGCTGAGTGGGTTCGGCTCGACCCCCCCGGAGCCGGACCCCAGACGACCCCCGTCACCCCCCGACGGGGGTCGTCCCCTCTCGCTACCAATACGCACGGCGGTTACGTTCGGATCAAACCTGACTCGATTTGTTTGACCGGAGTACCCCGGCGCCGGCCGCGATGGCGACGGTGAGCGCGACCACCAACAAGAACGACACGGTCAGCGAGGACAGCCGGGCGATACCGCCGATGATGCCGGGGGCGACCAGACCGCTTCCGTACGCGATGCCCGCGACGCCGGCGATGCTGCGCCCCGGATGCGGGCCGATGCGCCCCGCGGCTGCGAAGATCAGCGGTACCACCACGGCGATGCCGATACCGATGAGCGCGAACCCGGCAATGACCAGAACGATGTTGTGGGTGAGTACGACGGCCAGCGCGCCCAGGGTGGCGCACAGGCCGGCCAGTCGGACCACGGTGACCGGCCCGAGGCGATGCACGACCCGGTCGCCCGCGAACCGCGCGGCGGCCATGCTGACCGAGAACGTGGCCACCGTCAAAGCCGCCGTGCTGGCCGGATGCCCGAGCACGGTGTGGACGTACACGGCGGACCAGTCCAGTCCGGCGCCCTCGGCGAACACCGCGCACAGGCCGATCAACCCGATCAGCAGTACGGCCCGGGACGGCAGCGCGAAGGCCGGCGGCGGATCCACCTCGGGCTCCGGCCGGTGCGGCAGCAGCCAGGCGCTCGCCAGCAGGGTGGCCACGGCAAGCACGGCCACGGTGATGAGGAAGTGCGGTCGGGCGTCGGGCGTCAGGCGTACCGCGATCGCGGCACCGACCGAGCCGAACAGCGCACCACCGCTCCAGCAGCCGTGCATGCCCGACATCACCGACCGGCCGTACCGTTCCTCGACGACCACGGCGTGCGCGTTCATGGCCACGTCGGAGAGGCCGGCCGCCGCGCCGTACAGCACGAGGAGGGGGCACAGCAGTACCAGCGAGGTCGGCAGCGCCGGCAGCAGCAGGGCCGCGGCCCAGAGCAGAATCAGCACCCGTACCAGGGAGCGCAGGTCGAATCGGTGCACCAGGCGCCCGGAGGCCGGCATCGCCAGCAGCGCGCCGAGGCCGGGCATCAACAGCGCGACGCCCAGTCCGCCGACGCCGACGCCCACATGTTGGGCGATCCACGGTACCCGCGCCGCGAAGCTACCCGTCACCGCGCCGTGTACCGCGAAAATCACGCCCGTCGCCAGGCGCGCCCGGCGTAGCTCGGCCGGGATGCGTCCGGTCGCGGTCGTCGCCGCGTTCTCGATGGGAGTGCTGTGTGCCATCTGGGCACGGTATCCCAGATACCGACCGAGTGGTAGGTTTCTGTACGTGGTGCTGGAGGTCCCGCGCGGCTACGCCAAGGGCCGCGCGAAGCGGCGGGAGATCCTCGACCAGGCGATGGCGCTGTTCGGCGCGGCCGGGTACCGGGGCGCGTCGCTGCGCGAGATCGCCACCCGCTGCGGCCTGTCCCACCCCGGCCTGCTGCACCACTTCCCGACGAAGCAGTCGCTGCTGCTGGCGGTACTTGAGCACCGCGACGAGGTGGACGGGGCGCGGCTGGAAAGCGGCGGTACCGGCCTCGCCATCCTGCGTGGCCTGGTCGATCTCGCGGAATACAACGCCACCCGGCCGGGCATCGTCGAACTGTTCACGCTGCTGTCCGCCGAGGCGACCGCGGCCGGACACCCCGCGCACGCATACTTCGCGCGGCGCTACGAGACGACGGTACGCGCCGTCGAACTCGCCTACGAGCAGGTGCGCGCGGACGGGATACTGCGATCGGGCATCGACGTCGCGGTGGCGGCGCGCCAGTTCGTCGCGCTCATGGACGGCCTGCAGATCCAGTGGTTGCTCAGCCAGCGCCGGCTCGACATGGCGGCCACCCTGCAAGCCCACCTGGCGGCCCAGCTGACGGTGCCGCTGACTGCCCGGGAGGCGTCATGACCGTAGAACCAACAAACGCCATTCGCCTGTATCCGGTGGGCACCGTCGTCGGCGGTCGTGCGGAACCAGTCGACGACGACTGGAACGCCGAGGAAGCGGTCATTCGCATCGACGGATCCCGGTTCACTCCGGACTCGCTCGCCGGGCTCGACGCGTTCTCGCACCTGGAGGTGGTGTTCCAGTTCCACCTCGCCGATCCGGACCGGGTCAACGCGGGCGCCCGGCACCCTCGGGGCAACCCGGCCTGGCCGCTCGTCGGCATCTTCGCGCAACGGGGCAAGGACCGCCCGAACCACATCGGGGTATCCCGGTGCCGGCTGATCGCGGTCGACGGCTTGGCGGTACGGGTACGGGGGCTCGACGCCGTCCACGGCACTCCGGTGCTGGACATCAAGCCGTACATGGTGGAGTTCGGTCCGCACGGCGACGTCGTACAGCCCGCCTGGGCAAGCGAGCTGATGCGCGACTACTACTGAGACGCGGGTCCTACTGAGATGCGACTCCTACAGAGACGCGACTCCTACTGAGACGTGGCCTTTTGCTGAGACCAGGCCGCCGGGTGAGCCTGACCGTGACAGAACCGCCCCCGTGACCCGGCGGGGCGGGTGATCAGGCGATCGGAGTCTGCTGCAGGGCCGCGGCGAGGGATTCGGCGTTCTTCTTGTCTATCAGGGGGAAGGTGAGAGCCACGCCGTCACCCGTGGTGCCGAAGGCGATGCGCAACAGGCTGACCACGCCCATCTTGGTCTCGGCGAGCGAGACCTGTTCCCGGGGTACCTCACCGATGACCTTCTTGCCGGGGCCGCCCATGAACGTCTGCGACAGGAAGAGCAGTAGGCGGTCGGTGAGCACGACGAACTGCTTCTTGTTCGAGGCCAGTGCTCCTCCTATCGCTCCGGCACCGCCTTGTATCAGCGTCTGGCTGGCGACCGCGCCGAGCCGGCCGGAGGTGAACTTTCCGACGACAGCCCGCGTCGCGGCGACCGGCTGCTCGCCCGGCTGCAGGAGCGGCGTTACCCGCTCGAACGCACGGGTCTGAAGTTTTTGTTGCATTGTGCCTCCGTTTCCTGGCGGTGATAGTTGCCAGATGCTATTGATCCGGAGGCGCCCATCAATCCATCGATTGGTCTACCCCGACCTGGCCGGATAGTCATGATCGCTTTGCCGAACCGCGGACGGGGACCGGGCCGGTGGCGAGTCGGGGAGCGACCGCGGCAGCCCAAACGCCGGAAGGACGCTGTTTTCGAAGCGGGTCAGGGCGCAGATGCGGTCGCTGGTGAGGGTGAGGACGTAGAGGCCGACCCCGTGGCTGGTGCCGTTCGGGGCGTGCAGGTAGGCGCCGAACGCCGGCTGGCCGTTGGCTCGCGTCGGTACAAGATGGAATCGCCGACCCGCCTGGAAGATGCTGGCACAGAAGCGGGTCACCAGCTCCCGGCCCTCGTACTCGAAGGGCATCGGCGGCATCGACATGAAGACGTCGTCGGTCAGCAGGGCCACCAGCGCGTCGAGATCGGCGGACTCCCAGGCGCGGACGAACTTCGCGACGATCGCATCCTCGGCGGGTGAACCGGCGGCGGCCGGTGGTTCGCGGTCGCCGGCAGTCACGCGGTCGCCGGCAGGTTCACGGTCGCCGGCAGTCACGCGGTCGCCAGCAGGTTCACGGTCGCGGGCAGTGAGACGCTGGCGCAGGCTGGCGCGTGCTCGTTTGAGGGCGCTCTTCACCGAGTCCACAGTGGAGTCCAGCATGCCGGCTACCTCGTCGGCGGGGAAGCCGAGAACGTCGCGCAGGATCAGTACCGCGACCTGGCGAGGCGGCAGGACCTGCAAGGCGGTCACAAAGGCCAAAGAGATGGCCTCGGTCTGCTCGTACCGGGCCTCTGGGCCGAGTGGCGCCATGGCGCCGTCGAGAAGGGTCTCGGGGTACGGCTCGAGCCAGACGACCTCACCGAGCCGGGTCGGCTCGGGCGGTTCGACGTTGGGCACGTCCCACTCCTTGGCCGGGCGCCGGCTGGCCGACCGGCGCGCGTTCAGGCACCGGTTGGTGGCGATCCGGTAGAGCCAGGTGCGCGGCGAGGAGCGTCCCTCGAATCCGCCGAAGCCTTGCCAGGCGGCGAGCAGAGTCTCCTGGAGAACGTCCTCGGCGTCCTGGAACGAGCCGAGCATCCGGTAGCAGTGCACCCGAAGCTCCCGCCGGTACGCCTCGATCAGCTCCCGGAACGCGTCGCCGTCCCCGGCCCGCGCCCTTGAGACCAGGTCGGCTGTCACTTCGCCCACCGTCGCGTCACCTCCACCCGCATCCTGTCGCGCTACCGGTATGGACACCGCCCGAGTGGCGAACGGGGCGGTCGGCGGCCGCCACTTTCCGGCCGTCGCGGTGTCTACCTCGGTGGCAGTTGTCGTCAACGCAACCGAGGGAGAACCGACATGGGAAAGATTGTCGTCGCCGCCAACGCCTCGCTCGATGGGGTCGTCGAGGACCCGGACGGCGCGGAGGGTTCCCGGGCCGGCGGCTGGTTCGCCGAGTTCGGCGGGGCGGATCTCGAAGAGTGGACCAGGGTCGAGACCGCCGAGGCGCTGGCGGCCGCGGCCCTGCTGTTGGGTCGGCGCACCGACGAGTGGTTCGCCAGCCGGTGGCAATCACGCCGTGGCGAGTGGGCGGACAGATTGAACACCATGCCCAAGTACGTCGTGTCGTCCAGCCTCAACGATCCCAAGTGGTCCAACTCGACTGTCCTCAACGGTGACGCGGTGAGCGAGATCTCGAAGCTGAAGCAGGAGATCGACGGCGAAATCATTGTGTACGCGAGCTGCCAGCTCGTACACACGCTGATCGACCACGACCTCGTCGACGAGCTGCGACTCGTGCTCTTCCCGGTCGTACTCGGGGCCGGCAGGCGCCTGTTCGGCGGTACCAGCGGCACGAAGCCCATGCGCCTCGTCCGCCTCGACACCATCGGGAACGGCTTGGCGCTCGTCGTCTACCAGCCCGTACCAGGCGCCTGACAATGTGCCGGCCGGGGCAGGACGGCGGGTCCTGCCCCGGCTCGTGCTAAAGGGTGTACCAGGTCAACAGGGGCCGAGGTCGTTCCAGGCGTTGCTGACGCCCGGCTCGTTGCCGTAGGTCCACCACTTGGCCTGCCAGATATGGCTCTTGTAGCCGACCTCGGTACCGGTCGAGTACAACGTGTTGGCGTCCCAGGCCGTTGGGCAGGTCGCGGTCCTGCTGCACGTCTGCCAGGTCGCCGGGTTCGCCGAGAGGTTGATGTTCTGGAACTGGTAGCTCGGGCTGTCCTGGAACGTCCAGCTGTTGCCGGTCAAGGTGCTCCAGGCGCCAGTCGACGACTCAACCTGCTGGCCCATCATGCCTACGGACTGTCCACAAGGGATGATCGGTTCCGTGATGCCAGAGTCGCCGAAGGTCTCCACGTCGTGCGTGTACATCTCCACGGTCTGCCCGGTTCGCGTCTCGCCGGCCAGGAACCGGTCGCCCTGGCCATCGTGTACGTCGGCCCAGACGCAGTCGTACGCACCGTTGAGGGCGGGCTGGAAGTTCGCGTTGCACCACTTGTAGGTGAAGGTCACCTGCTGCCCGGGCTGGAGGTTGGCCATGGCACCGGTGCAGTGCCCGCCGCTCTCGTCCCAGGACTGGAAGCAGTCGGGGTTGTCCCCGGTCCGCCCGTCGTTGTCTCCGTAGAAGTAGACCCACCAGCCCTCGGTGTTCGTGTAGTAGACGCCGGACTCGAAGTTGAAGTACCACTGTCCGACAGCCATCCACGTCTGATCACCGTTGCTCAGGCCAGGGATCGTCCACGTGATCTTCCAGCCACGGGTGGTCTGCGGGTCCGCGACGTTGTGGACCTGGACGTGGTACAGGCCGTCCGGGTGAATCCCCGTGCCGTTGGGCGGGGCCGCGGCGGCCGGCGCCGTCGGCGCCAGAAACGCCATCGCGGCGGCGACGAGTACGCCAGCGCCCGTTCCGGACAGGATTCGTCTAACCAGAGATCTTGACACCTTCGTGCCTTCCCCCTACACACGGGATCCGAGCAATTGCCGGATCGTCGGTCAATACGGGTCGCCCCGCAGGGAGGTTTTCGGGACGCCAGGTATCGCGGAGAAAGCGCCATCCGACGCGATAAAGTGCGCTGCCGTTCCCCGTCGCCAATAGTCCCCGTGACCCCCCGTGCCGGCGCCATCGAAATCTTTACACACGGCCATTCGGCGCCACAGCCCTCTTTCCCAAATCGCTTCGTCAAATAATCATTGACGCCGAGTTGGCAAAATGTTTGCCAGTGGCGGCATACTGAATGTTGGATGAACGCTCGGCACGGCTCTTGACTCGGTGTTCGGCTCTCAATTCGTTGCGGTACGGTGGGCGCCGACAAATTGGGGGACTGTACGGGTTGCCTGGCGGCGGTAAGTTCTTCGTATGCGCCAGGAGAGCGTCTCGGTAAGAGTCGGGTGGATATGTCTGGGTGTCGTCGGTATCGGCATCCTGGCCTTCGGCCTCGTCGCGGCGGTGGCACCCACCTCCGACGATCGGCCGCTGATGCGGGCTGACGGGCTGGCCTCGATCGGCTTGGGACTGTTCGGGTTGCTGATCACGGTGATCCCGTTTCGCCGCCGTGAACCGTGGGCCTGGTTCGCGCTCTGGTTCTATCCGGCCTTCTGGGTCGTGCACCTGGTGGGCCGGTTGCCACCAGGCAAGGACCACGTCCATCAGGTCGCGTTCATCGTGCTGTCTCTCGTCGGCTTGCTGCTGCCGGTACGCCAGTTCTTCTCCCCGCTCGCGGAGAGAAGAACTGAGGCGAGCGACGCTCCCCTGCCTGAGAGCTGACGCGGGGATCACGCCGGCGAGGCGTCAACCGTCCGCGGATCCGGCGGCTGAATGTAGGCTCGCGACGGCGGTACGGATCTTGTCAAACGTCGCGATCGAATGACCGTCGTCGTCACCAGGCAACACCAGCCCGAGACACCGAAGTACCGCCGCATCGTCGCCAGCCAGCTGCATGACGACGAACACCGGAGCGCCCACCATGCCGTCCGGCAACGACCCGTCGAACCGCACCGTCTCCGCCTCGCGGATGACTCGGCCTACCGCCGCGCGTTGCGGCCGCGACGGGCCCGGATCCTCCACGAGGTGACCGAGGACGATCGCGGAGATCGGCTGTGCCCCGATGGTGGCTACGTCCGTAGGGCGTGCGGCGATGCCATCGGTCACCTGCTGTGTACCCCAGCGCCACCCCTTGCCGTGCGCATGGGCGTGCAGACCATCGGTGCCCATCAGCGCCACACCCATCGACTCGCGGTGCTCCCACAGGCTCTCGAAGTCGAGCATGACGATTTCGTCCGCGGACGCGCTGCCCGGCGGGTCAGCCAGCTCTGGCCGTACCACGAACTCCGCGAGCCCGGCGTGCGTCAACGCGTCAGCGGTTACCAGATACTCCCGTACCCACTCCTGGCCGTCCCGAGTGTCAACCAGCTCGTTGAACCAGAAAGCCGTTCCGAGCCGGGGCCGGGAGACATCGGAAATTTCACTGTCGCGCGCAGTCGACAACGGCAGGGTCGCCCGGCCAAGCCGCTGACGAATGGCCCCGACGACATGATCCTCGGCTTCCGGACTCAGTAGCACCGGCAAAGCGTATGGCATGACTCCGGCGAGTCACGCCCTCACCCTTGCCATGATGTGGCCGTCCGGGCGTTATGTCCTTGCCGGTGCCGGGCGGCCAGAAGATACAGCCACGAATGTATCTCGGCTATATCTCCGGCTGTATCTGGTGCCTCTATGGTGATCGCGCGCCCGCCCTCGTCGGCGGGCATCTGCTCATCGATGTGGACCCCCGACTGGAGGAGATATGCGTAGACGACGCTGGCTCGCCCGCGTCCTGGTGGTGATGGCGGTGCTCGTGGCGCCGCTCGCGCTGTACGCCCAACCGTCATTCGCGTTATCCGGCTGCATCGCGTGTGAGGATGAGGATCCGAACACGTGGAAGGTGTGGACCGGTCCGTACGACTATTACCTGTGTTCGGATCCGTCAGATGCCAAGACTGTCGGCTGGGCGTACAACCCCTCCTACACCAACTTGTACGTCGAACTGAGGTACAGCTCGAAGTGCCGGACAGTCTGGGCAAGGGGCACCGGCTCCGGATTCGACTTCGGAGTGGATCGGCTCTCCCCGGCGAAGACGGCGTACTGCTGTGCGGCAACCGGCGGCGGTGGCGGCAGCTGGAGCGGCTCCACCATCCGGTGGACGAACATGCTCAATGACGGCGGGGTCGTCAGCCGAGCCTGGTTCCATGACGGCCATACCGGTCAGTTCTTCTACAGCAACTGGTACTAGCTCGCGACCGCCGTGCTCGCCATGTGGGCCTAGCAGGAATCGGGCCTGATCGGCTACGCGCTGGTCAGGCCCGATTCTCCGGGCTCGGTTCTCCGGGCTTGGACCTCCGGGCTCGGTTCTCCGGGTGACATCTCAGTCCGGTTGGAAGAACGCAAGCATTTTGCGACTGGCATCCGGTGACATCAGAATCTCCTGAATACGCGCGGATATCCGGCCGGCAGTGTTGGCGCGTTCGAACATCTCGCGTTCGTATTCTTTGACAGCGGCGGGAAAGTCGTCCGGGTGTGCGGCCAGCGCGAGGCCGAGCAGGGCGCCGTCGAGCATTGCCATGTTGGCGCCCTCCCCCACCGGCGGCATCAGGTGCGCGGCATCGCCGAGCAGCGTGACGCCTGGCCTCGACGGCCACGTCAGGCCGACCGGGAGAGTGGAGATCGACCGCGGCACGATCGTGTCGTCGCAGGCTGCGATCAGTGCGGCGAACCGAGCGTCCCAGCCGGTGAGCAGGTCGATCAGCCGCGCCCGGGCGGCTGCCGGATCGCCGAACGGTATCCCAATAGTCGCGAACCAGTCCTCGGCCGTGTAGAAGCTGAGGTAGATGCGTACGCGGCCGTCGCCGTTGCGCTGCGCCGACAGGGATTTTCCGTTGCCGAGTACCCAGTAGTTGCCACGCCCCACCATCGTCGCGAGCTCGGGGTGCGTGCGATCGATGTCGGGGATGCCGAGCTCGACGACGTTTTGGCCGGTGTGGCTCGGGCGGGCGTCGGTGAGCAGCGCGCGGACCCGGGAGTCCGCGCCGTCGGCGCCGACCAACATGTCATATGGCGTACTGCTGCCGTCGGTGAAGTGCAGCAGGCCATTGTCGGCGTATTCGAGCGCGTGCCCCCAACGCACCATGTGTTCGGGGAGAGAGTCCAGCAGCAGGTTGCGCAGATCCGCCCGGTCGACCTCGGGTCGCTCGAGTGGGGCGTCGTCGGGCGTGTCCTCTTGGAGCAGCAGGGTGCCATCTGGCTCCAGAAGTCGCAGGTCCTGGCCTTCGCGGCGGGCAATCGCGTGAAACTGGTCGATCAGGCCAGCCTCCCGCATCGCCCGCTGCCCGGTCCCGGAATGCAGATCGAGCATGCCACCCTGACCACGCGCGTCGCGCGACGCTTCCCGTTCGTACACGACGGGGTCGATGCCGTGCAGATGCAGCACCCGGGCAAGGACCAGGCCACCCAGTCCGGCTCCAATGATGGCGATGGTCATGGTTGCCCTCCGATTCGCTGTATCGAGCCAATACACCGTATCGAATCAGGCAATGTATCGTCAGCGGCATGTTGGTGTGGGAGCGGCCGGAGCCGCCGGACCGACCGGTGCTGGCCCCGCTGAGCCGGGAGCGGATCGTCCGAGCCGCGATCCGGCTGGCCGACGCGGACGGCCTGGAGGCGGTGTCGTTGCGCAAGGTCGCCGCCGCACTGGACGTCGGGCCGATGCGGCTGTACGGCTACATCGCCACCAAGGACGAGTTGCTCGACCTGATGGTCGATGCGGTCCACGCCGATATCCGGCCAACCGGAAAGGACTGGCGGGAGGTGCTGCGCTCCCTTGCCGAAACCACTCGGCGCGCCGCCCACCGGCATGAGTGGTTCGCCGACCTGATCGGTGGGCGACCCCAGCTCGGGCCACACGCGCTCGCCAGGGGAGAGACCGTGGTGGCCGCGATGGACGGCATCGACGTGGATACCGTCATGCCGGTGGTCGAGGCGGTCAATGCGTACGTGATCGGCGCGGTGCGTCGGGAGATCACCGAGCGGCGTGCCGAGCGGGCCACCGGGATGGACAAGAAGCAGTGGCAGGCCGCCCTCGGGCCTTATTTGGTGCGTACCTTCGCCACCGGTCGATTCCCCGCGCTGGCGGCGGTCGTACGCGATGGCGCCCACCTGAACGCCGACCAGACCTTCCGGATCGGCCTCGACTTCCTCCTCGACGGCATCGAAGCCCGCCTCTCAAGCAAACTATTGCCGTGACCGACGAGTCGACTTTCGCGTCTAAATTCGTCCCTGCCACCGATCCGAGCATCGCGCCACTCGTCCTGCTGCACGGTTCATACGGCAGTGAGACTGATCTACTGCCCCTGGCCGACGAGCTGGCACCAGGGGCTGCGAAGCTCGGCGTCCGTGGCGCGGTCGCGATGGACATCGGCTACGCCTTCTTCCGGCGCTCCCCAGATCGTCGGGTGGATGAGACGGATGTTGCGGCTCGGGTGCCGGTGCTGGCGGAGTACATCCAGGCGTCCTGTGTGGAGCACGAGATCGCCACGAAGCCCGTGGCCGTGGGCTTCTCCAACGGTGCGATCATGGCTGCTGCGCTGCTGATGACCTGTCCCGGTCTGCTCGCAGGAGCGATCCTGTTCCGGCCCCTGTCCCCGTTCACCGAGGATCTCCCCTGCCGCCTTGACCACACGCCTGTCCTGATCATCGACGGTGCGGAAGACAGCCGCAGATCGTCCGGCGATGGCCAACAACTGGCCGTACGGCTGCGCCGCGCAGGTGCGCTCGTCACCCACCACCTGCTGCCAGCCGGCCACGCGCTCACCGATGAGGATCTGGCGATCGCACGCGAATGGCTTCGGGCGCTCAAGCTGGCGACTTGACGGCCATACGCGCACCACGTTCGGGGCCGGGCCAGCACCTGCCTCGTCGGCAGGGACGCGGGCGGTCAGCGGGGCAGCGACCGGGTGCGTCCCGGCAGGACCAGCTGTCGAAAGTACAGCCTCATGACCAGCGGAAACCATGCCACGTCGGGTCCAGTACCGCCGGCCGCGGCGGGTTGCCGCTCGATGAACCGTACGGCCAGGATCGCCACGGTCCAGGCCCGTCGAGCGTGGCGTTGGTGAAGTCCACGTCGGTGAACGCCCCGCCCTGATATCGGGCGCGGGAAAGCTTGACGTTGTTCATGTGGACCCGCTTGAAGTCAACGGTGCTCAGGGTCGGCACCTGAGAGGTCGGCGGTGCTCAGTCGCCGCCAGCGACCTCGATGCGGTGAACGTGCAACGGTCGAAGGTACTGCCCACCATGCGGCAGTCGGTGAGCACGGCGTCGAAGAAGTCGCACCCGGCGAACCGGCAGTCAGCAAACACGCAGTTTTTCAGTGTGGCGCAGTTGAACCGGGTACCGACGAAGTCACATGTATCGAACGTCGATGACAGCATCTGCGCTTCGGTGAGATCGGCACCGACCACACGCACGTCGGCGTACGCCAGTGCTTCCAATGGACCATCGGGCACCACCAGCTCAATGCGCAACCGCGCACGACGTGTTCGGGCGGGCGGTGTCATCGGCTCACTTCTGGGTGAATCCGGCAGCGCCACGCGGCGATGCGCGAGGCCCTGCGCGTGTGGTCGAGCACGGTCACGGGCGTCACCTTTCATCCGGGAAGGACCAGCGTGGACCAGCAGCAGGCGCCAGGGGGTGCGACGTTTCACCAACCCGACGAGCCGCCGGACGGTGACGGTGCCCGGCTTCGCCAACGGCGGCGAATGCCGTCGCGACCGTCGGCGACGCCTAGCCTGCCGGCCGGTGGGCGACCAGGCCGGCCTGAGAGACGAAGTGCGGGAAGTTGTCCCGATGGCTCGGTGCGTCGCGCGGCGTGTCGCAGTTCGCGGCCGTTTAGCGTGGCGGGATGCCAACCCCATCGCGGAGGAACGTGTCGCGGGCCGTGGCTAGGGCGCCGATGAAGCCCCGGCCGCCGTCGTCTTTGAATCAGGCCACCGTCGAGGACCATGATCTCGTCAGTGAGGGCACTTATCGGCAGATCGGCTTTGACGACATCGAGTTGCCGGGCCGGGATGT